>NZ_JBKJAD010000060.1:0-1185 GCF_048146105.1 Azonexus caeni
CAGGGCCTTTGCACTCGAACATCATAATGGTTGAATTCCGAGGATGCTGCGCATGATGGACTCGTCCCAATTGGCGAACTTGCGCTTCTGGCGCTTGCTGAGTTTCTTTTTGGTGAACGAAGGTTGTGTCGTGTCCAGGCTGAGCATATTGATGACGACACGACGGATCAGCGAGAGGATTTCCGGTGCATTGTCTTTCTTGACCATGCAGTCGTCTTCGCTGAAATTGACATCGAGTATCCAGTGAAGCTTGTTTTCCACCGCCCAGTGCTCACGGATGGCCTTGGCCATCGCTTCGGGCGTCAGCTCTCGCGACGAGATGTAATAGCGCTGTTCAAGATCACTGGTTTTGCTCCCCACCTGACGCAACGAGGCCACCATGGCGATGGTTTTGCACTGGTGCCATTCCTGCCAGTCGATGGCGGCCTCAGTGGCTGGCGCCGTCCAAGTCAATTGACTCACCACACGCCCGTGGCTGGTATCCAGATGCTCGAAACGCGGCATGTCGGAACGGAGTTCCGTACTGAAGGCGGCGCTAACTTTTTCCAGCAAGGTAGGCTGGTTGCCCTTGACCATCAACAGGTAGTCGCCGCCCTTGTCGATGATCTTCCGGGCAATCTCCTTCTGGCAGCCCATGGCATCGATGCTGACCAGAAAGCCTTTTACATACAGGGCTTCGAGCAGTTCCGGAATGGCGGTGATCTCATTGCTCTTCTGCTCAACGCGTTCTTGGCCAAAGACAATGCCCAGGTCGGTGGAGAAGGCACTGACGATGTGCGCCGGTCGGCGTACCCCATCGACCGAACCGCGAATCGTCTTACCATCGATCGCCATCTGGCCCGGCGGCGCGGCCGCCGGCACGATCTGACTCACCCAGCGGCGAAAGAAGGCTTCGAACTGTTTGGGATCCAACGCCCGAAACAGACGGTAGAAGGTCGCCGAAGACGGGATGCCATTCTTCAGCGTCAGAAACTTCTTCAGCCAGGGTTGGCGCGCCTCTGCCCAGAAGGAAAAATCCTCACAGGTATCCATGTCACAAAGGCTGGCGCAGATGGCGATCACCAGCAGCTCCCGGAAATCGTAGAGCGTTCCATTACTGGTTTCTCGCGGGTCTTCAAGCTCATCAAGGCAATCCATCAGACTGAAGCTTCCATGGCGCATTTCGTCCGTCCAAAAGACGAAAGT
>NZ_JBKJAD010000061.1:0-1154 GCF_048146105.1 Azonexus caeni
GGCCGTATTGCGTCCGCAGTAGCAAAAACAAGGGAAAATCGTGCGCTTCCAGATAAAAATCACCAAATCTCGGCCATCCAAGCTCAATTTCAGCAGCCAGGTCGCCTCAAGTCCGACAGGCTGCTAGCATGTGATACACAGTTCCCCGCTCGGCAATGGTGATTGAGCTAACCATGTAGTGCTCGCCAGTCATGTCCTTTGACCCGGGAGATTTCTTGCTATACGCAGAGGCGCTAAATTTTCGTGGATATCGCTGATTTAGTTCAACGAAATTCTCATGAATTGCATCAAGACTCCGAGAGTCCTCAAAGGAGAAAATTTTTAAGATGGGTGGCACGTAGTCAACAAGTTCATTTGTTGAGCAGACAACGCCAGGATGGATTTTGTCGACCGATGCCAGTTCTTCAAACGCCTCCTCAAGAACAGATTTTGACGTTGTTGATTTCACTTCAATAACTGCGTAAGCGCCCTCCACGGGGAGAATCTGATTGTCGTTTTCGTCAATAAAGAGAGCCGGACAATTGAGTGCGTCGTAGACAATGACATCCAAGTGGCGTGACATATTCCCTTCAGCGCTTACCAATTTCCCCTTCGCGACACCAAAACGAAAGGGAAGCGTTTGCCGAAGAACTTGGCGAAAAACGTTCTCAGCAATTTGTCCGGCTTCGAGGTTGTGCTGGATCGCTTTTCTTTGGGCGCGCCCGTGCGCTAGCCGAGCATTCAGCAATCGATTAATTTCGCGGACAACTTCCGTTGGTGGAAAATTGGCGGACTCGTCGTCCGCGGCTGTAAGTTGGCGAGAACTTTTGCGCGATCGCATGGAAGGCCTAACGAATAGCGTTTATCCGCCGACGCGGACGAGTTTGAAGAAGGTGTGAAGTCATATCGGCGGATAAACCTCGTTGGACTGGACCGCCGGACGGGCGATGGTTATGGGGATTGTAAGGAGGGCTTTTCCGAAGTCAATCGGATGGCATGAAACAAGGCGGTGGATTGGTGCGCGCCAGGCATTGCGGAGAGAGGATTTGGGAGAAGCAAACCGGCTCGATCATGCTTGCGTAGCTGCTCGGGAATCACTGGGTAGGCCGCAGGGCGAAGCCTTCCGAGAATGGTCTGGCCATCCGTTGGAGAAACCGTCAGCAGGGGCTTGATGC
>NZ_JBKJAD010000062.1:0-1081 GCF_048146105.1 Azonexus caeni
TCGCCGCATATTCCAGTTCAGAAAAGCTCGCTTGCTTTGTCATCTCGCCTACCCGCTGTCACGCTTTCAGCATTTTCTCATCCCAACGCTATCGTCGTTCCGGAAATCGGAATAAATCAGCGTCTCCTTAAAAACACGACGCCTCCTTTCAGTTGCAGTTTATGAAATTGTATTGATGACGGTTACAATCTCCATGTCATCATCTTTATCCATCGCATTGGCCGATGCTTCAGCCCCCCCGAAAGGAACACAAATGTCACGCCGATACTCGTTCGATCTATTTCGACTAAACATCGAAGACAGGGCAGACCTTTTCCTGCGACCTAATATCCAGCGCCTTCGCACAGACGATGATATTAGAATGCTTCTACAAGTTGCTACTGAATATGAACAAGATCAGATTCAAAAAACTCGTTCTGCCATTTTCAAATGGAGCCTTCGGGAATATCGAGATTTACGAGATTCAAACAACCGAGAACTTCTTCATGTAATTCTTGCTCGAAGCGTTCTTGAAAGAGATGGAGTTATCGTTACTGACGACGGCATGTCTGTTGGAACTTCGTCTTTGAATCCACCACTTGCAAGTACAGCGGTGTGTTTCTTTGACTTATCTCGCCACTTGGTTGCTGTCGAACATACAGGCGACTTGTCCCAAACTGCTTGGAAAGATTTTCTACAACAAATACTCGGTTCTGCGGCTTTTCGCTTGGAACGAGGGTCAACTATCGAACTTGAACCCGTTCCTGAAAAGAACGGCATAGTGGGTTTGTTTATGTCATTCGAGAGAGTGACTCGGATGAAAGTCACACTGCGGATTCCGAATCCTGAATTGAACCGATACACGCAAGCCATATATGACGACCTAGAAATTAGCGGGGTTCGTGAGTTTACTCAAGATATGAAAAACCCCAACGGAATGTCCAAATCAGATAATGCGCGCCCCTTCGCATCTGCCAGGGGCTCCGCACTCGCCTAGCATAATGGTCTGAGTCCGAGCATGTTCATTCTGACCTCATCATCCCAGGCGGCAGCTTTACGCTTGAGGCGCAAGCTGGCTTTGGCGGTGTGGGTGGTATCGGTA
>NZ_JBKJAD010000063.1:0-1060 GCF_048146105.1 Azonexus caeni
TGGACTGCTTGAGTTCGCGATAGCTGGTTTCGATCTCCCAGCGGCGCCGATAGCACGCGGCCAGCGCGTCGGCCTTGAAACGCTGACGATCTAGTAGGGAAGTCAGGAGAATCCGCTGTTTCCCATTAGCGGAGAGCATCCGCACGGCCCGGGCGATCCAGTGCTCAGGCAACTCGGGCGCCTTGGCGCGGGCCTGGGGCGAAACCCGCATGCGGACGAGGCAATCGTCTGCGGTGCCTGAAAGCACTTCCCACTTCGTGTTGGATTTGGCGGGGATCAAGTAGTGACGCTCGTGGCCCGCCAGGGTCAGCCCCAGCAGAATTTCGGCACAGAGAAAGCCGCGGTCGAAGACGGTCAGGGAATGATCGGCGATGCCTTCGACCAGCGTCTTGGCGTACAGCATCTCGTTCTGGCCGTACTCGCCAAAGGCGATATCCGACACCAGGTGGGTGGGAATAGCCGTGACGCTGACGGCACGTACTTGCGGGTAGCTGGCGATCTTGCCGCTCGCGTAGGCCTGGGCGCCAAAGTGCGCCCGGTTGCCGGCACTGTCAGGCGTGCGAAACGTCGTACCATCCATGGCCCAGAGCGACAGCCCCTGCCAGGTGTGGCGCTCGGCGTCCTGCCGGCACCAGGCGCGTGCGGTTTGGCCAAACAACTGCTCCAGGGGCGCCACCCCCAGGCGTTGCCTGGCCTGGGTCACGGCACTCTTGCTGACGGTGCGCTCCGCAGCACACGGCAGGGCCAAATCCAGCGTGGCCAATACCTCAGGCATTGACTGGTGCCGATAAAGTGCCAGAGCAATGACCAGCCATACAACTTGCTCCGCCGGCAGGCGCCGACGCCGAATGCTGGCTGCCCCCGTCGCATCGAGCGCCTGCTCAATCCACGCCATCGGCAAATGCTCCGCCAACCGGTCAAGGCCGGCTACCGGCAGAACCTCTGTCGTCGCGTGAAGTTGGCTCGAAAGCATCGAGCCGGAAGTTAACAGCCTTCTCTAATGTTTACAAGCGCTTGCGCAAAAAAGAAAATGCCGTTCAGCGCTAACTGAACGGCATTA
>NZ_JBKJAD010000064.1:0-1011 GCF_048146105.1 Azonexus caeni
CCGCCGAGCGCTGCGGTACGGCAGGCAAGAATGGCCCGCCAGACCTTGGCCGCGCCACGCGGCAGTTCATGGCTGGCGAGATAGGCCGGACCGAAGGCGGACAGCACCTCGGCCAGGCCGGCCGGGGCCACAGACCTTAGCCGAGTGTCAGCAACTCAAGCGGGGAAGTGGTGCCGGTCAGATGGCTTCGGGCCAGATGAAAGTAGCGCATGGTCGTGCCGACATGGCCATGGCCCAGCAGGCGCTGAATGGTGTGAAGATCGACACCCGCTTCCAGCAGATGCGTGGCAAAAGCGTGGCGCAATGAGTGAATGCCGCCACCGTGTTCAATGCCGGCCGCTTCGCGGGCAGCATGGTAACTGCGCTGTACTGTTGAGTGGTCAATCGGGCCGTTGCCGGCCCGGTTGGGAAAGAGCCACCCTCTCGGACGGCAAGCCTGCCAGTACAGGCGCAGGATTTCCAGTAGGCGGGGTGAAAGCAAGGTGTAGCGATCCTTGCCGCCCTTGCCCTGGCGCACTTTGAGACACATGCGTTCGGGCGAGGATTCGATGTCGGTCAGCTGCAGGGTGCAAACTTCGGACAAACGTAGGCCGGCGGCGTAGGTCGTGGTCAGCAAGGTCCGGGCGCGAATGTCGCGGCTGTGGGCGAGCAGATGGCTGACTTCTTCACGCGTGAGTATCTGCGGCAGGCGCTGGGGCACCTTGGCCATCGGAATCTCGAAGGCGGTATCGCGTTGGCCGAGAACGACGGCAAAGAGAAAGCGGATGGCGCAGACCGCTTGATTGACGCTGGCGTAAGCGAGTTTCCGTTCGGTGATCAGGTGCAGCAAATAGGCCTGGATGGCCGCCGTGTCGAGCGTATCCGGTGATCGCCCGTAGTGTTTTGCGAGCTTGCTGACACAGTTCAGGTAAGTCTCTTGGGTCCGCTGGGCAAAGCCCCGTAGAACCATCGCCTCGGTCATCCGCTGTCTGAGTGTGCTCATGTCCTTCTCCTCTTCTGACTCGGGAACAT
>NZ_JBKJAD010000065.1:0-776 GCF_048146105.1 Azonexus caeni
AAAAGCCCTCCTTACAATCCCCATAACCATCGCCCGTCCGGCGGTCCAGTCCAACGAGGTTTATCCGCCGATATGACTTCACACCTTCTTCAAACTCGTCCGCGTCGGCGGATAAACGCTATTCGTTGGGCGTCATGAACACCATCTACGACACGATCGTTTGGTTGCAGTCGCAAGCAACTTCACACCAGTTTCCAATTGTTCAATTCTCCGGCGACACTGACATGGTTACTGCTGGGTGGGTTTCGCTCACCAGCATTGATAAGCCAGAAATTGTTGTTACCCAGACCACCGCAGCCGAACATCACGCAATTGCACAGGGCCATGATGGCTATTTGCAAGTCGAAAGCCGCATAAATGCGGCCCTTGGACGAACCGACCTCCGGTGTGCTTGGTTAGCCCGCGTCGAGCAATCATCCCCAATGATTCAAGGAACAACTTTTCAAGAGTTTCGAAAGTCGTATCAACCACCAAGGCTTCTTTTTAGAGACATTCTTGGCCATGAATCGTTGGCATCTGAAGCGTCCCGAACCACTCGCTCCGAATTCGAGCGTGGTGGTGGAAAGGTGCTTGTTCTCGAATGACGCCCAACATTCCAATCCACCGGACCTCCGGCAAGCTGCGCTTGCCTGCGTCCGGTGATTTACAACGTTACCGTGAAAGCCCCGGCGCGATGGGCGATGATGTAGCTCCCTGCCGGGTAGGCGGGATAGCGAGGAGAAGACCGGTCTGGCTAGGCGGCTGCGGTTTCGGGCCAATAGCCGAAACGTTTCAGC
>NZ_JBKJAD010000066.1:0-633 GCF_048146105.1 Azonexus caeni
TGGTCAACCGCACGTTCCGGCGTCGGGATGTAGGAGTCCAGCGCATCGGCCAGGCGGAAGATCGACGGTTCGCCGATTTCGGACTGGTCGCCTTCAAGGGCCTTGAGCGCCGAACCGTGAATGATCGGCGTGTCGTCGCCCGGGAAGTCGTACTTGGAGAGCAGCTCGCGCAGTTCCATTTCGACCAGCTCGAGCAGCTCGGCGTCGTCAACCATGTCGCACTTGTTCATGAACACCAGAACGTACGGCACGCCGACCTGACGGGCCAGCAGGATGTGCTCGCGGGTTTGCGGCATCGGGCCGTCAGCAGCGGAACAGACCAGGATCGCGCCGTCCATCTGGGCGGCACCGGTGATCATGTTCTTGACGTAGTCAGCGTGGCCCGGGCAGTCAACGTGGGCGTAGTGACGGTTGGCGGTTTCGTATTCGACGTGCGCGGTGTTGATCGTGATACCACGGGCCTTTTCTTCCGGCGCCGCGTCGATTTCGTCGTACTTCTTCGCCGCGCCGCCGAACTTGGCGGACAGCACCGTGGTGATCGCAGCGGTCAGCGTCGTCTTGCCGTGGTCAACGTGACCAATCGTGCCAACGTTGACGTGCGGCTTGGTACGCTCGAATTTTTCCTTAGCCATT
>NZ_JBKJAD010000067.1:0-608 GCF_048146105.1 Azonexus caeni
GTGGACTTCCCAGGCAGAAAATCCGCTATGCGTGACCACTGGTCATCGGTGAGCATTCGGCGATCCATGTCTTGTATCCAAAAGACAGGATGTAAACACAATTCCGCAAATGTGAACAGCCCCTAGCTCACGCTCCAGAATCATTAGGGGATAGTGCTCGGCAAGTTGCTGAATTAGTGGTCTCCAGCCGCTCAGTTCCAGGGGCATTGGGGTTTGCGCTCCGGGTCGAATTCCTTCCTGTTTCAGGATGCTCTCTTGGAACTCATCAGTCCCCGTTCGCTTGACTTCCGTTATGTCCGACCGACGTAGGACCATGAGCCCGTCTATCTGAAAATCGTAGACGTATTCGATAGCCAACAGGCTTTCGGACAGACCCACCAAGAAGCCTTGAATCCCATAATCGTCGACGTCGCGCCGACGAATGGATACGAGACTTCGCGCTTTCAGGTAGGTGGATAGCGTCTTCGGCATTCTTGTGTGGCCTAACCATCATGATTCAGAGTCTCGCCCCCGAACATGAAAGCCGCGCGATGGGCGATGATGTGCGGGTGGGAGAGGGTGGACGAGAGGTCGATTAACATTTGGCGGCCACACCCCGCGCTCTAACC
>NZ_JBKJAD010000068.1:0-585 GCF_048146105.1 Azonexus caeni
TCACGACGACCGGCGACTGGACCTACACGGTGGCGAACGCCGACGTGCAGTACCTGGGCGAAGGCGAAACCAAGATCGAGACCTTCACCGTGAAGACGGTGGACGGGACGACGCACGACGTGGTGATTACGATCACCGGCACCAATGACGGCGCCGAAGTGAGCGGCAAGGACAAGGGTGCGGTGACGGAAGACGCGTCGAACCCGAACCTGACCGACACCGGCACGCTGCTGGTGACGGACGTCGATGGCCTGGACGAAGCCCAGTTCCAGACCACGGGCATCGTTGCCAGCGCCGGTGCGCTGGGCGGCCTGACGATCACGGCGACCGGCGACTGGACCTACACGGTGGCGAACGCCGACGTGCAGTACCTGGGCGAAGGCGAAACCAAGATCGAGACCTTCACCGTGAAGACGGTGGACGGGACGACGCACGACATCGTGGTGACGATCACCGGCACCAATGACGGCGCCGAAGTGAGCGGCAAGGACAAGGGTGCGGTGACGGAAGATGCGTCGAACCCGAACCTGACCGACACCGGCACGCTGCTGGTGACGGACGTCGATGGCCTGGACGAAGCACAGT
>NZ_JBKJAD010000069.1:0-553 GCF_048146105.1 Azonexus caeni
TCTTCATCCCGTTTCCCTTCCCGGTTCTTGGTCGAGGGTGGCGCGGCGATCAGGGTGGCATCGACTATCGTGCCTTCACGCAGCAACAGACCTTTCTCGGCCAGATGCGCGTTGATGGTATTGAAGATGGATTCGGTCAGTTGGTGCGCTTCCAGCAGACGGCGGAATTTGAGCAAGGTCGTAGCATCCGGTGCCGCTTCCCGCGCCAGGTCGATCCCGACAAAGCGCCGAATGGCCTGGCTGTCGTACAGGGCATCTTCGACGCCTTCGTCCGAGAGCCCGAAGCACTGCTGCGCTACGTACATGCGCAGCATCCGGGTCAGCCCAATGGGCGGGCGACCACGACCTCCCGAACTCGGGTAGAACGGCGTGATCGTCCGCTCCAGTTCCGCCCACGGGGTGATCGCTTCTATCTCCGCTAGAAACCGGTCCCGCCGCGTCTGCTTCTTCTTCGCCGCATATTCCAGTTCAGAAAAGCTCGCTTGCTTTGTCATCTCGCCTACCCGCTGTCACGCTTTCAGCATTTTCTCATCCCAACGCTATCGTCGTTCCG
>NZ_JBKJAD010000006.1:0-168943 GCF_048146105.1 Azonexus caeni
TTATCCGCTGCCGTGCGTCCTCTGTCTGTGGCCTTCCCAGGCAGAAAATCCGCTATGCGTGACCACTGGTCATCGGTGAGCATTCGGCGATCCATGTCTTGTATCCAAAAGACAGGATGTAAACACAGTTCCGTAAATGTGAACAGCCCCTAACGAGTTGTTGAATTTAACGGAGGTGAATCATGCTTGATCCCAAGGAAATCATCGCGTCCATCCAGCAAAGCCTGGATAGCTGCAACACGATGCAGTCGTCGTCGACGGCGAGCTTCAACGAAGGCGTGCCGGGGTACAACATTTCTGGTCCCACCAACGCCAGCCTGGTCATTGGCGGTGTTCAGGGAGCAGTCAATTCGATGGTCGAGAACATGAACAACATCAAGCGTTCGATCGACGATCAACTGGATGCCCACCAGGCCATGCAGAAGGGCGAGACGACGCAGCAGTTCAACGCCAACATGGACGATCTGCGGCCAACCAATGCCGCGGGTTTCCCGAACGAAATGATGGACAACTTCTTCAAGGCGTTCAAGAACCGCTGAGTTCTGGCAGGGCGCCACAGGCGCAAGGATTATCGAAAATCGCCGGCATTCCGCCGGCGGTGAATTGCATCATGATTGGGGAACACAGATGGAGCAGGGGAATTTGCAGCCGCAGTTCGGCATCGAGCGTATCTACCTGAAGGACATTTCCTTCCAGGTCGCCAATGCGCCTGAGGTTTATTCTGACAGCCGGCGTTACGACGTCGGCCTGAACATCAACAGCGCCAGCCGCCAAGTCAGCGCCGAGGTCTTCGAGGTCGTGCTGACCGTCGTCGCCACCGCCAAGCAGGGAGAAACCGAGGTCTTCAAGGGCGTCGTCAGTGAAGGCGGCTCCTTCGTCATCCGCAACGTCAAGCTCGATCAGCGCGACGCCATCCTCGGCGTCGCCTGTCCGAACATCCTGCTGCCCTATGCCCGGGAAATGCTTGCCGACCTGAGCACCCGCGCCGGCTTCTCGCCGGTGATGATCCAGCCGGTGGATTTTGAGGCAGTGTTCCTGCAGCAGCGCGAGCAGGCCAGGCAGCAGGCGGGGCAGGGCGCGCCGCTGCAGTAAGCCGTAGCGCCGCCGAAATCCCGCAGACGGCCGTCGGGTCGTCTGCGGGATTATTCATTCCCGGGCGAGTGTGGTTGAATAGCGGTCTTTGCGCAGACTGGAGCCGAACCATGGCTGATCGGCGACTACAGGTTTTTCATGCCGTAGCCAAACACCGCAGTTTCACCCGCGCCGCCGACGCGCTGTTCATGACGCAACCGGCGGTCACCTTCCAGATCAGGCAGCTTGAGGAGCAGTACTCGACGCGCCTGTTCGAACGCCGTCACGGCAGCATCGACCTGACCCCCGCCGGCGAACTGGTGCTCGAATATGCGCAGAAAATCCTCGCCTTGTCCGACGAGATGGACACCCGCGTCGCCGAACTCACCGGCGAGATGCGCGGGCCGCTGCTGGTCGGCGCCAGCACGACGATCGCCGAGTTCATGCTGCCGCGCGTGCTCGGCGAGTTCAACGCGCTCTACCCGCAGGTGCGGGCGCGGCTGATCGTTGCCAATTCGGAGAGCATCGAGAGCAGGGTCGCCGAGCACAGTCTCGACGTCGGCCTGATCGAGGCGCCGGCCAGGCTTTCCGGGCTGAGCAGCCAGATCTGCTGCGAGGACGAGCTGCAGGTGGTTTGCGTGCCGGATTACCCGCTGGCCGAATTCAAGGCGCTGCAGCCGGCCGATCTTGCCGATTACGAATTCATCTCGCGCGAACCGGGGTCGGGGACGCGGGCGATCACCGACGCCTATTTCCGCGATCACGGCGTCAAGCCGGAGTCGCTCAAGACACAAATGGAGCTGGGCAGCCCGGAAGCGCTCAAGGGCGTGGTGTCCACCGGGCTGGGTTTCGCCATCGTCTCGCGCGCCGTCGTCGCCAAGGAAATCCGCCTCGGCGAACTGCTCGGCATTCCGCTTTCACCACCACTCAAGCGCAGTCTTTATCTGGTGCATCCGCAGGACCGCTTCCAGTCGAAGCTGCTGTCTACTTTCATCGATTTCGCCCGCCGCAAGCTCAAGGAACAGGCTGCATGAACACCTCCCGACCGATCCGCGCCCGCATCCGGCCCGCCGCCATTCTCGCCAACTACCGCATCGCCAAGGCCTGCGCCCCCGACGCCTGGGCCTGGGCGGTGGTCAAGGCCGACGCCTACGGCCACGGCCAGCTGCGCGCCGTCGAGGCGCTGCGCGACGAGGCCGACGGCTTCGCCCTGCTCGAATGCGAAAACGCGGTGCTCCTGCGCGAGCACGGCGTGCGCCAGCCGATCCTGCTGCTCGAGGGCATCTTCGGCGAGACCGACGCCCGCCGCGTCGTCGACTACGGCCTGCACAGCGCCGTGCATTGCCGCGAGCAGATCGAGATGCTCGCTGCGCACGCCCGCGCCGACCGGCCGCTCAGCCTCTACCTGAAGATCAACAGCGGCATGAACCGCCTCGGCTTCGACGCGGCGACGCTGCCGCAGGCCTGGGAGAGCCTGAAGAAGATTCCGGCGCTCAACCTGACGCTGATGACCCATTTCGCCGAAGCCGACGGCGCGCGCGGCGTGCTCTGGCAGCTCGAACGCTTCCGGGCGCTGGCCGGCGACTGGCACGGTCCGGTCAGCCTCGGCAATTCCGCCGCCATCCTGCGCCATCCGCTAGCGCACGGCGACTGGGTGCGGCCGGGGATCATGCTCTACGGCGCCAGCCCGTTCGCCGACCAGACCGCCGCCGAATTCGGGCTGCAGCCGGCGATGAGCCTGGAAAGCCGGATCATCGGCGTGCAGTCGATCGCCACCGGCGAACGCGTCGGCTACGGCGGCAGCTTCACCGCCGAGCAACCGATGCGCATCGGCATCGTCGCCTGCGGCTACGCCGACGGCTACCCGCGCTCGGCGCCGAGCGGCACGCCGATCGCCGTCGCCGGCAAGCTGACGCGCACCGTCGGCCGGGTGTCGATGGACATGCTCGCCTGCGACCTCACCGACATTCCCGACGCCGGCATCGACAGCCCGGTGACGCTGTGGGGGCCTGGCGAGGCTGGCCATGTTCCGGCCGACGCGGTGGCCGCCGCCGCCGGCACGATTTCCTACGAACTCTTCTGCGCCGTTGCGCCGCGCGTGCCGGTCACGGTCGACGGGCAATAAATGGCCAAGACCAAGACGCTCTACAGTTGTACCGAATGCGGGGCAAGCAGCCCGAAATGGCAGGGCCAGTGCCCCGGCTGCAACGCCTGGAACACGCTGGTCGAGACGCTCGCCGAGCAGCCCGGCAAGCACCGCTTCGAGGCGCTGGCGCCAGCGGCGAAACTGCAGAACCTGGCCGACATCGAAGCCCGTGAGGCCGACCGCATCCCGACCGGCATCGGCGAGTTCGACCGGGCGCTCGGCGGCGGCCTGGTCGCCGGCGGCGTCGTGCTGATCGGCGGCGACCCCGGCATCGGCAAGAGCACCTTGCTGCTTCAGGCGCTGGCCCACCTGTCGCTGGCGCACAAGGTGATCTACGTCACCGGCGAGGAATCCGGTCAGCAGGTGGCGCTGCGTGCCCGCCGCCTCAACGTCGATAGCGGCAGCCTGCCGCTGATGGCCGAGATCAACCTGGAACGCATCCTCGCCACGCTGCAGGCGGAAAAGCCGCAGGTGGCGGTGATCGACTCGATCCAGACGCTATGGTCGGACCAGCTTTCCAGCGCCCCGGGTTCGGTCGCCCAAGTGCGCGAATGCGCGGCGCAGCTGACGCGGCTGGCCAAGCAGGCCGGCATCACCGTCATCCTGGTCGGCCACGTGACCAAGGAAGGCGCGCTGGCCGGACCGCGCGTGCTCGAACACGTGGTCGATACCGTGCTCTATTTCGAGGGCGACACGCATTCGAGCTTCCGCCTGGTGCGCGCGGTCAAGAACCGCTTCGGCGCGGTCAATGAGCTCGGCGTCTTCGCGATGACCGAGAGCGGCCTCAAGGGCGTCAGCAATCCGTCGGCGATGTTCCTGTCGCAGCACGGCCAGGAGGTCGCCGGCTCCTGCGTGATGGTGACGCAGGAGGGGACGCGGCCGCTGCTGGTGGAAATCCAGGCGCTGGTCGACACCGCGCACGGCAACCCGCGCCGGCTGACCGTCGGCCTCGATGCGCAGCGACTGGCGATGCTGCTGGCGGTGCTGCACCGCCACGCCGGCATCGTCTGCTTCGACCAGGACGTCTTCGTCAATGCCGTCGGCGGGGTCAAGATCGGCGAGCCGGCAGGCGATCTGGCGGTGATCATGGCGATCACGTCTTCGTTGAAAAACAAGGCGTTGCCGGAGAAACTTATAGTCTTTGGTGAAGTTGGTCTGGCGGGTGAAATCCGCCCCGCGCCGCGCGGCCAGGAGCGTCTGAAGGAGGCCGCCAAGCTCGGCTTCACCCGCGCCCTGATCCCCGAGGCCAACCGGCCGCGCCAGGCGATTCCGGGCATGGAGGTGATCGCCGTGCGCCGCGTTGAGGAAGCGGTGCAGCGCATCCGGGAGCTGCAGTGAACCTGACGCTGGCCTGGCGCATGCTGCGCCGCGAACTGCGCGGTGGCGAGCTGCGCCTGCTTTTCGCGGCGCTGACCATTGCCGTCGCCGCGGTCAGCGCCGTCGGCTTTCTCGCCGACCGGGTCGGCCGGGGGCTAGAAGGCGAGGCGCGGCAGATGCTCGGCGCCGACCTGGTGGTCGCCGCCGACCAGCCGTTGCCGGCCGAACTCGCTGCAGAGGCCGGGCGCCGCGGCCTGCGCACGACGCAGACGCTGGTCTTCCCAAGCATGGTTTTCGCCAATGGCCGGGCGGAACTGGTCGAGATCAAGGCGGTCGGCGCCGGCTACCCGCTGCGCGGCCGCCTGCACACCGCCGCCGCGCCGGGGCAGCCGGATCTCGCGGTCGACGGCGGCCCGCAGCCAAAAAACGCCTGGGCCGACGAGCGCCTGTTCAGCCTGCTCGCACTTGAACCCGGCGCGCCGCTCGGCGTCGGCCAGCTGCAGCTGCCGGTGAGCGCCGTGCTCACCCGCGAACCCGATCGCAGTTTCAACGTCTTCGCGATGCAGCCGCGCCTGCTGATGCACCTCGACGACATCGCCGGCAGCGGCCTGATCCAGTTCGGTGCGCGCGTCCGCTACCGCCTGCTGGTCGCCGGCGAGGCGGCGGCGCTGGCGCAATGGCGGGCCTGGGCCGAGCCGCGGCTGGGGCGCGGGCAGCGCCTCGAAGGCATCGAAAACGCCCGCCCGGAAATCCGCAACGCGCTCGACAAGGCGCAGCGTTTTCTGGGCCTCGCAACGCTGTTGACCGTGATCCTTTCGGCCATCGCCGTGGCGCTCGCCGCCCGCCGCTACATGCAGCGCCACCTCGACGCCTGCGCCGTGCTGCGCTGTCTGGGCATGACCCAGGGCCGGCTGCTGCGCCTGCATGCACTGTCCTTTTTCTGGCTGGCGGCGCTGGCCGCGGCGCTCGGCGCCGGCCTCGGCTTTGCCGCGCATTTCGCGCTGGTCTCGGCAATGGCCGGGCTGATCGCCGGCGAGCTGCCGCTGCCGGGCGCCGCTCCGCTCGGCGAAGGGGCTCTGGTCGCCGGCGTGCTGCTCTTCGGCTTCGCGCTGCCGCCGCTGCTGCAACTGGCGCGGGTGCCGACGCTGCGCGTGCTGCGCCGCGAACTCGGGCCGCCGGCGCCGCTGGCTGTGCTCGGCTACGCTTTCGGCTTTGCACTGCTTGCCATGCTGATCGTCCGCGCCGCCGGCGACCTGCGCCTCGGCCTGTTCGCCGTCGCCGGCTTCAGCGGCGCGCTGGCGCTGTTCTGGGGGCTCGCCTGGAGCGTTGTCCGCATCGCCGGCCGGCTGCGCGGCGGCGCCGGCTTCGGCTGGCGCCAGGGACTGGCGACGCTGGCCCGGCACGGCGCCGCCAACACGCTGAAGATCGTGGCACTGGGCATCGGCCTGATGGCCCTGCTGCTGCTTGGCGTGACCCGGCTCGAACTGGTCGATGCCTGGCAGAAATCGCTGCCGGCCGATGCGCCCAACCGCTTCATCATCAACATCCAGCCCGAACAGCGCCAGGCGCTGGCCGACTGGCTGGCCGGGCAGGGCATCGCCGCCGAGCTGGCGCCGATGGTGCGGGCGCGGCTGCTCAGGATCAACGAGCGCCCGGCCAGTGCCGCCGACTTTCCCGACGACGAGCGCGCCCAGCGCCTGGTCGAGCGCGAGTTCAACCTGTCGTGGCGGCGCGATCTGCCGGCCGGCAACGAGATCGTCGGTGGCCGCTGGTTCGCCGGTCCGGGCCAGGAAGCCTCGGTCGAGGCCGGGCTGGCCAAGACGCTCGGCATCGCGCTCGGCGACCGCCTGCTGTTCAGCGTCGCCGGTGTCGAGAAGAGCGTCGCGGTGAGCAGCCTGCGCCGCCTCGACTGGGATTCGATGCGCGTCAATTTCTTCGTCCTGACGCCGCCCGGCGTGCTCGACGACGCGCCGGCCAGCTACATCACCAGCTTCCACCTGCCGGCCGAGCGGCGCCAGGCGGCGGCGCAACTGGTCGAGGCCTTTCCCAACCTGACGGTGATCGACATCGATGCGGTGCTGGCGCAGATTCATGGCGTCGTCGGCCAGGTCGTCGGCGCCGTCCAGCTGGTTTTCCTGTTCACTCTCGCCGCCGGCGCCGTCGTGCTCTACGCCGCCTTCCTCTCGGCGATCGACGAGCGGCGCTTCGAACTGGCGGTGATGCGCGCGCTCGGCGCCCGCCGCGAGCAATTGCGCGGCGCGCTGCTGGTCGAACTGGCGGCGGTCGGCGGACTCGCCGGCCTGATCGCCGCGCTCGGCGCGGCGGCGGTCGGCCAGCTGCTGGCACGCCAGGTGTTCGAGCTGGCGCCCGAGTTTTCGCTGGCGTCGCCGCTGCTCGCCGCGCTCGGCTGCGCCGTATTCACGACGCTTGTCGGCTGGCTGGGCATGCGCAGCCTGCTTGGCGTGCCGCCGCTGGCGGCGTTGCGTCAGGGCGTCTGATCGGTGGCTGGGCGCAGGACGAGTTCGACGACGTTGTGTTCGTCTTCCCGGCGGTAACGTATTTCGCGGCTCAGGCCACGGATCAGGCGGATGCCCATGCCGCCGGGGACGTCGGGCGTGGCGGCGGGCAAGGGGCTGGACGACGGGTCAAAGGGAAGGCCGCGATCCTCGTAGTGCAGCACAATGTTGTCCTGCCGGCGGATCAGGCGCAGGCTGACGACACTGCGTTCGGGGTCCGGGCGGCCATGATCGACGGTATTGATGAACAGCTCTTCGGCAATGAGTTGCAGGCGCAGGCATTGCGTTTCGCCGATCGCCAGCTGCCGGCAGGCTCCGGCCAGCGTGGCGAGCAGCCCGCTCAGCGCATCATGGCGCGGGGCGACGGAAATCTCCGTAGAATGCGTGTTCATGACTCAGGAAGGAGCTTGGGATGATGATTAGAGCACATCGGGCGCTGGCTTTCATGTTCGCTCTTCTCGCCGTTGCCGCGGCGCAGGCGGCGGAAGTGGCAGGCATGGTCAAGATCAGCCGCGGCGAGGCGGCGATCGAACGGGCTGGCGAGCGTCTGCCAGCGACGGTGGGGACGCCGGTACTGGCGACCGATCGCCTGCGCACCGGTGCCGACGGCGCGCTCGGTGTCACCTTGCGCGACAACACCTTGCTCTCGGCGGGGCCGAATTCACTGATCGTCATCGAGAAGTTCGCCTTCAACAGTTCGACGCTGGAGGGCGGGATGTCGGTCGGCATCCGCAAGGGGACGCTGGCGGTCGCGTCCGGCAAGATCGCCAAGCGGACGCCGGAATCGGTCGATTTCCACACGCCGACCTCGGTGCTCGGCGTGCGCGGCACCGAATTTCTGGTCGAAGTGATCGGGGGCAGCGATGAGTAAGACGCTGCCACTCTTCGTTCTTTGCCTGCTGCTCGGCGCCTGCGCCAGCGAGCGGGTGGTCTTGCTGCCGTCGACGGACGGCAGCCCGGGCAAGGTGATCGTCCGCGATGCCGCTGGCGAACGCGTTCTCGATCAGCCTTATGCGGCGACTGCCCGCCGCCTGGGTATCAATCGGCCGACCGTGACCGAGGCTGCCCAGGTTGAAGTGCGTTATGGCGAAACCCTGCGCGCATTGCCGCCGCGGCCGACCAGCTATACCGTCTATTTCGAGACCGGCACCGACACGATGACGCCAGCGTCGGCGCAGGCCTTCGTCGGCGTCAAGCGGGAAATCGCCGAACGGCCGGCGGTCGAGGTCATGGTCATCGGCCACACCGACCGCGTCGGCTCGCCGGCCGAGAACGATCCGCTGTCGCGGCAGCGCGCCGAACTGGTGCGCGATCAACTGGTGGCCGAAGGGGTGCCGGCGGAGAAGCTGGAAGTCGCCGGGCGCGGCGAACGCGAACCGCTGGTGCCGACCGCCGACGACGTCGACGAGCCGCGCAACCGCCGGGTCGAGATCAGCATCCGCTGAGCCGCGGGCCGTTCCAGCGCAGCACGAGCAGGGTCAGGTCGTCGGCGGCGGGTTCGCCGGCCTCGAACTGGCGGACGCTGTCGCGGATCTGCCGGCAGACGGTGCCGGGTTCGGTTTCCGGTGTCCGTGCCAGACAGGCTTCCAGGCCGGCGTGGCCGAATAGCTGGCCGTCGCGAGTGGCTTCGCTGACGCCGTCGGTGAACAGGCAGAGCAGGTCGCCTGCTTGCAGCCGGATGCTGCCGCTGGCGTAGGGGTAATCGCCCAGCGCGCAGAGCGGCGGGCCTGAAATCTCCGCCGTCGGCAGCGGCTGGAGTTCGCCGTTGCGCTTGAGGAGCGGCGCGTCGTGGCCGGCGCAGACATAATCCAGCCGGCCGTCGTCGGCATCGAGAATGGCGATGAAGGCGGTGACGAAAAGCAGCGCCGTGTTGTTGCGGTCGAGCTCGTGTTCGAGGTCGCGGATCGCGGCGCCGAGATCGTCGTGGCGCCGGGTCAGCGTGTTGCCCAGGGTTTTCGAGATGGCCATGAACAGGCTGGCGGGAACGCCCTTGCCTGAAACGTCGCCGATGGCGATGCAGAGGCGGCGCGCATCGAGCATGAAGCAGTCGTAGTAGTCGCCGCCGACCGCCTGTGCCGGTTCCAGGATGGCGGCCAGCGCGAAGCGCGTTTCGTCGGCAAACAGGCGTTCGGGGTCGGGCAGCAGCCCCATCTGGATGCGCCGTGCGCTGTCGAGTTCGCCGGCAATGCGCGCCGCCTGTTCGCGGCTCGCCTGGAGTTGCCGTTCCGCCGCCTGGCGCCGCTCGTCGGCGCGGATCAGGGTGTTGCCGAGCAGGGCCATGAACACCGGCCCGAGCAGCAGGGCCGGTGTGTTGCCGTCGACCAGCCAGCGTCCGCTGAAGTAGGCGAGATGGCTGGCGAGCAGCAGGCTGCCGCCGACGGCGGCGAAACCCAGCACCGCGTAGCGCGGCCGCAAGGCCGGTACGCTGCCGATCAGCAGCAGGCCGCCGGCGAGCAGGGCGGCCAGTTCGAGCATCGGCATCCAGTCCGGCCGGCGCAAGGCGTCGCCGGCAAGCAGGCTCTCGATGACCTGGACGTGTACGTCGGCACCGGGCAGGCTGTCGCCGAGCGGCGTGATGATGCGGTCCTGGAGGCCGATGCTGTTGAAGCCGACGATCACCAGGCGGCCGGCGAAGGTTTCCGGCGGGTGCTTGCCGGCCAGGACGTCGGCCGCCGACAGGTAGTAATGCGAACTGGCGCGCCCGAAATGCAGCAGCAGCTCGCCGTTGGCCTGGGTGGGCAGCCGGTAGTCGCCGAGGCGCAGCGCCGCCATGCCCTTGCCGCCGGCCTCGATGGCGACGGCGCCGCCGCCCAGCGCCTGCCTCACCATCTCGAGCGGCAACGAGAGATAGGGCTGTTCGTCGATCAGCGCCAGGGTCGGCACGCGGCGCAGGATGCCACGGTCGTGGCCGCCGTTGCGGGCGTCCGGTGTGGCGTTGATGAAGCCTTCGCCGCCCGCCGCTGCCTGCAGTTCCGGGCGGCTGGCGAGGGCGCTGGCGAAGCGCGGTAGCTGGCGGTCGGCCCCCGGTTCGACGGCGATTTGCGGCAGCGGATGGCGCGGCAGTCTGGCGCCGGCCAGCGCCTGGGGCAGGCCGACCGTGGCGAGGACGGTCGGCGCCCGGCCGATGACCGCGGCAAACTGCTGGTCGGGATCGGGCAGGCGGTCGAGCAGGGCGGGGTCGATCCCGGGCAGGCGCCGGGCGAGCAGTGCCGGCGCGTGCTGGTCGGCTTCGGCGAAGATGAAGTCGAAGCCGACGGCAAGAGGGTCTCCCGCCTGGATGCTTTCGAGCAGTCGTCCCAGCAGGTCGCGCGGCCACGGCCACTGGCCGTGGGCAAGCAGGCTCTGGCTGTCGATGCCGACGATGATCACCGGCTCGCTTGGCCGCTCGCGCGGCAGCAGGCGCTGGTAACGGTCGAACTGGTTGAGTTGCAGCGCGTGCAGCGGCGTCCGCTCGATATGGCTCAGGAGCAGGGCGCCGACGCCGAGGAGCAGGCTGGGCAGCAAGCGTCCGCGCCCGGCGCGCAGCAGGGCGGCGATGACGGCGGTGGCCCGGCTCACAAGTTGATGGTCAGGCCGTCGTAGGCGGAAACGATGTCCAGCGGCGGCCGGTCGCCGCGCGTGATCTGCTCGAAGCGGATCGATTCCTCGAACAGGCGGAAGAGCTGGGCGTCGTCATGCGCCGGTTCGTGGTGGAAGAGGGCCAGGCGTTTGGCGGCGGCGGCCTGGCACAGCTCGACGCCGACGACGTTGCTCGAATGCCCCCAGTCGGCCTTGACCGAAGTGGCTTCGGCAAGCGAATACATGGCGTCGAAAATGACCAGGTCGGCCTTGGCGAAGAAACGGGCGAAACTGTCGAAGGAAGCCAGGTCGTCGAGCTTGTGCTCGGAGTCGGTGCTATAGACCACCGATTTTTCGGCGCTGTCGAAACGGTAGCCGTAGGAGTCGCCGGTATGTAGCTGCAGCTTGGGCGTGACTCTGACGCCACCGATTTCGTGCGGCAGGTCCGGCGTCATCAGGTCGAAGTCGATCCTGGCGCCGGCCTGCGAATAGTCGACCGGGAAGCAGGGCGCCCGCATCTGCATGCGCACGGCTTCCTCGAGTTGCTGGTGGCAACCGTGGATGACGATGTGGTTGCCGGGGATGTACATCGGCGCAAAGAACGGGAAACCCATCAGGTGGTCCCAGTGCAGATGCGAGATGAAAATGTGGTAGGTCTGCGGGTTGGGCGTGCCGTAACGGGCGATCTTGCTCTGGCCGAGCGGCCGGGCGCCGCTGCCCATGTCGCAGACCAGGTGGTCGGGGCCGTCGGTGACGATCTCGACGCACGACGAATTGCCACCGAAAGTGTTGTTCACGGTGAACGGCAGGCCGCCGACGAACTGTTCGAGCGCATCGCGGTTCCGGAAGCTGCGTCCGTTGGCGGCAGCCAGTGCGGCGATGATCTTCTCGCGGATGACCTGCCCGGTCGGCGCCGTCGGCAGCGAGCCGCGGGTACCCCAGAAAATGACCTGCTTCATTGTCCAAGCACCTTGCAGGCGGTGTCCACCGAGGTGTAGCAGGGGACGATGAGGTTGAAACGGCTGATCGTGAACACTTCCTGGACCAGCGGCGTCAGGGCGGCGATGGCGAAGCTGCCCTGCTGCGCTTTCGACTGGCGGGACGCCATCATCAGCACGCGCAGGCCGGCACTGCTGATATAGGCGACGCCGGAAAAATCAAGCAGCAATGCGGGCTGACCCTGGCGGCAGTTGATCAGCAGTGGTTCGAGCAAACGGGTGAACTCTTCACTGGACGCGTGGTCTATGCGACCGCTGACGGAGACGACCAGAACGCCGGACTGCTCGCGGGTGGTTAGTTGCATCATCGCTGGAAAAGCTTCAGGCAATTGTTTCAATGGTCAAGTATGCCATGGCCGTCCTCTGACTTAGGTAAAATATTGCATGCTCAATACCAACGTTTCCACCGCGCCGCGTCCCCTGTTTTCCTGGCGCAAATTCTGGGCCCAGCGTTTTGGTCCCGCCCCCTTCCTCCCCATGTCGCGCGCCGAAATGGACCGGCTCGGCTGGGATTCCTGCGACATCATCCTGATCACTGGCGATGCCTACATCGATCACCCGAGCTTCGGCATGGCGCTGATCGGGCGGCTCCTCGAGGCGCAGGGTTTCCGGGTCGGCATCATCAGCCAGCCGGACTGGAATTCGGCGGCCGATTTCCGCCAGCTCGGCAAACCCAACCTGTTTTTCGGCGTCACCGCCGGCAACATGGATTCGATGGTCAATCGTTACACCTCGGACCGCAAGCCGCGCTCGGACGACGCTTACACGCCGAATGCCGAGCCGAACAAGCGGCCGGACCGCGCCGTCACGGTGTACGCCCAGCGCTGCCGCGAGGCCTTCGCCGGAACACCGGTGGTGATCGGCTCGATCGAGGCCAGCCTGCGGCGCATCGCCCATTACGACTACTGGTCGGACAAGGTGCGCCGTTCGGTGCTGCCCGATTCGAAGGCCGACCTGCTGGTCTTCGGCAATGCAGAGCGCGCCATCGTCGAACTGGCGCATCGCCTGGCCAAGGGCGAGAAAATCTCGGAGATTCGCGACCTGCGCGGCACCGCCTTCATGGTCGGGCGCGACTGGCTGCCGGCGGCCGACTGGGACGAAATCGATTCGACCGAGATCGATACGCCCGGCGCGCTGGTCAAACACACCGATCCTTACGCGATGGACGAGAGGGCCGACAACAATGCCGGTTCGGCGCCGCCTGCCACCGACGGCGGCCAGCCGGTGCGCATCGTTGCGCGTGCCGAGCGTCTGGCCGCCCGCCGTGAGCGCCGCGCCCACAGTGTCGTCCGCTTGCCGGCCTACGAGCAGGTCAAGGACGATCCGGTGCTCTACGCCCACGCTTCGCGCACCTTCCACCTCGAATCCAACCCGGGCAACGCCCGCGCGCTGCGCCAGGCGCACGGCGAGCGCGACGTCTGGCTGAATCCGCCGCCGGTACCGCTGACCACCGAGGAACTTGACGCCGTCTACGAACTGCCTTACGCCCGCCAGCCGCATCCGGCTTATGGCGAAGCCAAGATCCCGGCCTGGGAGATGATCCGCTTCTCGGTCAACATCATGCGTGGCTGTTTCGGCGGCTGCACCTTCTGCTCGATCACCGAGCACGAGGGGCGCATCATCCAGAGCCGGTCCGAGGATTCGGTGATCCGCGAGATCGAGGAAATGCGCGACAAGACGCCGGGCTTCACCGGCATCGTTTCCGACCTCGGCGGGCCGACCGCCAACATGTACCACTTGAAGTGCAAGGACGAGAAGATCGAAGCGGCCTGCAGGCGGCTGTCCTGCGTCTATCCCGACATCTGCGACAACCTCGGCACCGACCACACGCCGCTGATTTCGCTCTACCGCCGCGCACGCAGCCTGAAGGGGGTCAAGAAGGTGCTGATCGGCTCCGGTCTGCGCTACGATCTGGCGGTGCGCTCGCCCGAGTACATCAAGGAACTGGTCCAGCACCACGTCGGTGGCTACCTGAAGATCGCCCCGGAACATACCGAAGAAGGCCCGCTGTCGAAAATGATGAAGCCCGGCATCGGCAGCTACGACCGCTTCAAGCAGCTATTCGACCGTTTTTCGCGCGAGGCGGGCAAGGAGCAGTACCTGATTCCCTACTTCATCGCCGCGCATCCGGGGACGACCGACGCCGACATGGTCAACCTGGCGCTGTGGCTGAAGAAGAACAACTTCCGTCTCGACCAGGTGCAGACCTTCCTGCCGACGCCGATGGCGCTGGCGACGACGATGTATCACAGCGAGAGAAATCCGCTGAAGAAGCTGCACCGCCAGGTCGGAGAAACCGTCGGCGCCGTGCGTGGCGCGCGCCAGCGCAAGCTGCACAAGGCTTTCCTGCGCTACCACGACCCGGAAAACTGGCCGTTGCTGCGCGAAGCCTTGAAGGAAATGGGCCGCGCCGACCTGATCGGCAATGGCAAGAAACAACTGGTGCCGGCCTGGCAGCCGGCCGGTACCGGGCTGAAGGCGGCTGGCGCCATCCGCCAGACGCCAGAGAGAAAGGGTGGGGCACCGCGCCCGACAGCGGTAACACGCAACGGCACCGGCGGACCTCGCCCGGCAACGGGCGGTGCCCGCCAGCCGGGGCCGCGCAAGACAAGATCACCACGATGAAGCAGGGAGAAAGCATGGAAGCACAACAGACCACCATCTACGAGAAAATCGGTGGCGCAGCGACGGTCGGCCGGCTCGCCGACCGCTTCTACGAATTGATGGACAGCGTCGCCCAGTTCAAGGAGTTGCGCGCGATGCACCCGGAAAGCCTGGCCGGTTCGCGCGACAAGCTGTACAAGTTCCTGTCCGGCTGGTTCGGCGGCCCCGACCTGTTCGTCCAGGAATTCGGCCATCCGATGCTGCGCGCCCGCCACATGCCGTTTGCCATCGGCACCCTGGAACGCGACCAGTGGGTGGCGTGCATGGTGCTGGCGATGGAAGACGTCGGCATCGACGCGGATGTGCGCAAGGTGCTGCTCAACAACTTCTTCAACACCGCCGACTTCATGCGCAACAAGGAAGGCTGAGCTTTCAGCTTCCCGCGACTTCGACGAAGAAATTCCAGATCGTGTCGTTGGCGTCCAGCGCCTGCGACGCTTCGCCCTTGCCGCGCCGGACACGTGCCGCACCGGGCCAGGAGTGTCCGCCTTCAGCCGTCACGCAAAGCTGCACGGCAGCCGCTTCGCGGCAGCCGGCGTAGCGTTCGCACCAGGCGCCGGGACGTTCGAGGATGCGCCGCGGCGCCGGCTGGCAGCCGTTGCGCCGGACCCAGCGGCTGATCGTTTCCGGGACCGAAACGAAATCCATGACCTGGCGCCGGTCGCGGAAGGCGTCGGCGCCAGCGCCACCGTCAAACAGCACGTGGCTGTCGTCGCGGGCATGGATGTTCAGGATTGGCACCGGACGCGCCGGTCGGCAATCGGCGACCGCCTCGGTACCGGCGACGGCGGCGACGGCACGGAACAGGTCGGCGGCCTCGCAGGCCAGGCGGTAAGCCATCATGCCGCCGTTCGACATGCCGGTGGCGAAGATCCGCTGGCGGTCGATCGGCGTCCGCCGCGCCACGTCGGCGACGACGGCGCGGATGAAGCCGACGTCGTCGCTGCCGGTATCGCGCGCGTTGCCGCAGCAGCCACCGGCATTCCAGGTGGCGAGCCGGCCGCGCGGCAGGCGGCTGTGGCCGTTGGGGAAGACGACGGCGAAACCGGCGCGCTCGGCCTTGCCGATCAGGCCGTAGCGTTCGTCGTCGGCCATGAACTCGGCGTGGCCGCCGCCACCGTGCAGGGCGACAAGCAGCGGCAAGGGGGCGGCATGGGCGTTTGTGTCGGGCAGGTAGAGCACGTAGCGGCGTGTCTTGCCGGCGAATTCCAGCGTCACTTGCTGGCTGCGGGCTTCGTTCCGCGACGGATAATCCGCGCCTGCCACCAAGGGTGATCCGGCGCTGGCCAGCGCAAGCAGGAGGAGGTAAGTGGCGCGCATCGTTCAGCCCGTTTCGTCCAGTCCGCCCGCCGCGCTCTGGCGACGCAGGCGGGTGGCCAGGCGGTGCCGGGCGAGCAGGCGGTCGTCGTTGAGGATTTGTCCGGCGGCTCGTCCCAGCACGTAACAGATGCCGGTCAGCGGCAGGACCAGCATCAGGCCCGTGATGCCGGCCAGGGCTCCGCCGGCGAACAGCATCAGTATGCTGAGCAGGGGATGCATGTGCAGGCTGCGGCCGATCGTCTGCGGCATGAAGACGAAGTCGTCGAGCAGGCGGACGGCGACGAAGAGAAGCACGGCGCCGTAGGCGATGGTGGGCTGGCCGGCGAAATCGGTCGCGGCGACCATCAGCACCAGGGCGCAACCGGCGATCGAGCCGACGTAGGGAATCCAGGCCAGTATGGCCGCGACCAGCGCCAGCATCAGCGCGTGGTCGAAACCGATCAGCCAGAGGCCGCTCCCGAGGACGACGGTGTCTACGACGGTGAGTTCGATCAGGCCGACGAAATACTGGCGGGCGGTCTGGTCGAGTTGGGCGATCAGGTCGAGACCGCGTTCAAAGAAGGCGTTGGGGATGGCGCTAACGAGGAAACGCTTGAAATGCCAGCCGTCGCGCAGCATGAAGTAGGTGATGAACGGCGCCAGCAGCACCGACGGCGCCCAGGCGGCGACGCCCATCAGGACGCCGGGCAGGTGGCTGGCGGCAAAGCCCTCGACGAAGAGGTCGATATGATGAGTCATCGCCTGGGCGCCACCGATCCGGGCAAAAAGGGCGGAGCGCTGCTCCAGGAGGGACAAGGTATCGATGATCAGGCGCAGGCCGCCTTCGATATAGCGCAGTGCATTGTCGGTCCAGTTGCTGTCGCCAGCCGACAGCCAGGCGACCAGCGCGACGCCGGCGACCAGCATCGCCAGCAGGGCAGCCAGGCCGACCAGCAGGGCGGCCAGCGCATGGCTGAAACCGCGCAGCACCAGTAGCGATTTGAGCGGCGTCAGCAGGTAGTACATCATCAGCGCCAGCAGCAGCGGCACGATCAGCCACAAGGCTTTCTGCAGCAGCAGGAGCAGCCCGCAACTGGCGGCGATGATCGCCAGCCAGGCCAGCGGGCCGGGGCGGTAGTCAGTCATGGCGCGTTGCGTCGCTACGCTTGCCGCCGTCTTCCAGCATGCCGCGCAGGCGGGTGCCCATCTGACGGGCAAGCTGCAGGGTCAACCGGCTGGCGATTCGCGAATGGGCGTCGAGCAGGCGTTCGAAATCGCCGCGGTAGAGCGCGCTCAGGGTGCTTTCGGTCTGCGCCCTGGCTTGCGCCGAACGCCACGACTGGTCGAGCAAGGCCATTTCGCCGAAAAAATTGCCGGGGCCGAGGACGGCAACCGGCGTATCCCAAGCGGTGACCGTGCGGATCGCGATGTTGCCGAGTCGTACGATGTAGAGCGCCTGTCCGTCGTCGCCTTCGTCGAAGACGATTTCGCCGGCCTGGTACTGCCGGGTATGCAGCATGCTCTCGACGATCCCCAGTTCGCTTCTGTTGAGCCCGGCGAAGAGGATGCTGCGGGCCAGCGGATACAGGTCCGAGGCGGGCGTCTTGCGGCGAATGAATCCGGTCATCGCGGTTCGCTGAAAAGTTTGACGCCGCGGATTATCACATTGTTCGCAGGGCTTGGGCGAGTCTGTCGGTATTAACGGAATTGCCGACAAAAAAGGAATTGCAGTGTTTTCGGATGCGGAAATTAGTTAACTTTACCTGACGCTCTCTGTTAGTATTTTTGCCCGTGGGGTAATTCATAAAGCATTGATAATGCACCGCTTCTGGGCATGACGATGCAATAATCGAATGGCATGGGGTGGTTATGTCATATAAATGCACAGTGGCCGGGATTCTGCTTGCCTGCGCCTTTTCGGCGCACGCCGGCGATACTTTTCCGATCCGGAAATTTCAGGTCGACGGGAATTCCCTGTTGGCGCCAGGGGAACTCGACAGTTTGCTGGCACCCTATGTCGGCGAGCAGGGCGATTTCGGTCGCATCCAGCAGGCGCTTGAGGCGCTTGAAACGGCTTACCGGCAGCGGGGCTATGCGGCGGTACAGGTGAGGGCGCCGGAGCAGGAGCTGACGGCGGGCACGGTTCGCTTCGAAGTGGTCGAGCCCTTGCTGGGCCAGGTCAGGTTGCCGGAAACGCAAACCCATTTCAATGCCGACAACCTGCGCCGGGCGCTTCCCGGCCTGCGCGAGGGGGCTGTGCCGAACACCCGGGAGATTTCGCAGCAGGTCGAGTTGAGCAACGAGAATCCGGCGCGGCAGATGGAGGTCATCCTTGGCCTGGGTCAGCAGGAAGGCTTTGTTGACGCCCGCGTCAAGGTCGAGGAAAGCAACCCGGTGCGCTTCTTCGGCAGCCTGGACAACACCGGCACCCGGCAGACCGGTCGTACCCGGCTCAGTGTGGGCGTGCAGCACGCCAACCTGTTCAATCGGGATCACGTATTGACGGCAGCGCTGGCGATCTCGCCGGAGAAGGTGCAGCAGGTGGCAGTCGGCTCGGTCAGCTATCGCATGCCGTTTTATGAGCGGAATGGCGTCGTCGATGTGTTCTACGCGAATTCCGATGTCGATGCCGGCACGACGACGACGACCGCCGGGCCGCTCAATTTCAGCGGGCGGGGCAGTATCTTCGGCTTCCGTTACACCCACATCCTGCCACGGCAGGGAGAGTATTCCTCGCGCGTCTCGCTGGCCTGGGATTACCGCGACTACGATAACAATTGTTCGCTCGGCGCCTTTGGTGGGGCAGGTTGCGGTTCAGCCAATACCGATGTCGTCGTCAAGCCTCTGACGTTGACGTATTCGGGGCAGCGCGTCAGCGCCGGCGATGTCCTTGAATACAGCCTTGGATTGAGTGCCAACCTGCCCGGTGGCCACAACGGCGGGCGTTCGGCGTTCGCCGATGCGCGACCGAGCCCGACCGGTGGCAAGGGCGCGCCAGCCGACTATTACATCCTGCGCGGCAGCCTTTCCCGCCTGCACGCCTTGCCCGGCGACTGGCAGGTCCGTGGTGCACTCAATTTCCAGTACAGCGAACAGCCGCTGGTCATCTACGAACAGTTGGGACTGGCCGGCAGCCAGGCCGTGCGCGGTTTCCTGGAGCGCGAGGTGGCAAGGGACAAGGGCGCTTACGCCAATCTCGAGTTCTATACGCCCGATCTCTCGGTCAATCCGGATGGGCACAACCTGCGCCTGCTGGCTTTTGTCGATGGCGCCTATGGGCGCAACAACCTGCTGGCCGGCGAATCCCAGCCCAGGAAATCGGTCAGCAGCTACGGTGTCGGCATGCGTCTGGTGCTGGGTAAGAACCTGAGTGCCAGGTTTGACGTGGCGCGCGTCATCAAGGGTGCCGAGGTTCGCGATTCCGGCGACATGCGCGGCCATTTCAGCCTGATGGCATCGTTCTGAGGAGATGACGATCATGACACGCAGTTTCAGGTTCAATCTGCTGGCGCTGGCGATCGCTTCCTGCTTCGGTGCCGCCCACGCCAACCCGACCGGGGGGCAAGTGGTGTCCGGGCAGGCAACGATGGTCAATAGCGGCAACCTGCTGACGGTGACCAATTCGGCCAACGCGATCATCAACTGGCAGACCTTTTCGATCGGGCGCAACGAGACGACCCGCTTCGTCCAGCCGTCGGCGAGCAGCGTCGTACTTAACCGGGTGCTCGGCAATAATCCTTCAGAGTTGCTTGGCCAGTTGCAGTCGAACGGCCGGGTGTTCCTGATCAACCCGGCCGGCATTCTGGTTGGCAAGGATGCAGTGATCGACGTTGCCGGTTTGGTGGCGTCGACGCTGAATCTGAGCGATAGCAACTTCCTCGCCGGCAAGCAGAAATTTGACCAGACCCCGGGCGCTGCGGCAGTGCACAATGCCGGGACGATCCGTACCGCTGATGGCGGACAGGTCTATCTGGTGGCGCCCAAGGTCAACAACAGCGGCAGCATCGCCGCGGCGGATGGCACGGTGGTACTGGCCGCCGGCGAGCGCGTCGAGATCGGCGATACCGCCTTGCCCGGCCTCAAGGTCGAAGTCGTCGGCGCAGGCGAGGCGAGCAATGTCGGTGAGCTGCTGGCCGCTTCCGGCAAGGTGGGCATCGTCGGCGCGCTGGTGCGCAACAGCGGCAAGGTCGATGTCTCGGCGATCGAGCGTGAAGGCGGTCGCATCTTCCTGCGCGCCGCCCGCAAGGCGACCGTCGATGGCGGTGAGTTGCTGGCCACTGGTGCGCGCGGCGGGCGGATCAGCGTCGAGGGCGAGGAGGTGGACATCGCCGCCGGTCTGCTCGACGCTTCCGGCGAGCAGGCAGGCGGTCAGGTGCTGGTTGGCGGGGGGTATCAGGGGCGCAATTCCGAAGTCAGGAATGCTACCCGGACGCGCTTTGGCAGCGCTGCCGAAATCCGTGCCGATGCCACCGAAAATGGCAATGGCGGTGAGGTCGTCGTCTGGTCTGACGACACCACGCTGGCCGCTGGGCGGATTTCCGCGCGGGCCGGCACGCTGGGCGGCGATGGCGGCCTGGTTGAGGTATCCGGCAAGTCGCACCTGGTTTTCCGGGCGCAGGTCGATACCCGCGCTCCGGCCGGCAAAACCGGTACGCTGCTGCTCGATCCGAGCGATGTCACCATCGCCAGTCGCGGTGACCGGGTGGTGACGACGGTCGATGGTCAGTTCGACACGGCCTATGCCGTCGCTGGCGCCAGTGAAAGCTCGGCGTTCACTTTGTACTGGGAAGACCTGGTCAGCCAGTTGGGACAGAACAACGTCGTCGTGCAGACCAGCTCAGCGGCGAGCGGTGCCGGCAACATCGATGTCGTCGATGGCCAGACCTTCGCCAGCGGCAACCAGCTCAGCTTGCTGGCCGAAAACAACCTGACCGTGCATACCGGCGCCGACGTCGTGAATACCGGGAACGGCGGCTTCCAGTTCGTTGCTGGCTGGAATCCGACCTCGGGAACCAGCGCGCCGCTCGCCAACAACGGAACGACGACAGGCACGATGTTGATCAATGGTGGTTTGCAGACGCAAGGTCAGATCAACCTGAGTTCGAAGGGCGACACGACGCTCAATGGCTTGGTGAAATCGACGGCAGGGCCTGTGGTGTTGACGGTTGGCGGCAATCTGGAGATCAACCTGCCGGCCGGTGCGCCTGAGCAGTACGTTGATGACGACTATTTCGAATATCGCTTCCCGAGCGGTTACCTGTTCAGCTTTTATGGCACCAGCTACGACAAGGCCTATATCTCCAGCAACGGCTTGATCACCTTCGGTAGCGGCACCAGTGCTTACAGCGATTCGCAAGGCGGGCTGGCCGCCTTTCAGATGCCGGTGATTGCCGCAGCGTGGAATGACTGGGAAATCAATGCGTCTCAGGGCGAGTCGATCCAGATCACCCGCCCCAGTAGCAACGAACTCGCCGTCAAGTGGGATGTCGGGCGTTATTACCGTTCCGGCAACAAGGCGCTGTTCGAAACCGTGCTCAATCGCCAGAACGGCAACATCACTTTCAACTACGGGGCAACCAGTACTGAAAGCAATGCTGCCGTCCATCCGGACTTTGCTGGCGACGTCACCATAGGCTTGGCGAAGGGGGATGGTACGGGGCAGATTTCCGGGTTGATGAACCAGGAAAGTTTCTCGATGCACAACCTGAAATCGACGACCTTCCGGCCGGGCGCCAACGGCTACACGGAGACCATTGCCAACAGTGGCGGTCAGTTGGCTAGTAAGGGCGCGGTCATCTATTCGTCGGATATCGGCTTCGCCTTCGGCAATACCAATATTGCCTCCTACACCACGCTGCAGGCCGCAACTCAACTGGTGCTCAATGTCGGTGGGCGGATCAGTGGCTATGGCGGGATCAGTACGCCGTCGCTCGCCATCGATGCCGGACAAGGGGCGGCGCTTGATGGTGCCTACAATCAGGTCGGTCTTCTGACGGCGAATGTCGGTAGCGGTGGTTTGTCCTTCCAGAACCACAACCTGGCGCAACCGGGCGATTTCGAGTTTCGCTCGGCTGAGGTCGGCGGGGATATTTATGTCAGTAATTTCGGCGCCACCGTCATCGGCACTGCGGCGCCTGGCATCCGGGCGAGCGGTGGCATCAGCGTCGCAGCCAACAGCCCGCTGACGGTCGGCACCTTCGGGGTGACCAGTACCGGTACCGGCAACATTTCGCTGGCGGCGAACAACAACGGTGCGTTGACCCTGACCGGGCCGGTTCGCACCGGTGGCACGATCAATCTGTTCGGCGGTTCGGTGACCGGTGCGGATGTTTTCGCGCCGGGCGCCTGCATCAATGGCCAGGCTTGCCAGACCGGGCCGGATCCGGCAGTGGTCAGCCAGGCCCAGTCCCAGCAAAATACCCTGATCAGCTCGATCAGCGGTGGCACGCCGGTGCCGTCACCTTCCGTCGGTGGCAGCACTGTTACCGGCAGTTTCGTGCCGGCCAGCTATTTCAGCCCGCAGCCCGGACTGCAACCCGGGCTGACCCTGCCGGGCGGCACGACAGGCGGTGGCAACAATGAGTTTGGCGGCCCTCTCGTCAATACCGGCGATTTCCTTTTCCTGGATGAAAACTATGGTCAGAACGCTTTTGCGGCACGGCGTGTTTCGCAGTGCAATTAACGTCCTGTTCGTGCTCTCTCTGGCTGTTGCCGCCCAATGGGCGGCAGCGTCGGAACTCGCGGCGCATGTGACACACTTGGCCGGCACCCTGGTGCTGAAGCCGGCGCAGGGCAATTCGCGTTTGCTGGCCGTCCATTCCGAGGTTCATGAAGGAGATACCCTGCAGACGGAGGATCGTTCCTATGCGCGGATCAAGTTCGTCGACGGTGGGGAAATGGTGATCAAACCAAATACGACGGTGATGATCGAACGCTACCGCTACAAGGCGAACAGCCCGGCTGAGGATTCGTCGGCGGTTTCCCTGATCAAGGGCGGACTGCGCTCGGTCAGCGGCCTGCTCGGCAAGCGCAGCCCGGAGAAGGTCATCCTGAAGACCAAGGTGGCAACCATCGGCATCCGCGGTACGCATTACGGCGTGCTTGACTGTGCCGAGGAAGACGGTCGCAACAGTTGTGCCGACATTCGCACGGCCGATGGCTCGACGCCGCCGCCGGGGGTTCATGTCGACGTTGTCGAAGGGCGCATCCGGGTGACGAATACGGCGGGCGAACAGGAGTTCGAGGCCGGTCAGTTCGGTTATGTGCGTGACGCGGCGAGCGCGCCGGAAGCGGTGCCTGCCGAGCGCGGGGTGCGTGTGTCGATGCCGGACAGCATCTGCCGCAACAACACTTCGGGTAATACGGTCGGCACTTCGCGTAGCACCGCAGCCTGCTCGATGTGACGCATGGCGCCGGGAGGCGCCTGCCCCGAAGGGGTGGGCGCCTTCTTCCGTTTACTCCTGTTGCTCCGGGGTGAGGAAGAGTTCGGCGTAGCGTTTGTGCACCTGCTGGCGCACGAAGCTGTCGAAGATATCCGGGTCGATGTGGCCGCGTTGCTTGAATTTCTCCAGAATGGACAGCGCTTCGCTGACCTTCATCGGCGTCTTGTAGGGGCGGTCGGAGGCGGTAAGTGCCTCAAAAATGTCGGCAATCGCCAGGATGCGCGCCTGGACGCTGAGTTCACCCGCCCGTACGCCGCGTGGATAGCCCTGGCCGTCCATCCGTTCGTGGTGGTTGCCGGCGATTTCCGGAACGTTCGTCAGGTGCTTGGGCCAGGGCAGTTCTTCCAGCATGTTGATGGTGGCAACGATGTGGTCGTTGATGATCTGCCGCTCGGGGGCTGTCAGGGTGCCGGCGATGATGGTCAGGTTGACGATCTCGTCTTCATCGAGGAAGGGGTGGTTGACGCCGTCGGCGCTCGTCCAGCGGTATTTCCGGGCGATTTCCTTGATCCGCTCGACATCGCTGTCGCTCATCCGTTCGCTACCCAGGTTGGAGCGCTGCAGCAAGGCCTGGTCTTCGGCGATTTCCTCGAGCAGGCGCGCGTGCTCGGCTTTGGCTGGCGCTGCGTCGGCGCCGGCGGCAATCGTCTCCAGCATGCGGATTTTCGCGTCCCGCCGGACGACCTCGAAGCGGGTGTCGATCAGGGCGATGCGGTCGAATATGGTTTCCAGTTTGCGCGATTTGTCGATCACGTGCACAGGTGTCGTGATCTTGCCGCAATCGTGCATCAGGGCAGCGATGCGTAGCTCGTGCTGTTCGGTTTCGTTGAGCGTCCAGCCGGCAAGCGGGCCTTCGGTATCGGCGCAGACGGCTTCGGCGATCAGCATGGTCAGTTCCGGTACCCGGACGCAGTGGCTGTTGGTGAATGCCGATTTTTTGGCGATTGCCGTGTTGATCATGCGGATGGTCGCTTCGAACAGCGATTCCATCTGGTGCATCAACTGCCGGTTGGATAGCGCGACCGCCGCCTGTGATGCCAGGGACTCGACCAGGCGCTGGTCGGTTTCGCGGAAAACCGTGGTCTTGCCCGTTTCAGGATCGATGGCATTGATCAACTGGAGAACGCCGATCAATTCGTTCTCGTGGTTCTTCATCGGTACCGTCAGGAAAGACCGCGAGCGGTAGCCCATGCGCGCGTCGAAAGCCCGCGGACCGGTGAAATCGAAGTCCTTGACCTCGTAGGCGTCGGCAATATTGACGGTGCTGGCGCTGAGCGCGGCGTAGGCGGCGACGATCGCGTCGTTGTTGGAGCCGTCCGGGCGATAGAGGGGAAGATTGGCAAAAATACCGGATGCGGGGAGGGGGGCACTGCCGCCGTAGGCCAGATCGAGCGAGTCGGTGCGGACGATTTCGTAGCGCAGGCTACGGCCATCTTCGGAGAGCAGGTAAAGGGTTCCGCCGTCGGCGTTGGTGATGCATTTTGCAGCCTGGACGATTTTTTCCAGCAGCTTCGGTAAATGCTTTTCGCTGCTCAGTGAAATACCTACGTCATACAGGAGTTCGAGTCGGCGTCGGGATTTTTCGAGGTCGTTCATGGCATTCTCCGCGCGGTTTATTCCAATATCCTCGCAAGTGTCTTTATTTTTATTTTTCATTGCCGGGCTTCACTGAGTTATCAGGGCCTTTCCCTCGGTATTTTAAAAAACAACCGTATTGAATATATGATCGTGTTTCGTTCCGTCCTGAATTACACATTACGTCAATGATTTGCAAGAACATTTTGCTGATGGTTCATTTGTTTTGTATGTCAATGATTTTGCTGTTATCTTGAAACAATCAATATCCTTCTGGGCCGTGTCATCGATGATTCGGGCGCTGTTGATTTCGGGTTCAGTGTATCGCGAACCGGCTCGTGTTAGTGTATTCCCTGCGATGCTTGCGCAATACCGCCTGCCAAGGCATTTTTTCTGGAAAGCGTGATATTTCGATGAAACGACTGCTGCCCCGGCTGATATTCGGAATATTCTGCACATTCTGGATTCTTGGGCACGTCGTCCAGTCCTGGCACATTCCCTTGGTCGCGCTGTTCGATCATTACTTTTACGATGTCCGTGTCCGGGCTTTCATGCCCGATACCCAGGATGAACGTATCGTCATCGTCGATATCGACGAAAAAAGCCTGGGGGAACTCGGGCGCTGGCCCTGGAAGCGCAGTGTCCTGGCGGAACTGGTGCGCCGTCTGGCCGATGATTACGCGGCGTCGGTGATCGGTTTCGACATTGTTTTTGCCGAGCCGGACGACAGTTCCGGCCTGCCTGTCCTCGATGCCATGGCGCACGGCCCGTTGCGCGACAATGTGGCGTATCAGCGGGTGCTTGCCGGGCAGCGGGCAGGGCTCGACTATGACCGGAGGTTCGCCGAATCCTTGCGCGGCCGGCCGGTCGTTCTCGGTTTCTATTTTTCAAACCAGGCAGGTGCCTCGCCCGGTAGCCGACTGCCGCCGCCGTTGCTCTTTGAAGGCCAGCCGTCGCCGGGGCAATTCCCCGTGTGGCCCGGATTTGGTGGAAATCTCGCGGCCTTTCAGGAGGCCGCGGCGAGCGGCGGGCATTTCAACCCGTTGATGGATAGTGATGGGATCACCCGGCGCGTTCCTCTGTTGGGGGCTTACGCCGGGTCTTACCAGCCGACGCTGGCGCTGGCGATGAGCCTGATGCTGCTCGAGGCGGAAAAAGTGAGGCTTTTCGCCCCGGCAGCCGGCGCTCCCGTCGAATGGGTCGATATCCTGGGGAAGCGGCAGATCCTGCGCATTCCGGTTGATGCCGATGGCGCGGCGCTGGTGCCGTATCGCGGGCAGGAGGGGAGTTTTCACTACGTTCCGGCGGCGGACGTGATTGCCGGGCGGGCCGATCCCGAACTTCTTTTCGGGAAGATCGTCCTGGTCGGCACCACCGCGCCCGGGCTCAAGGATCTGCGGGCAACACCGGTCGGCGGCAGCTATCCCGGCGTCGAAATCCATGCCAACCTGTTGGCCGGGGTGCTTGACGGAGAAATCAAGGAAAGACCGGCCTATACACTGGTCGCCGAGGCGCTGTTGCTGATCGTCGCGGGCGGCGGTCTGGCCGTCCTGCTGCCCTTCCTGAGCCCGTTGCGAGGGAGTCTGCTGACTCTGGGGGTGCTTGGCGCACTGCTGGGCGCCAATCTCGTCCTTTGGCAAAACGGCGTGGTCATGCCTTTTGCTTCGGTGGCGCTGGTCATACTTTTTACCTACGGTTTCAACGCCGCCTGGGGGTATTTCTGGGAGTCGCGGACGAAGCGGCAGCTCACCGAGCGTTTCGGTCAATATGTGCCCCCGGAGCTGGTCGTCGAAATGGCGCGCAATCCCGAGGGTTACAGCATGGTAGGGCGCAACGCGGAAATGACGGTATTGTTTTCCGACGTGCGCAATTTCACCAACATCTCGGAAGGACTCGATCCGAAAGAGCTGGCGGCGCTGATGAACGAATATCTCGGGGCGATGACCGAGGTGGTCCGGCGCCATCGGGGAACCCTCGACAAGTACATCGGCGACGCGATCATGGCCTTCTGGGGGGCGCCGCTCGCCGATCCGCAGCATGCCCGGCACGCGGTGCTCGTGGCGCTGGAAATGCAGCAGGCGGTCAAGGCGCTGGCCGGGCCTTTCCAGGCGCGTGGCTGGCCGGTGCTGAAGATCGGCATCGGCATCAACAGCGGCACGATGACGGTTGGCGACATGGGGTCGCCGGTGCGTCAGTCCTACACGGTGATGGGCGACGCGGTCAATCTCGGTGCGCGTCTCGAGGGCATCACCAAGGAATACGGGGTCGGTATCGCGGTTGGCGAACGGACGCGCGCCATGTGTCCTGAAATCGTTTTCCGGGAACTCGACAAGGTGCGGGTCAAGGGGAAGGCGACCGCGGTTTCTATCTACGAACCGCTCTGTCAGACCAGCGAACTCGACGACGGTCGGCGTGCCGAACTCGCCGCCTGGCAGGCGGCGTTGGAGGCCTATCGGCTACAGCAATGGCAGGAAGCCGAACGGATTCTTCAAGGTCTGCTGCGGCAAAAGCCGGATGAACCCTTGTACTGCCTGTACCGGGAGCGCATTGTGCACTTGATGCAGGTGCCGCCGCTCGATGGTGAATGGGATGGCGTGACCAGTTTCAAAACCAAGTAATTCGGCAAAAACTTCTATCAACAGTAGAGCGGGAGATGCTGCGACGCAGCATGGAGTGGTAGAATCACGCCTTTGATTTTTCTGATTATTCCTATATCCATGTCCGCACGCCCCATCCGCAACATCGCCATCATCGCTCACGTCGACCATGGCAAGACCACGCTGGTTGACCAGCTCCTCCGCCAATCCGGTACTTTTGCCGCCCACCAGCAACTGGTCGAGTGCGTGATGGACTCGAACGACCTGGAAAAGGAACGCGGCATCACCATCCTGTCGAAGAACACCGCCGTCGAATACGAAGGCATCCACATCAACATCGTCGACACCCCGGGCCACGCGGACTTCGGCGGTGAAGTCGAGCGCGTGCTCGGCATGGTCGATGGCGTGGTGCTGCTGGTCGACGCCGCCGAAGGCCCGATGCCGCAGACCCGTTTCGTGACCAAGAAGGCACTGGCCCAGGGCCTGCGCCCGATCGTGCTGGTCAACAAGGTCGACCGCGACGGCGCTGATCCGGACAACGCCGTCAACCTGACCTTCGACCTGTTCGACAAGCTCGGTGCCACCGATGAACAGCTCGACTTCCCGATCGTTTACGCCTCCGGCCTGAACGGCTGGTCGGCGATGGAACTCGACCATCCGCGCGAAAACATGAAGCCGCTGTTCGACACCATCCTGCGCCACGTGCCGGCGCCGGACGCCGATGTCGATGCGCCGCTGCAGCTGCAGATTTCCGCCCTCGACTACTCTTCCTACGTCGGCCGCATCGGCGTCGGCAAGATCATTCGCGGTCGCGTCAAGACCGGCCAGAACGTGATGGTCATGTTCGGTACCGACGAAGAAGCCGCCGAACATGATCGTCAGCCGATCAAGGCCAAGATCGGCCAGGTCTTCGGCTACAAGGGCCTGAACAAGGTCGAGATGGAAGAGGGCCAAGCCGGCGACATCGTCCAGATCACCGGCATCGAAGACCTGGTGCTGGGCTGCACCGTGACCGACCCGGAAAATCCGGAAGCCTTGCCGCTGTTGAAGATCGACGAGCCGACGCTGTCCATGCAGTTCATGGTCAATACCAGCCCGCTCGCCGGCACCGAAGGCAAGTTCGTCACCAGCCGCCAGATCCGCGATCGCCTGCACAAGGAACTGCTGACCAACATGGCGCTGCGCGTGCATGACACCCCGAACGGCGACGTCTTCGACGTCGCCGGCCGCGGCGAACTGCACCTCGGCATCCTGCTCGAGAACATGCGCCGCGAAGGCTACGAGCTGGCCGTCGGTCGTCCGCGTGTGGTCAAGAAGATCATCGACGGCGTCGAGTGCGAGCCGTACGAACAACTGACCGTCGACGTCGAGGAAGACACCCAGGGTGGCGTCATGGAAAGTCTTGGCCTGCGCAAGGGCGAAATGCTCGACATGGTGCCGGATGGCCGCGGTCGCGTCCGTATCGAGTACCGCATCCCGGCCCGCGGCCTGATCGGCTTCCAGGGTGAATTCATGAACCTGACCCGCGGCAATGGCCTGATGAGCCACGTTTTCGACGACTACGCGCCGGTCAAGGAGGGTAACGTCGCCGAGCGTCGCAATGGCGTGCTGATCTCGCAGGACAACGGCGAAGCCGTCGCCTACGCGCTGTGGAAGCTGCAGGATCGCGGCCGCATGTTCGTCAGCCCGGGTGAGAAGCTGTACGAAGGCATGATCATCGGCATCCACAGCCGTGAGAACGATCTGGTCGTCAACCCGATCAAGGGCAAGCAACTGACCAACGTCCGCGCTTCCGGCACTGACGAAGCCGTCCGCCTGGTGCCGCCGGTGCAGCTCAGCCTGGAATCTGCCGTCGAGTTCATCGACGAGGACGAACTGGTCGAGCTCACGCCGAAGTCGATCCGCCTGCGCAAGCGCTATCTGACCGAAATCGAGCGCAAGCGGGCGTTGCGCGGCTTGTAAGAGAAAGCGTATGGCATTTTGCCAACCCTGCCGGGAGTTGGTCGAACGTCACCCGAAGGCGGCCCGGTGGGTCGCCTTCATCCTTGGCATGTCGATCTTTTTCACCTTCCTGGGCCAGGTCAGCGATCCGGTCAACGGGATCGGCTTCTGCAAGATTTACCCGTAAAGAACTTCAACCGCCGGTCATCGACATGAAGCGGACAACCTTCGGGTTTTGCATCTGCTCGGCAAACTCATGGCCAAAGGGTTTGATACCCATGCTGTCGATGATGGCCTGGCGTAATGCCGTATCGTCCTGAGTGCTGCGCAACATCGGCAACAGGTTGAGTGCATCGTTCTGACCCAGGCAAGGATAAAGCTCTCCCTCGGCAGTGACCCGCACGCGATTGCAGCTATCGCAGAAATTGTGGCTGTGCGGCGAAATGAAGCCGACCCGTGTCTCGCTGTCGGCAACGCGCCAGTAACGCGCCGGGCCGCCGCTGTTTTCGCTGCTGGGAACGATACTGAAATGCTCGCCAAGGCGCGAGCGGGTTTCCTCGGACGAAACATGGGTCTGACTGCGGCCCTGGATGTCTCCGAGCGGCATTTCCTCTATGAATGAAATGTCGAGTCCGTTATCGACGGCGAAGCGGACAAGATCGATGAATTCATCGTCGTTGACGCCGCGCATCATCACCGTGTTCAGTTTGGTGCGCCGAAATCCGCTCGCCGTCGCAGCCGCGATGCCGCGCAGCACCTTGTCCAGATCGCCGATCCGGGTGATTTTCCGGAAACGTTCCCGGTTCAGGCTGTCGAGGCTGATGTTCAGGCGCTTGACGCCGGCCGACTTGAGCGCACTGGCATGGGTTTCCAGTTGCGAACCGTTGGTCGTCATCACCAGGTTGTCGAGTCCCGGCAGCGCGCCGAGTCGCTCGATCAGCCACATCACGTTCTTTCGCACCAGGGGTTCGCCGCCCGTCAGGCGCAATTTGCTGACACCGAGCCCGACGAAGGTCTTGGCAACTTTCAGCGCTTCTTCCAGCGACATCACCTCGCTGCGCGGCAGGAAAGTCATTTCTTCCGCCATGCAGTAAGTGCAGCGGAAATCGCAGCGATCGGTGATCGACAGGCGCAGGTAGGTCACATGTCGTCCGTAGCGATCGACCAGAGTGCCGGGTGGATGTAGTGTGGTGGCGATATCGGGTTCCATGCTGCGATTATCAGTGCCAAAATCGCTGTCGACAAGCGCCATGGCGCGCGCCGGAAGCTGAAAAACCCCGGCAATATCCTAGGCTTATGCTATTATCGTGGCCGTTGTTCGGGGCAAGACCGGCCAACAAAAAGCCCAGCAAAGATGCTGGGCTTTTCGATGAAGCTTGGCTCCCCGACCTGGGCTCGAACCAGGGACCTACGGATTAACAGTCCGGCGCTCTACCGACTGAGCTATCGGGGAAGTGAAGCGAGCATTATAGGAGTCGAAGCATGAAGGGTCAAGTCGCCGAGGTTGTTTCTGGATTGAAAGCATGGTCATGAATGTCGGACAGGTCTACGCAAAAACCCCGATCGGCGATGAAGCCGTCCGGCAAAGTACGCGCGTTGTCCAGCGCAATCTGCGGATGGTATTGGTGCAAGTCGATGGCAAACTGACGGTTGCCGAGCTTTCCGACAAGATCGGCAATGCCCGTCTGGTCGAAAACGCCATCCGTGAACTGGAGAGTGGCGGCTACATCGTGCCTCTGGAAGGGGCTGCCGCCGCCTGGGAAAGACCGGTGGAAGCGCCGCGCCGCGAACAGGTTTCAGCCATCTCCCAGTTTTCCACGTTTGGCACCAGCAAAAGCCCGTCGGCCAAGGACATGCCGAGTCGTGCCAGCCAGTTTTCGACTTTCGGCAAGCCGGTTCTGCCGGCACCGCAGCCAGCCGGCGCACCCAAACCGGATCTGCCGCCGGCGCACGAACCGGAAAAGGCGGTGTCTTCCTCGGTACCTTTGTCCCGTTGGTTGTATGGCGCACTGGGTGTTGTCTTCTTCGCCATCCTGCTGGTCCTGGTTTATCCGTACGACCGCCATCGGGAGGACATCGCCAAGGTTGCCACCGAGTTGATCAAGCAGCCGGTCAGCATCGGCAAGGTTTCCCTGCAATTGTTGCCCAAGCCGCAACTACTCCTCAGCGATCTGGATATTGGAGATGGCCGGATCGCCAGCGTGGCGATCGATCAGCCCTGGCAATTCCTGTTCGGCGATGCACAACAGATCGAGCGCATGAGCGCAAGTGGTGCCGAATTACCGCTCGCCCCTCTGCTCGCATCGCCGCTACTGCAACAGACCGGATTGCCGGGTTTGCGTCAGGTGATGTTCGAGAACCTGAGCGTGAAGGCGGGAACTGGCCTGCTGTTCTCGCCGCTGAATGGTCACCTCTATTTTTCGCAAGGCAGTTTTGCCAACGGGGCGCTGGAAAATCCGGAACGTAGCCTGTTGCTCAAGTTAACACCGGCAGCGACTGGCTTGGCCTTGGCCATCGAGGGACGCGCCTGGCCTTTACCTGGGCTCAAGGGTGAGTTCTCCGCCATGCAGGCCAAGGGCTTGTTGAGCGCGGACCGCCTTTCGGTGAGCGACATCGACGCGAATTTCCTGGGTGGTCTGTTGCGCGGCCAGTGGGAACTGACATGGAGTAACGGCCTGGCCATGAACGGAAGCGGGCGATTTGAGCGAGTCGATCTGGCAATGCTTTCCTCAAGTCTGTTGCGGATTGTACGTCTGGATGGAGAGCTTTCCGGCGAGCTGGGGCTCAGCGGTCGCTCGGATTCCTGGCTCTCGCTCTGGCAATCGGCGACCGCCCAATTGAAACTCCGGGCGCAGCGCGGCACGCTTCATGGCGTAGACATCGGTGAGGCTGGGCGGCGCGGTGCTGGCGCGACGGTTCGTTCTGGAACGACCCGTTTTGATACTTTGGTGGCCAACCTGTTGATCGACCCGAAGAATATCCTGTTTCGAGACATTCGCCTGGAGGCCGGGGCGATTTCCGCCACCGGGCAGGTGGCGGCGGAACGTGACGGCAATGTCGACGGACGTCTGGTGATGAGCGCACAGACTTCAGCGGCCACGGTCAGGGTGCCGCTGGCGGTTTCCGGCCGGTTGCCGGAGTTGACGCTGAGCGCTGGAAGGTAGTTCAGCACAAAACAAAAGCCCCCTTCGGCGAAGGGGGCTAGTCGGGGAAAATGGTGGGCAACTACCCGCCATTTTCTTTGCTTAGCGCGTGACGGCGGCGATGGCCTTGGCGACGTAGTCGATGTTCTTGCTGTTCAGTGCAGCCAGGCAGATGCGGCCGGTCGACACGGCATAGATGCCGAATTCTTCCTTCATGCGCTCGACCTGGGCGGCGCTCAGGCCGGTGTAGGAGAACATGCCGCGTTGTTGGGCAACGAAGGAGAAATCCTGGGCGCAGCCGGTCGCCTTGATCGCGTCGACCAGGCCGCTGCGCATGGCGCGGATGCGGTCGCGCATGCCGGCCAGCTCCACTTCCCACTGGGCGCGCAGTTCGCCGGAGGCGAGCACCGCGGCAACCAGCGCGCCGCCATGGGTCGGCGGGTTGGAGTAGTTGGTGCGGATGACGCGCTTGACCTGCGACATGACGCGGGCCGACTCTTCCTTGCTGGCGGTGACGACCGACAGGGCGCCGACGCGTTCGCCGTACAGCGAGAAGTTCTTGGAGAACGAGCTGGAGGCGAAGAACTGCAGACCGGAGGCAGAGAAGGCGCGGATCGCCACGGCGTCGGCGTCGATGCCGTCGGCAAAGCCCTGGTAGGCCATGTCGAGGAAGGGCACCAGGCCGCGTTCCTGGCAGATGCTGACGACTTCGGCCCACTGGGCGTCGCTCATGTCGGCGCCGGTCGGGTTGTGGCAGCAGGCGTGCAGCAGGACGACCGAGCCCGGGGCCATCTTGTTCAGGTCGGCCTTCATGCCGGCGAAGTTCACGCCACGGGTGGCGGCGTCGTAGTAGGCGTAGTCCTCGACGACGAAACCGGCGGCCTCGAACAGGGCGCGGTGGTTTTCCCAGGACGGGTTGCTGATGTAAACCTTGGCGTCCGGGTTCAGGCGCTTCAGGTAGTCGGCGCCGATCTTCAGCGCGCCGGTACCGCCGATGGCCTGGGCGGTGATCACGCGACCGGCGGCGAGCAGGTCGGAATCCTTGCCGAAGAGCAGATTCTGGACGGCGGTGTTGTAGGCGGCCGGGCCTTCGATCGGCTGGTAGCCGCGCGGCGGAGCTGCCTTCAGACGGACCTCTTCGGCGGCCTTGACGGCGGTCAGCAGGGGGATCTTGCCGTTGTCGTCGAAGTACACACCGACGCCAAGGTTGACCTTGGTGTCACGCGCATCGGCGTTGAAAGCTTCGTTAAGACCGAGGATCGGGTCGCGCGGGGCCATTTCCACCGCAGCGAAGATCGAAGAGGACATCAGCGACTCCGTGGAATAATAGAAGGATGAAACAACAATAACGCGCGATGCCTGCATCGCGACGACAAGCGCAGAATTTTATCATGAGCGAATCCAACAGCAGCACGCCCGTCGTCTGTTTCGACGGCAGTCCGTATCGTTTGCACCAGCCGTTTCCGCCGGCCGGCGACCAGCCCGAGGCGATCCGCCTGCTGGTCGAGGGGATCGAGGATGGCCTGTCCTTCCAGACCCTGCTCGGCGTCACCGGTTCGGGCAAGACCTACACGATGGCCAACGTCATCGCCCGCACCGGTCGCCCGGCGCTGGTCCTGGCACCAAACAAGACGCTGGCGGCGCAGTTGTACTCGGAGTTCAAGGAGTTCTTTCCGGAGAACGCCGTCGAGTACTTCGTCTCCTACTACGACTACTACCAGCCGGAAGCCTACGTACCGTCGCGCGACCTGTTCATCGAGAAGGACAGTTCGATCAACGATCACATCGAGCAGATGCGCTTGAGTGCGACGAAGAGTCTGATCGAGCGGCGCGACGTGGTGATCGTCGCCACCGTGTCATGCATCTACGGCATCGGCGACCGCGACGAGTATCACAACATGATCCTGACCATGCGCGTCGGCGACCGCATGGACCAGCGCGACATCGTCAAGCGCCTCACCGACATGCAGTACGAGCGCAACGAGATGGACTTCCACCGCGGCACCTTCCGCGTGCGTGGCGACGTCATCGACATCTTCCCCGCCGAACACGCCGAGCACGCGATCCGCGTCTCGCTGTTCGACGACGAGATCGAGAACCTGCAGTTCTTCGACCCGCTGACCGGCCAGCTTTTCCACAAGGCCTTGCGCTTCACCGTCTTTCCGGCGTCGCACTACGTGACACCGCGGGCGACGGTGGTGCGGGCGATCCAGGCGATCAAGGCGGAACTGCGCGAGCGCATCGAATTCTTCAATCAGCACCAGAAGCTGGTCGAGGCGCAGCGGATCGAGCAGCGCACCCGCTTCGACATCGAGATGCTCGACCAGATCGGCTTCTGCAAGGGCATCGAAAACTACTCGCGGCATTTTTCCGGGCGCCAGGCCGGGGAAGCGCCGCCGACGCTGATTGACTACCTCGAACGCGACGCGATCATGTTCATCGACGAATCGCACGTCACCATCGGCCAGGTCGGCGGCATGTACAAGGGCGACCGCTCGCGTAAGGAAAACCTGGTCGATTACGGCTTCCGCCTGCCTTCAGCACTCGACAACCGGCCGCTGCAATTCAACGAGTTCGAGGCGCAGATGCGGCAGACGATTTTCGTCTCTGCGACCCCGGCCGACTACGAGCAGCAGCATGCCGGCCAGGTGGTCGAGCAGGTGGTGCGGCCGACCGGTCTGATCGACCCCGAGGTGCTGGTACGTCCGGCGACGACGCAGGTCGATGATCTTCTTGGCGAAATCAATAAGCGGATTGCCGTTGCTGAGCGGGTGCTGGTGACGACGCTGACCAAGCGCATGGCCGAGGACCTGACCGATTTCCTGGCCGACAATGGGATCAAGGTGCGTTACCTGCACTCCGACATCGATACCGTCGAGCGCGTTGAAATCATCCGCGATCTGCGCCTCGGCGAATTCGACGTGCTGGTCGGCATCAACCTGCTGCGCGAAGGGCTGGACATTCCCGAGGTGTCGCTGGTGGCGATTCTCGATGCCGACAAGGAAGGTTTCCTGCGCTCGGAACGCTCGCTGATCCAGACGATAGGGCGTGCCGCGCGTCATATTCATGGCACAGCGATCCTTTACGCTGATAGGATTACGCAATCCATGCAAAAAGCCATCGCCGAGACGGAGCGGCGGCGGGAAAAGCAGATCGCATTCAATGAGCAGCACGGCATCGTGCCGCGTGGGGTGTCGAAGAAGATCAAGGACATCATCGACGGGGTATACGATGCCGAATCGGCGCAGACCGAGCTGAAGGCGGCGCAGCAGCTTGCGGTTTACGAAGCCATGGATGAAAAAACCGTCGCCAGGGAAATCAAGCGGCTCGAAAAGCAGATGCTCGAGTGCGCGAAGAACCTGGAATTCGAAAAAGCGGCGGCTGCGCGCGACGAACTTTTCCGGCTCAGGGAGCGGGTTTTCGGCGCCGCGCAGCACGACCCTGGTGGAGAAAACAAGCAATGAACTTTCGCGTGCTGCTCGTCTGCATGGGCAACATCTGCCGTTCGCCGACCGCCGAGGCGGTGTTGCGGCATTACATCCGGAATCATCGTCTGGGCGACAAGGTCGAGGTCGATTCGGCAGGCACCCACGGCTACCACGTCGGTGAAGCTCCTGACGCCAGGACGCAGCGGGCGGCAAGGGCGCGCGGTTACGACCTGTCGCAATTGCGGGCGCGCAAGGTGGCGCGCCAGGATCTCGATTATTTCGACCTGATCCTGGCCATGGATCGAACCAACCTGGACAACCTGCAACGGATGGCCAGCCTGGAACAGCAGGGCAAAATCCGCTTGTTCATGGATTACGCGAAGAATTTCGAAGATGACGAGGTGCCGGACCCGTACTACGGTCTCGGCTACGGTTTCGATCTGGTGCTCGACATGGTTGAAGATGGCGCACAGGGTATCGTCGACGAGTTGCTAAGCCGCTTGCGCTGAAACGACGCAAACGGAAAAGGGCGTCCGAGGACGCCCTTTTCATCCAAGCCAGCCTGTTCTTAGTCCTGCTTCTGGGTTTCGACTATGATCAGGGGCTCGGTTTGACTGCTTTCGACCGCCTTCGGCTTGCGCGGACGGCCCAGTTTAACCGGTGCTTCGACAGGCGCCACCGTGATCGCCGAGGTGGTCTGGACCATCACCAGGCCGCTTTCCGAAAGCGCGGCATCGAGATCGACGGGGGCCGCTGCTGCTACCGGTGCAGGTGCTGCAACGGGTTCGGCCTCGACTTCGACTACGGTTTGCGGGACGGTGAGGGTTTCGACGGCTGCAACGACGGGTTCGGTTTCGACCACCACGGTCGCCGGTTCTACAACGACGGCCTCGGTAGCTGTTTCAACGACAGGCTCCGGCGTCGCCGGGACTGTTGCTTCGGCAGGCGTCTGTGGCGCCACGACGGCTTCGACGATAGCTTCAGCCGCTTCCGTTGCGACGACGGCTGCCGGAATGATCACTTCGACCGGCGTTGCGTTGTCTTCGGAGATTGCGGTCACAGCGGAAGCCGCAACTTCGCCTGCCGGGTTCAGGCCGCTTTCCTGATTTTCCTGGTCGATGCGCCGCTCACCACGGCCGCGGCCACCGCGCCGGCCGCGCCGACGGTTGCCGGCTTGCTGGTCGTCCCCGGGCGAAACGGTGGCGAGTGCCGGGTTGGCGCTGTTCTCTACGACTTCAGCGGGGGCCGGTTGTTCAATGACGGGCTTTGCTTCGTTTTGCGGACGCTCGCGCTTTTCCTTGCGCGGGCGACGTTCCTGGCGCGGTTCGCTAGCGGCGTTGGCAGTGTTTGCGTTTTCTTCGCGGGCGGGGCGTTCGGCGCGTTCCGGGCGGTTGGCGCGATCGCCTTCATCGCGACGATTGTTGCGGTTGTTGCCCCGCCGGCCATCGTTGCGCTCGCGCCGGCTATCGGCGTTGCCACGACCTTCGCGGGGTTTGCGCTGGGGCTCGCTCGGGGCGACGGGGGCCGCCGGTGTTGGCGTACCGACGAAAAGCGATTTGATCCAGCCGAACAGGCCGCCTGTTGCGGGAGTGGCCGTGACGGTAACTGCTGCCGGCGTTTCGGCCTTCTCGGCAATCACGGGAGCCGGCTGTTCCGGCGAAATTCCCTTGATTGCTGCTTCCTGGCGCGGCTTGGCGGTGTCGGCCTGGGCGCCGGTCTTTTCCGCTTCGTCAGGCGGCAGGTCGACCATCTTGTAGGACGGCTCACGCAGGTCGTCGTTGTTCAGGTCGTCGTGGCGCAGACGGGTAATGGTATGGGCCGGCGTTTCCAGATGGATGTTCGGGATCAGCAGGATGGTGACCTTGTGGCGCAGCTCGATCGCCTGGATGTCGGTGCGCTTCTCGTTGAGCAGGAAAGTGGCGACATCGACCGGGACCTGGACATGCACGGCACCGGTGTTTTCCTTCATTGCTTCCTCTTCAAGGATGCGCAGGATGTGCAGCGCGGCCGATTCGGTCGACCGGATGTGGCCGGTGCCGGTGCAGCGCGGGCAAGGGATGTAGCTGGTTTCGGCGAGCGCCGGACGCAGGCGCTGGCGCGATAGTTCCATCAGGCCGAAACGGCTGATCTTGCCCATCTGGACGCGGGCGCGGTCGAAACGCAGGGCGTCGCGCAGGCGGTTTTCGACCTCGCGCTGGGCCTTGCTGTTCTCCATGTCGATGAAGTCGATGACGATCAGGCCGCCGAGGTCGCGCAGACGCAACTGGCGGGCCAGCTCGTCGGCGGCTTCGAGGTTGGTCTTGAGCGCTGTTTCCTCGATGTCGGCACCCTTGGTGGCGCGACCGGAGTTGACGTCGACGGCAACCAGGGCTTCGGTGTGGTCGATGACGATGGCGCCGCCAGAAGGCAGGTTGACCTGGCGGGCGAAGGCGGTCTCGATCTGGTGCTCGATCTGGAAGCGCGAGAACAGCGGTACGTCGTCGCTGTAGCGCTTGACGCGATTGACGTTGCCCGGCATCACGGTGCCCATGAAGGCGCGTGCCTGTTCGTGGACTTCGTCGGTATCGATGAGGATTTCACCGATGTCCGGCTGGAAGTAGTCGCGGATGGCGCGGATGACCAGCGAGCCTTCGAGATAGATCAGGAAGGCACCGGATTGCTGCTGGGCAGCGCCTTCGATGGCGCTCCACAGTTGCAGCAGGTAGTTCAGGTCCCACTGCAGCTCTTCGGCCTGACGGCCGATGGCGGCGGTGCGGGCGATCAGGCTCATGCCTTGCGGCACTTCGAGCTGGTCCATGATCTCGCGCAGTTCGGCGCGTTCGTCGCCGTCGACGCGGCGGGAAACGCCGCCGCCGCGCGGGTTGTTCGGCATCAGCACGAGGTAGCGGCCGGCCAGCGAGACGTAGGTGGTCAGCGCGGCGCCCTTGTTGCCGCGTTCGTCCTTGTCGACCTGGACGATCAGTTCCTGGCCTTCCTTGAGGGCCTCGTTGATCTTGGCCTTGTTGGCCTCGACACCCGGCTGGAAATAGGCGCGGGAAACTTCCTTGAACGGCAGGAAGCCGTGGCGGTCGGCACCGTAATCGACGAAGCAGGCTTCGAGCGAGGGTTCGATGCGGGTGATGACGCCTTTGTAGATGTTGCTTTTGCGTTGTTCCTTGGCGGCGGATTCAATGTCGAGATCGATCAGTTTCTGACCATCGACAATGGCGACACGGAGTTCTTCCGCCTGTGTCGCATTGAAGAGCATGCGTTTCATTGTTTTCGGGCTCCAGCGCGCCTTCGGCACACCGCAGCGAAACGCCCATGCAGGCAGCGACAGGTTCAGTTATCGGGTTGCGTCATGTAGTGGAGGCAATGGCGATGATGAATGTGCTGATCGTTGGATATCGCGAGTCTTTTTATCAAATGCGCGATCTGGAATTCCTGCCACGGGCGATCCGTGCGTGCTTAAGGCGAGCTAATCCATTAACATCACTACTTTTGGTGAGTGAACTTAACCAGGCGTTTTACGCGAGTTTGTCCCGGGCAATTGGCACGGGAGGAACTTCGTGGCCTGCCGCTCGGCAGTCGCGCAAAATGGCGCGTGGCGGGCGGTCTGACGGTTCGACATCCCTTGCAAACAGAGACGTAAAACGCAGGCAGTATATTAGAAAATGAATGGCGCAGGTAACAATTCGGTCACCCATCTCGTGATCGGCGAAGAGGCTGCCGGCCAGCGCCTGGACAACTATCTGGTCCGGCACTGCAAGGGGGTGCCGAAGAGTCATTTGTATCGCATCCTGCGCAGCGGCGAGGTCCGCGTGAACAAGGGGAGGGTAGATGCGACCTATCGCCTGCAGCCTGGTGACAGCCTGCGTTTGCCCCCCTTGCGCCTTGCCGAGCGACCGGTCGATGAGATCGCCGAGCTTGCCAAGACGCGTGTCGACCTGCCGGTCATCTACGAGGACGAGGCGCTGCTGGTCATCGACAAGCCCGAGGGGATCGCCGTCCATGGCGGCAGCGGCGTCAGCTTCGGCGTCATCGAGGCCTTGCGCCGGCAGCGGCCGCAGGCCAAGTTCCTCGAACTGGCGCACCGTCTCGACCGGGAGACTTCCGGCATCCTGCTGGTCGGCAAGAAGCGCCTGGCGCTGACCGTGTTGCACGACATGTTCCGCGAACACGGCGCCGGTGCCGACAAGCGTTACCTGGTGCTGGTTCGCGGCCGCTGGATGAACGCCACCCAGCACGTCAAGGCACCCTTGCTCAAATACCTGACCGAAAGCGGCGAGCGCCGTGTCTCGGTGGATGCCGAGGGCAAGGCTTCGCATACCGTGTTCCGCCTGCTGGCGCGCTGGCCTGAGGCGAGCCTGCTCGAGGCGCAGCTAAAGACCGGGCGCACGCATCAAATTCGTGTCCATCTCGCGCATCTCGGTTTTCCCATCCTCGGCGACGAGAAGTACGGCGACTTCAATCTCAACAAGCGTCTGCGCCCGGCCGGCTTGAAACGCATGGCCCTGCACGCCTGGCGCATGGCCTTCCGGCATCCGCTGAGCGGCGCGCCGCTGACCTGCGTGGCGCCGCTGCCGGACGGCATCCGCAGCTACGTTGCGGCGCTTGATGCGGCGACACAAAGGGAGTTCGCCGCCGACAACCTGCAACAGATTCTGGAGCATCGATGAAATACGAACTCGTGGTTTTCGACTGGGACGGCACCTTGCTTGATTCGGCGGGGGCCATCGTCCGTTCCATTCAGGCCGCCTGCCGCGATCTCGGCCTGCCGGTGCCGGATGATGCGCGGGCTCGGCATGTGATCGGCCTCGGATTGGCCGACGCGATGCGGCACGCGGTGCCGGATCTGGCGCCGGAGAACTACCAGGCGATGGTTGATCGCTACCGTCATCATTACCTCTCCGGTGATCATGAGTTGAGCCTCTTCGCTGGCGTACCGGAACTGCTGGCTCGCCTGCAGGGCGCCGGACATGTTCTGGCGGTTGCCACCGGCAAGAGCCGGGTCGGCCTTGAGCGCGCGCTCGACCACTCCGGTCTGCGGCCTCATTTCTCGGCGTCGCGTTGTGCTGATGAATGCCACTCCAAGCCGCATCCGCAGATGCTCGAGGAGCTGATGCTGGAGTTTGGCATGGCGCCAGCGGCAACCGTGATGATCGGCGACACCTCGCACGATTTGCTGATGGCACGCAACGCTGGCGTCGATGCGCTGGCTGTGACTTATGGCGCGCATCCCCACGATCATCTGCTGGAATACGCACCGCGTGCCTGCCTGCACAGCGTGTCCGAACTCGACGCATGGCTGCTGGCCAACGGCTGATCTGCGCCGGCAGCGCGCTGATGGATGGCGGCACGGGCGTGCGCTTCAGCGTCGAGCGCTACGGTCGGCAGCGGCCGGCTTTCGTGATCCGCTACCATGGCAGGGTCTATGCCTACCTTAACGAATGCGCTCACGTGCCGGCCGAACTCGACTTGCAGCCGGGCGAGTTCTTCGATCATTCCAAGTTATACTTGATCTGCGCCATTCATGGCGCGCTGTATGCACCGGATAGCGGTCGCTGCCTCGGCGGCCGCTGCGAGGGCAGGGGGCTGCAAGCCCTGCCGGTGTTCGAGTCCGAGGGTGACGTTTATTTAGTGCTGGAAAACTTCGATGGATAATCTCCAACGCCCGGACAGCGATCCCGGCTGGGAGCGCAAGACCCTGGAAAAACTCGCTTTTGCCACGCTCGACGAGCAGAAGGCAAGACGACGCTGGGGCGTCTTCTTCAAATTGCTCGGTTTCGGTTACCTGACTTTCATCCTGATTGCGCTGGTCGAATGGGACAGCGCCAAGGTGGCCGACAAGCATGTGGCGATGGTCGATCTGCAGGGCGTCATTGCCGCCAACTCGGAAGCCAATGCGGAGACCCTGATTTCGGCGCTGAAGGCGGCGTTCGATGCACCGAACTCACAGGCGGTCGTGTTGCGCATCAACAGCCCCGGTGGGAGCCCGGTGCAGGCCGGTATGGTCAATGACGAGATTCGTCGGCAGCGCGCCAAGTATCCGGACAAGCCGCTCTACGCGGTGGTCGAGGATGTCTGCGCCTCCGGCGGCTATTACGTCGCTGCCGCCGCTGATCGCATTTACGTCAACAAGGCCAGCGTCGTTGGTTCGATCGGGGTGCTGATGGACGGTTTCGGCTTCACCGGCACGATGGAAAAGCTCGGTGTCGAGCGCCGCCTGCTGACCGCCGGCGAGAACAAGGGTTTCCTCGATCCCTTCTCACCGCAGGCTGACGAGCACAAGGCGCACGCCAGGAGTCTGCTGGCCAACATTCACGAGCAGTTCATCAGTGTCGTTCGTGAAGGACGCGGCAAGCGCCTGAAAGAGACCCCGGAAATGTTCTCTGGCCTGATGTGGACCGGCGAACAGAGCATTCGCCTGGGACTGGCTGACGACTTCGGTACGGTCGACAGCGTAGCCCGCGACGTCGTCAAAGTTGAGGAAGTGCTCGACTACACGGTCAAGGAAAACATCGCCGAGCGCTTCGCCAAGAAACTCGGGGCTGGTGCGGTCAACAGCTTCTGGCGCGGTTTTTCGAGCAGTCTGCCAGCCCCGTCGCTGTACTGATCAGCCTAGCAGCAGAAAGACCGTCGGACGCCGCTCGATATCGGGCGGTGTTTGCTTTTTCCACTCGGCGATCGTTCGCGTACGGACCGATTCGCCGGGCAGGCTGAGGTCGGTGGCAACGCAGAGGCGAGTGTTGCCCTGACAAGCCAGCAGGATGGCGTCGAACATCGCCCGGTTGCGATAAGGCGTTTCGATGAACAACTGCGTCTGCTGACGCTTGCGCGACTCCGCTTCGAGATCGCGCAGCGCCTTCAAGCGTTCGCCGTCCTTGGCCGGCAGGTAGCCCTGGAAGGCGAAGCGCTGGCCATTGAGGCCGGAAGCCATCAGTGCCAGCAACAACGACGACGGACCGATCAACGGGACAACCCGGATGTTTTCGCGCTGTGCCAGCGCCACCAGGTCAGCACCGGGATCGGCCACCGCCGGGCAGCCGGCTTCCGATAGCAGGCCGATGTCGTGACCGGCGCGCAGGGGCGCCAGTAACTGGTCAAGCTCGGCGGGGCGGGTGTGCTCGTTGAGTTCGGCGAGTTGCAATTCCTGCAGTGGCAGGTCGGTGCCGGCAGCCTTCAGGAAGGCGCGGGCGCTCTTCGCCTGTTCGACGACGAAGTGGCGCAAGGGGCGCAGGGTCGTCAGTACGCCAGGATGCAGGACCTCCTGCGGCGAGGCGGGGCCCAGCGGCACCGGGATCAGGTAGAGGGTGCCGGCCATCAGAGGATCGCCACGCCTTCTTCGCGCAGCATATCGCACAGCGCGATCAACGGCAGTCCGACCAGCGCGTTCGGGTCGTCACCCTGCAGGCTGGAGAGCAGGGCGATCCCCAGGCCCTCGGACTTGGCCGAGCCGGCACAGTTGTAAGCCGGTTCGCGGCGCAGGTAATTCTCGATTTCCAAGTCGCCAAGCTGGCGAAAACTGACCAGTGTCGGCACGCCTTGCACCTGGCTGCGGCCGCTGCGGCTGTTGTAGAGACACAGGCCGGTGAAGAAATTGACCGTCTTGCCGGAAAGTTCGCGCAGTTGTGCGACGGCGCGCTGATGATCACCTGGTTTGCCGTAGATTTTCCCGTCGACGGTGGCGACCTGGTCGCTACCGATGATCAGGGCGTCCGGATAGGTGTCGGCGACGGCCCGGGCTTTCGCTTCCGAAAGACGCAGGGCAAGGGCTTCCGGGGATTCGCCGGGGAGCGGGCTTTCGTCGGTTTGCGGGTTGGCGACGGCGAAGGGCAGGCCGAGACGAGCGAGCAGTTCGCGGCGGTAAGGGGAGGTTGAAGCGAGAACGAGGGTTGGCATCATGAAAGTTTTTGTTGGACAAGGTGTTGCAACGACTTCTTGAAGCAACACTTTGTTTTGACTTGGCGAGCCAAAAATAATATCATCCGCCGTTTAAGTCGGAACAGATTCAGATTGAAAAGGATCAACGACGCTTTTGCCTTTGCCCGGGATGCGCGCGTTCTTGAAGGAACGCAGGCGGTTGCTGGATTGGGGCGCCTGCATGATTTGCTGGCTGAAGTGTCGGGTGAGGTCGTCTGGCGCCTGGAAGGTTTCAAGGGTGATCTTGGCGAGCCGCTGCTGCATCTGACAGTCGGTGGGTGCATCCCGCTGGCGTGTCAGCGCTGCCTGGAAGCCATTCCTTTTGAGCTGGAGGTCGATACCCTGCTGGAACTCGTTCCGGCGAGTGCCGACCTGTCGCAAGACGAACTGGAAGACGACAGCCGGGATTTTCTTCCGGTGGAGAAGGAACTGGATGTGCTGGAACTGGTTGAGGACGAAATCCTGTTGTCCCTGCCGGTTGCACCACGACATGAAAAATGTGGCCTGCCTGGTGCGGCCGACGCTGGCGAGCGGATCAATCCGTTCGCCGCGCTGGCCGGGCTCAAAGGCAAGCCGAACTGATTTTTTTGGAGTAACGAAATGGCCGTTCAACAGAACAAGAAGTCCCCGTCCAAGCGTGGCATGCATCGCGCTCACGATTTCCTGACCACCCCGCCGATCGCCGTCGAGCCGACGACCGGTGAGACGCACCTGCGTCACCACATTTCCCCGACCGGTTTCTACCGCGGCAAGAAAGTCCTCAAGGGCAAGGGCGAGTAATCGTCTCGTAAAGGGCAGGTGGCTCCTTCGGGAGAGCCTGCCTTTTCTTTTGCCATGACAACCCGCATCGCCATTGATTGCATGGGGGGTGACCACGGTCCGTCGGTGACGGTGCCGGCGGCCATCCGTTTTCTCGCAGAGCATCCGGCGGCAAATCTTCTCCTGGTTGGTCAGGAAGAAGTCTTGCGCCCCTTGCTCGGTGCTGCCGCCGGCGATTCCCGCCTGCGCATCGTGCACGCTTCCGAAGTCGTCGGCATGGACGAATCGCCGGCGCTCGCCCTGCGCAACAAGAAGGATTCGTCGATGCGCGTGGCGATCAACCTCGTCAAGTCCGGCGAGGCGGATGCCTGCGTCTCGGCGGGCAACACCGGCGCCTTGATGGCGATCTCGCGCTTCGTCCTGAAAATGCTGCCGGGTATCGACCGGCCGGCCATCTGCGCGCCACTGCCGACGCTGAACGGCCACACGCACATGCTCGACCTCGGCGCCAATGTCGATTGCGGCCCCGAGCATCTGCTGCAGTTCGGCATCATGGGTGCCATGCTGGTCGCGGCGATGGAGCACAAGGAGCGGCCGACGGTGGGCATCCTCAACATCGGCGAAGAGGAAATCAAGGGCAACGAAGTGGTCAAGGCGGCAGCCGAACTGCTGCGCAACTCCGGCCTGAACTTCATCGGCAACGTCGAAGGCGACGGCATCTACCAGGGCGAGGCAGACGTCATCGTCTGCGACGGCTTTGTCGGCAACGTCGCCCTGAAGACCTCCGAAGGGCTGGCGCAGATGCTGGCGTCGTCGTTGCGTAGCGAGTTCAAGCGCAACTGGCTGACCAAGATCGCGGCGCTGATCGCCATCTCGGTACTCAACAATTTCAAGAAACGTTTCGACCACCGTCGTTACAACGGCGCGATCCTGCTCGGTCTGAAGGGGATTTCGGTGAAGAGCCACGGCTCTGCCGACGCGCTGTCGTTCGGCTATGCCATCGCCCGCGCCTTCGATGCGGCCGAGAACCGGGCGCTGGAGCGCATCAGCGACAGGTTGGCGCAAACGAATGCGGACCGTATGGTCGCAGTGGAGAATGCCTGAGCATGTACGCACGAGTCACCGGTACCGGCAGCTTTCTGCCGGGCAATCCCGTCAGCAATAATGATCTGGCGGCGCGCGGCATCGACACCAGCGATGAATGGATCGCCAGCCGCACCGGCATCCGTAGCCGCCATCTGGCGGAAGCAGGGACGACATCAAGCCAGCTCGGCCTGATCGCCGCGCAGCGGGCCCTCGAAATGGCCGGTGTTGCCGCGGAAGAAATCGACCTGATCATCGTCGCCACGTCGACGCCGGATTTCATCTTTCCCAGCACCGCCTGCATCATCCAGGGCCTGCTCGGCAACAAGGGCGCCGCCGCCTTCGACGTGCAGGCGGTTTGTGCCGGCTTCACCTATGCGCTGGGAATTGCCGAGAAATTCATCGCTGCGGGCAGTCATCGCAAGGCGCTGGTGATCGGCGCCGAGGTCTTCTCGCGCATTCTCGACTGGAATGATCGCGGCACCTGCGTCCTGTTCGGCGACGGTGCCGGCGCCGTGGTGCTCGAAGCTGCGGAGACGCCGGGCATCATGGCCAGCGCGCTGCATGCCGACGGTAGTCAGTTCGCCATCCTCAACGTCCCCGGCCAGATCAGCAATGGCCAGGTGACTGGCGATCCCTTCCTGCGCATGGATGGCCAGGCGGTCTTCAAGTTTGCCGTCAAGGTGCTTGCCGAAGTGGCGGAAGAGGTTTGCGCCAAGGCGGCCATCGCCACCACCGCGATCGACTGGCTGGTCCCGCACCAGGCCAATATCCGCATCATCGAAGCGACCGGCAGGAAGCTCGGCATCGACCGCGAGCGGGTCGTCGTCACCGTCGACCGGCACGGTAACACCTCGGCGGCATCGGTGCCGCTGGCGCTCGACGAGGCGGTCCGCGCCGGCCGCATCCAGCGCGGCCAGAAAGTCCTGGTCGAAGGTGTCGGCGGCGGTTTCACCTGGGGCGCCGCCCTGATCGAATTCTGATAACAGGAGACAAATGATGTCTTTTGCTTTCGTGTTTCCCGGCCAGGGCTCGCAGAGCGTTGGCATGATGGCGGCCTACGGCGACGCCGGCGTGGTTCGTGCCACCTTCGACGAGGGCTCCGCCGCGCTGGGCGACGACCTGTGGGCGATGGTCGCCGACGGTCCCGCTGAGTTGCTGGCGCAGACCGTGAATACACAACCGGTCATGCTCACCGCCGGCATCGCCGCCTGGCGTTTGTGGCTGGAGAAGGGTGGTCGCCGCCCGGCCGTGCTCGCCGGTCACAGCCTGGGCGAATATTCGGCGCTGGTTGCCGCCGGCGTCATCGAGTTCAAGGACGCGGTGCCGCTGGTCCGCCTGCGTGCTGCGGCGATGCAGGAAGCGGTACCGCTTGGCACCGGTGCGATGGCTGCCGTGCTCGGCCTCGACAATGCCGCTATTGCCGCCGCTTGCGACGAAGCGGCGCAAGGCGAGATCGTCGAACCGGTCAATTTCAATGCCAACGGTCAGACCGTGATTGCCGGCCACAAGGCGGCGGTGGAGCGGGCGATGGCTGCCTGCAAGGCGCGTGGCGCCAAGCTGGCGAAGGCTCTGCCGGTGTCGGCGCCCTTCCATTCGTCGCTGATCCGCCCGGCGGCCGACAAGCTGGCCGCCCGTCTGGCCGAACTGGATCTGAAGAAGCCGCTGATTCCGGTGATCAACAACGTCGACGTCGAGATCGAAAACGACCCGCTGCGCATCCGCGATGCCTTGGTTCGTCAGGCCTACAACCCGGTGCGCTGGGTCGAGACCGTGCAGAAGATGGCGGCGATGGGCATCACGACGGTCGCCGAGTGCGGTCCCGGCAAGGTCCTGGCTGGTCTCGCCAAGCGCTGTGCCGATGGTATCAACGGCGTCGCGCTGGCCGATCTGGCCGCGCTCGAAGCCAGCCTCTCTCTGGAGTAAGTACAGATGCTGAACGACAAGATTGCTCTCGTCACCGGCGCCACCCGCGGCATCGGCCGTGCCATCGCACTGGAACTCGGCCGCCAGGGCGCGACCGTGATCGGTACCGCGACCAGCGAGGCCGGCGCCGGCCAGATTTCCGCCTATCTCGGCGCAGCCGGCATCCCGGGACGTGGGGTGGTTCTCAACGTCACCGACAGCGCCGCCAGCGATGCCTTGCTCGCCGACCTGGCCAAGGAATTCGGCGCCATCACCGTCCTCGTCAATAACGCCGGCATCACCCGCGACAACCTGGCGATGCGCATGGGCGACGATGAATGGGATGCCGTCATCGACACCAACCTGAAAGCGGTTTTCCGGCTCTCGCGCGCCCTGATGCGCGGCATGATGAAGGCGCGTTTCGGCCGTATCGTCAATATTTCCTCGGTGGTCGGTCATTCCGGCAATCCGGGGCAGGCCAATTACTGCGCCGCCAAGGCCGGGGTGGCTGGGTTGAGCCGCTCGCTCGCCCGCGAACTGGGCAGCCGCAACATCACGGTCAATTGCGTCGCGCCTGGCTTCATCGCCACCGACATGACGCATGCCTTGACCGAAGAACAGAAGGCGGCCATGCTGGCGGCGATCCCGCTCGGCCGCGCGGGTACGCCGGAAGACGTGGCCGGTGCTGTCGGTTTCCTGGTGTCGCCCGCCGGTGCTTATGTGACGGGCACCACGCTGCATGTCAACGGCGGCATGTTCATGGATTGATTCCCCGAATCCGGGGCTTTTGGTAGAATCTCAACGTTTTTTTTCGTACCCCGAGGGGGAAGGAGTTTTTCGAATGGATAACATCGTAGAGCGCGTCAAGAAGATCGTCGCCGAACAACTGGGTGTGAACGAAGCGGACATCAAGAACGAGTCCTCCTTCGTCGACGATCTGGGCGCGGATTCGCTGGACACCGTCGAGCTGGTCATGGCTCTGGAAGAGGAATTCGAGTGCGAAATTCCGGACGACCAGGCCGAGAAGATCACGACCGTCCAGCAGGCTGTCGATTACATCCTCGCCAACAAGCAGTAAGCCAATTCCGGTTTGACCCCGACAAGGCCGGCCCGCTAGGCCGGCCTTGTTACTTTTGCTTTCGGAGTGCACATCTTGGCACGTCGCAGAGTCGTCATTACCGGCCTGGGTCTGGTTTCCCCGGTCGGCAACAGCGTCGAAGAAGGCTGGCAGAACATTCTTGCCGGCCGTTCCGGCATTGCGCCGATTACCCGTTTCGACACCTCCGGTTTCCCGGTCCAGTTTGCCGGCGAAGTCAGGAATTTCGACATCACCCAGTACATTTCCGCCAAGGACGCCCGGCGCATGGATACCTTCATCCATTACGGGCTGGCTGCCGGCATCCAGGCGGTACGCGATGCCGGGCTGGATCAGGAAGGTGTGGCTGATCTCGAGCGTGTCGGTGTCGCCATCGGTTCCGGCATCGGCGGCCTGCCGCTGATCGAAGCCACCAAGGATGAATACAACGCCGCTGGCGTGCGCAAGGTATCGCCGTTCTTCGTGCCCGGTTCGATCATCAACATGATCTCCGGCAACCTGTCGATCGAATTCGGCTTCAAGGGGCCGAACCTGTCGATCGTTACCGCCTGCACCACCGGCACCCATTCGATCGGCGAAGCCGCGCGCATCATCGAGTACGGCGATGCCGACGTGATGGTTGCCGGCGGTGCTGAATCGACGGTTTCGCCGCTCGGCCTGGGCGGCTTCTGCGCCGCCCGTGCGCTGTCCACCCGCAACGACGACCCGGCTACCGCCAGCCGTCCGTGGGACAAGGATCGCGACGGTTTCGTGCTGGGCGAGGGCGCCGGGGTACTGGTGCTTGAGGAATACGAGCACGCCAAGGCCCGCGGTGCGAAGATTTACGCCGAAGTGGCTGGCTACGGCATGAGTGCTGACGCTTATCACATCACCGCGCCGAACATGGACGGTCCGCGCCGTTCTATGGTCAATGCGCTGAAGAACGCTGGCGTGTCGCCGGCCGACGTTCAGTACGTCAACGCCCATGGCACCTCGACGCCGCTCGGCGACAAGAACGAGTGTGATGCGATCAAGGCGGCTTTCGGCGATGCGGCAAAATCGATCGTCGTCAATTCGACCAAGTCGATGACCGGCCACCTGCTCGGCGGCGCCGGTGGGATCGAGTCCTTGTTCACCGTGCTGGCCATCCATCACCAAGTGTCGCCACCGACCATCAACATCTTCAATCAGGATCCGGAATGCGATCTGGATTTCTGCGCCAATGCGGCGCGGCCGATGCAGATCGACATCGCGCTGAAAAACAACTTCGGTTTCGGCGGTACCAACGGCTCGCTGGTGTTCAAGCGGGTCTGAGGCGCTAGTCGCGAAAGCGTGTAACGGTGCAGTTGCCGATCATCATCGGACTGCACCGTTCTTCATTGCAGCGCCGCATTTTTCTGCTCGTCACGCAGGCGGTGCTGCTGGCCATCCTGCTCTTGCCTGTGTCGCTGGTGTGGCGTTCCTGCTGCCTGCTGCTGCTCTTGCCAATCTTGTCAAGGGGCTGGGGCAGGCTGAACGCGCTGCCCTGCCGTTTGCGTCTCGAGCGCGACGGCAGCGTTTCGCTTGCTCAGGCCGGCAGCGACGAATTCCGGCAGGCTTATTGTTTGCCTGGCGCGACGGTGCATCCGGCGCTGTGCGTGTTCCGGCTGCGCGAAGCGGGTGGCGGGCAAACGCATGTCGTGCTGGTGACCGGCGATAGTACGTCGGCCGACGAATTTCGCCGGCTGCGGGTCTTCCTGCGCTGGCGCGCAGTCTTCAGTGGTTCTCCCAGCGCGATGGAGTGAGTACCGTGTTGTGCGCGCGCGCCGCCGTTTCCGGATAATCCCGGGAATAGTGGAGGCCGCGGCTTTCCTTGCGGTGCATGGCGCAGCGGATGATCAGTTCGGCCGTCAGGACCAGGTTGCGCAGTTCGATCAGGTCGTGACTGACGCGGAAGTGCGAGTAGAACTCGTGAATCTCCTGCTTCAGCAGTTCGACCCGGTGCTCGGCTCGCTGCAGGCGCTTGGTGGTACGGACGATGCCGACGTAGTCCCACATGAAACGGCGTAGCTCGTCCCAATTGTGCGAAATGACGACTTCCTCGTCGGCGTCGGTCACCCGACTCTCGTCCCATTGCGGCAGCACCGGCAGTTCGCTGGGCGCTTGCGCCAGCATGTCGTTGACCGCGGCCTCCGAAAAGACGAGGCATTCGAGCAACGAGTTCGAGGCCAGGCGATTGGCGCCGTGCAGGCCGGTGCAGGAAGCTTCACCGGCAACGTACAGCCCTTCGACGTCGGTGCGACCGTTGAGGTCGCAGACGATGCCGCCGCAGGTGTAATGAGCCGCCGGGACGACCGGGATCGGTTCGCGCGTGATGTCGATGCCGAGTTCCAGGCAGCGTGCGTGAATGTTCGGGAAGTGCTCGCGGATGAAGTCTTCGCCCTTGTGCGAAATATCGAGGTAGACGCAGTCGAGGCCGCGCTTCTTCATTTCGAAATCGATGGCGCGGGCGACGATGTCGCGTGGTGCCAGTTCGCAGCGCTCATCGTGCTCCGGCATGAAGCGCGTACCGTCTGGCAGCTTGAGCAAGCCACCTTCGCCGCGTACCGCCTCGGAGATCAGGAAGGATTTGGCGTTCGGGTGGTAGAGGCAGGTCGGATGGAACTGGATGAATTCCATGTTGGCGACCCGGCAACCGGCGCGCCAGGCCATGGCGATGCCGTCGCCGGTCGAGGTGTCGGGGTTGGTCGTAAATAGATAGACCTTGCCGGCACCACCGGTGGCGATCAGCGTGTTGCGGGCTCCCATGGTCAGGACTTCGCCGCTCTGGTTGTCGAGGACGTAGGCGCCGAAACAGCGGTTTTCGCCGTTGCCGATCTTGCCGCCGGTGATCAGATCGACCGCGATGTGATCCTCGAATACCGTGATGTTCGGGTTGCTGCGGACTTTTTCCGTCAGTGTCTGCTGGACTGCGGCACCGGTGGCGTCGGCGACGTGGATGACACGGCGGGCGCTATGTCCGCCCTCACGGGTCAGGTGGTAGCCAGACTCGTCCTTGGTGAAAGGAACCCCTTGTTCGATCAGCCAGTCGATGGCGCGGCGACCATTTTCGACGACGAAGCGGGTCGCCTTCTCGTCGTTGAGCCAGGCACCGGCGACGAAGGTGTCGCGGATGTGCGCCTCGATCGAATCCTGGTTGTCGAGCACGGCGGCAATGCCACCTTGCGCCCAGCCGGAGGCGGAGTCCTCGAGCTTGCGCTTGCTGATCAGCGCGACCCGGCAATGTCCGGCGAGCCGCAATGCGGCGGATTGGCCGGCCAGGCCACTGCCGATGATGAGCACATCAAAGTTATGCACGATGACTTACTGGGAAAAATGGTCCGGGGCGCAATATAGCACGCAGGAAACGCTTCATGCAGTTACAGAAAATCACACGCGGGCGGGGATGGCGTTTACGGGGCTGCGTTATACTGCGCTCCGACAAGAATACTTCCCGGGGAAAAACGGCCATGAGCGAGCGCGAGGTCGATCAGTTACTGGTCGAGCGGGCGCAAGGCGGCGATCAGACTGCCTTCGACCAATTGGTGAGCAAGTACCAGCGCAAGCTGGGCCGCTTGCTGTCGCGCTTCATCCGCGATCCGGCCGAAGTCGAGGACGTGGCGCAGGAAGCCTTCATCAAGGCCTATCGCGCCTTGCCATCGTTCCGCGGCGACAGCGCCTTCTACACCTGGCTGTACCGGATCGGCATCAACACCGCCAAGAACTACCTGGTTTCCCAGGGGCGGCGGGCGCCGACCAGCACCGAATTCGACGCCGACGAAGCCGAAGGCTTCGAGGACGCCGCGCTGCTGCGCGACATCAACACCCCGGAAAGTCTGCTGATGTCGAAGCAGATTGGCGAGACGGTGAACGCGGCGATGGATGCCCTGCCCGAGGAGTTGCGCACGGCGATCGTCCTGCGCGAAATCGAGGGGCTTTCCTACGAGGAAATTGCCAGTCAGATGGATTGTCCGATCGGCACGGTACGCTCGCGCATCTTTCGCGCCCGCGAAGCGGTGGCCAGCAAGCTGCGTCCCTTGCTGGACATTGCGCCAGACCGGCGCTGGTGAAACATGTCTGCTGAAGAAAATATTGCCCATGCGGTTGTCCGTTCGCTCGAAGCGGACATGGTCGAGGTCGAAATTGAACAAGGTTGTGGTCGTTGCCATGAGGAAGGCGGCTGCGGCGGCCAGAACCTGACCCAGATGTTTGCCGCCGGGCCGCGCCACTATCGTCTGCCGAACACCGTCGGTGCCGGCATTGGCGACCGCGTGGCGATTGCCATCGCGCCGGGCAGTGTGCGCCGTAGCGCCAACTTTGCTTATGGTGTGCCGCTTGCTGCCTTGTTCGTCGGTGCGCTCGCTGGCGGGCAACTGGCTGGCGACAACGGCGCCATGCTGGGCGCCGCTGCCGGACTGTTGCTGGCTTTTCTCTACCTTGCCTGGCGCAGGCCAGCGGCATCGCAAGTGGCAGCGCCGCAGATCGTTTCCCGCTTGCCGACCAAATCGGGGAGTTGCAGTCGATGAAGCGTTTTCTGGCCCTGCTTGCGTGCAGCCTGACGATCGGCTTCGTCCAGGCGCAAAACCGGTCGCTGCCCGATTTTGCCGACCTTGCCGAAAAGCAGGGGGCTGCGGTGGTCAATATCAGCACCCTGCAGGCGCCGCGTGGGCGTTCCGGCGCTTCGCCGTTCCCGCTTGACGAGAGCGATCCGGCTTTTGAATTCTTCCGCCGCTTCTTTCCAAGGCTTCCCGGCGCTGGTCCGGCGCCGCGCGAATTCGAAAACCGCTCCCTCGGTTCCGGTTTCATCATCGGCGGCGACGGCCATATCCTGACCAACGCCCATGTCATCGAGGGCGCCGATGAGGTCATCGTCCGCCTCACCGACAAACGCGAATTCAAGGCCCGCGTCATTGGCGCCGACAAGCGCAGCGATGTCGCGCTGATCAAGATCGAGGCCAACGGTCTGCCGGTGGTGCGGTTGGGCAATCCGGACAAGCTGCGGGTTGGCGAATGGGTGGTGGCGATCGGTTCGCCTTTCGGTTTCGACAATTCGGTGACCGCCGGCATCGTTTCCGCGAAGGGGCGGGCCTTGCCGCAGGAGAACTATGTTCCCTTCATCCAGACCGATGTGGCGATCAATCCGGGTAATTCCGGCGGCCCGCTGTTCAACCTGGCGGGCGAGGTGATCGGCATCAACTCGCAGATCTACAGCCGCAACGGCGGTTACATGGGCTTGTCCTTCGCCATCCCGATCGATGTGGCGATGGATATCCAGCAACAGTTGCGAGCCGGCGGCAAGGTCAATCGCGGCCGTCTCGGCGTCGTCATTCAGGAGGTCAGCCGCGAACTGGCAGAATCGCTCGGGCTGAGTCGTCCGCAAGGCGCCATCGTCAATGCCGTCGAGGCCGACGGGCCGGCGGCGAAGGCGGGCATTGAGGCAGGGGACGTGATTCTGCGTTTCGACGGCAAACCGATCAACGCTTCCGCCGAACTGCCGCGACTGGTCGCGGCAACCGCGCCGGGAACGCGTTCCGTCGTACAGGTCTGGCGCAAGGGCAAGTTACGTGATCTGACTGTTGTTGTCGGCAAGGTCGCCGACGACGAGCCGGCAACGGGCAAGGCCCCGCGCGGCGCCAAGGCGCCGGCACTGACGAGCAATCGTCTCGGCCTGGTGCTCAGCGAACTCACTGCCGAACAACGGCGTGAGGCCGGGATCGATGCTGGCCTGCTGATCGAGGAGGTGCGCGCCCCGGGGGCACGTGCCGACCTGCAGGCGGGCGACATCATCGTCGCCGTGATCAGTCGCGGCACGACGACCGAGGTCAGGACAGTTGACCAGTTCAACCGCTTGCTCGCCACCTTTGACAAGGGCAGCGCCGTTACGCTGTTGATCCGGCGCGGCAACCTGCAGAATTTCGTCACCATCCGGGGCGGCAATGGCCATTGAACTGACCCTGCTCAGCCGCAGCTACTGCCACCTCTGCCATGACATGGAGGAGGCGTTGGCGCCACTGCTCGCCGAGTTCGAGGCCAGCCTCCAGGTGCTTGACGTCGATGCCGACCCCGATCTTGAAGCCCGTTACGACGAACTGGTGCCGGTCCTGCTGCACGGGGAAACCGAGCTATGCCACCACTTCCTGGACGCCGCCAAAACCCGTGAATATTTGAGCGGAATCCGCTAGAATTCACGGTCTTTCGAACCGAGCAGGGCGCCGAGCGCGCCCTTTTTTACTGGCTGCAATGGACCATATCCGCAATTTTTCGATCATCGCCCACATCGACCACGGCAAATCGACCCTGGCCGATCGCATCATTCATCTCTGCGGCGGCCTGTCCGACCGCGAAATGGAGGCGCAGGTGCTCGATTCGATGGATATCGAGCGCGAACGCGGCATCACCATCAAGGCACAGACGGCAGCGCTGCAGTACAAGGCGCGCGACGGCAGGGTGTACAACCTGAACCTGATCGACACGCCGGGACACGTCGACTTCTCCTACGAAGTCTCGCGCTCGCTGTCCGCCTGCGAAGGTGCGCTGCTGGTCGTCGATGCCTCGCAGGGTGTCGAGGCGCAGACGGTGGCCAACTGCTACACGGCGATCGAGCTCGACGTCGAAGTGCTGCCGGTGCTGAACAAGATCGACCTGCCGTCGGCCGATCCCGATACCGCCCGCCAGGAAATCGAGGATGTGATCGGTATCGACGCCACCGACGCGGTGCTCGCCTCGGCCAAGACCGGCCTCGGCGTCGAGGATATCCTGGAAGCGGTGGTCGCCCGTGTGCCGGCGCCCCAAGGTGATCCGGAGGCGCCGCTGAAGGCGCTGATCATCGACTCATGGTTCGACAACTACGTCGGCGTCGTCATGCTGGTGCGCGTCGTCGACGGCGAGATGAAGCCGAAGGACAAGCTCTATTTCATGGCCACCGGCGCCACCCAGTTGTGCGAACAAGTCGGCGTGTTCACCCCGAAATCGCTGCAGCGTCCGTCGCTGAAGGCCGGCGAAGTCGGCTTCGTGATCTCCGGGATCAAGGAACTGAAAGCCGCCAAGGTTGGCGACACGATCACCCTGGCCGACCGCAAGGCGGATGCACCACTGCCCGGTTTCAAGGAAATCAAGCCGCAGGTGTTCGCCGGCCTCTATCCGGTTGAATCGAACCAGTACGACTCGCTGCGCGAAGCGCTGGAGAAGCTCAAGCTCAACGACGCCTCGCTGCAGTACGAACCGGAAGTCTCGCAAGCGCTCGGCTTCGGCTTCCGCTGCGGCTTCCTTGGCCTGCTGCACATGGAAATCGTCCAGGAACGCCTGGAGCGCGAGTTCGACCAGGACCTGATCACCACTGCGCCGACCGTGGTGTACGAGGTCGTGCAGCGCGACGGCTCGGTGATCCAGGTCGAAAATCCGGCCAAGCTGCCGGAAGTTTCCAAGATCGAAGAAGTGCGTGAGCCAATCATCACCGCCACCATCTTCGTGCCGCAGGATTTCCTCGGCAACGTCATCACGCTGTGCAACCAGAAGCGCGGCAACCAGGTCGACATGCACTACCACGGCCGCCAGGTGAAGCTGGTCTATGAGATGCCGATGGCCGAAGTGGTCATGGATTTCTTCGACAAGCTCAAGTCCTGCTCCAAGGGCTATGCCTCGCTCGACTACGATTTCAAGGAATATCGCGCCGCCGACGTGGTCAAGCTCGACATCCTGATCAACAGCGAGAAGGTCGATGCGCTGTCGCTGATCGTGCATCGCTCGAACTCGCAGTACCGCGGCCGCGAACTCGCGTCCAAGATGCGCGAGCTGATTCCCCGCCAGATGTACGACGTCGCCATCCAGGCGGCCATCGGCTCGCACATCATCGCCCGCGAGAACGTCAAGGCGATGCGCAAGGACGTGCTGGCCAAGTGCTACGGCGGCGACATCACCCGCAAGAAGAAGCTGCTGGAAAAGCAGAAAGCCGGCAAGAAGCGCATGAAGCAGGTCGGCTCGGTGGAAATCCCGCAGGAAGCCTTCCTCGCCGTGCTGCGCGTCGATAACTGAGATAACGCATGAACTTCGCCCTGATCCTCCTCGTCCTGACTGTCGTTACCGGCATCCTCTACGCCATTGACATCCTCAAGTTCCGCAAGCTGCGCGCCGCCAACGACAAACAGCCGCTGTGGGTGGAGTGGGGCGCCGATTTCTTCCCGGTGATCCTGATCGTCTTCGTGCTTCGCTCCTTCCTGTTCGAGCCGTTCAAGATTCCATCCGGCTCGATGATTCCGACCTTGCTGGTCGGCGACTACATCCTGGTCAACAAGTACGCCTACGGCATCCGCCTGCCGGTGATCAACACCAAGGTGATCGAGGTCAGTGATCCGCAGCGCGGCGACGTCATGGTCTTCCGCTACCCGGAAGACCCATCGCTCGACTACATCAAGCGCGTCGTCGGCCTGCCGGGCGACACCATCGATTACCACAACAAGCAGTTGCGCATCAACGGCGAGCCGGTGGCGATCAAGCCGGAGGCCGACTTTCTGCACGCCGAGCGCCTGTACTATTCGCAGCAGTTCACGGAAAAGCTCGGCGAAGTCGAACATCGCGTCCTCAACGATGCCGATGCACCGGCCTTCATCCCTGGCGTATCGTCCTTTCCCTACCGCGAGAATTGCACTTACAATGCCAGTGGCGTGACTTGCAAGGTGCCGGACGGTCATTACTTCATGATGGGCGACAATCGCGACAACAGCCGCGACAGTCGCGCCTGGGGTTTTGTGCCGGAAGAGAACGTCGTCGGCAAGGCATTTTTCATCTGGCTGAATTTCAGCGATTTCAGCCGTATCGGTTCATTCAGGTAAGGTGAGAGTAATGAAACAACAACGCGGCGTGGCACTGACCGGACTGATCCTCTGGGGTATCGTCCTCATCCTCGTGGCCGTTCTGGGCATGAAGGTGGTGCCTTCGGTGATCGAGTATTACAAGATTCAGAGCGCGATCAAGGCGGTGGTCGAGAAGGCCAAGCCGGAAGCGACGGTCCCCGAGTTGCGCAAATCCTTCGAAAAGTTTGCCGAAGTCGATCAGTTGGCATTTCCCTCGAAGAATCTCGACATTTTCAAGAACAACCGCGGGCAGATCGTCATCGAATTCGCCTACGACAAGAAAATTCCCTTGTTCGCCAACGCTAGCCTGCTGATCGAATACAAGGGGACGACCGCCAACTAGGCATGAGCTTGCAGATCCTTGCCGAGCGGATCGGCCATCGTTTTGCCGATCCGGCACTGTTGCGGACGGCGCTGACCCATCGCAGTTTCGGTACGCCCAATAACGAACGGCTGGAATTCCTCGGCGACGGCATTCTCGATTGTGTCATCGCCGCGCTCCTCTACCATCGCTTTCCGACCTTGCCTGAAGGCGACTTGTCGCGCCTGCGTGCCAATCTGGTGCGCCAGGAAAGCCTGCACCGGCTGGCGCAGGAGCTGGAAATCGGCAAGGCCCTGCGTCTGGGCGAAGGCGAGTTGAAAAGCGGCGGCGCGACACGCCCCTCGATCCTCGCTGATGCGCTGGAAGCGATCTTCGGCGCGATTTACCTCGATGCCGGTTTCGACACCGCGAGCAGTGCGATTTCCCGCCTCTACGCGCCAATGCTTGGCGAACTCAAGCCGGGGCAATTCCAGAAAGACGCCAAGACCCGCCTGCAGGAATGGCTGCAGGGCCGTAAGAAGCCGCTGCCGCGCTATGTGCTGCAGGAAACCAGTGGCGCCGCCCATGAACAATCCTTCGTCGTTGCCTGCGAGATCGATCAGCCGGCGCTGCGTACCCGCGGTACCGGTAGCAGCCGCCGCATCGCCGAACAGAACGCCGCCGAAGCGGCCTTGAAAGCCCTGAACCCATGACCGAAATCCGCTCCGGCTACATCGCCATCGTCGGCCGACCCAACGTCGGCAAGTCGACCTTGCTCAACCACCTGATCGGCGAGAAGATCAGCATCGTTTCGCGCAAGGCGCAGACCACCCGGCACCGCATCACAGGCATCCTGACCGAGGCCGACGCGCAGTTCGTCTTCGTCGATACGCCGGGCTTCCAGACCAAGTTCTCGAACGCCCTGAATCGGGCGATGAATCGCGGCGTGACGCAGACCTTGAACGACGTCGATCTCGTCCTCTTCGTCATCGAGGCCGGTCGCTACGACGCCAAGGACAAGGCGGTGGTGCGCCTGTTGCCGAAAGACCGCCCGGTGATCCTGGTCATCAACAAGACCGACCTGCTGAAGAACAAGGAAGCGCTGCTGCCTTTCCTCGCCGAGGTTTCGGCCGATTTCGACTACACCGCCGTGGTCCCGGTCAGCGCCGCCAAGGGCCGGCAGACGCAGGACCTGCTCAAGGAGGCGCGCAAGCACCTGCCGAACGAAGGCCTGATGTTCCCGGAAGACGACCTGACCGACAAGTCGGAGCGTTTCCTCGCCGCCGAATACATCCGCGAGAAGGTCTTCCGCCTGCTCGGCGACGAACTGCCTTACGCCACTGCTGTCGAGATCGAGAAATTCGAAGTCGAGGGCAACCTGCGCCGGATTTACGCAGCCATCGTCGTCGACCGCGAGAATCACAAGGCGATCGTCATCGGCAAGGGCGGCGAATCCCTGAAGCGCATCGCCAGCGAGGCGCGCCAGGACATGGAGCGGCTGTTCGACGGCAAGGTCTATCTCGAAGTCTGGGTCAAGGTGAAGTCGGGCTGGAACGACGACGAACGCCTGCTCAAGAGCCTCGGCTACGAGTAAGCCTGTTTCGCCATGAGTCTGCGCAGCAAGGTCGACGGCCAGCCCGCCTACGTGCTGCACAGCATGCCGTTTCGCGAGACCAGCCTGATCGTCGAGGTCTTCAGCCGCGATTTCGGCCGCATGGCGCTTTTGGCGCGCGGCGCCCGCCGGCCGCGGGCGGCGATCCGTGGTCTGTTGATGGGCTTCCAGCCGCTGGAAATCGGCTGGGCCGGCAAGGGCGAGGTGCTGACGCTGATGAAGGCCGAATGGGTCGGCGGCCAGCCGCTGCTCGGCGGCGAGGCGCTGTTCTGCGGTTACTACCTGAACGAACTGCTGATGCACCTGCTGCCGCGCGAGGACGCCCACCAGGCGCTGTTTGCCCGCTACGCCGAAACCCTGCAGCGGCTCGCCGCGCACAACGACGTGGCAACCCGCGAGGGCGACCTGCGCAGCTTCGAGAAAGCGTTGCTGCAGGAGCTCGGCTACGGCCTGATGCTCGAGCATGACGCCGCCGGCGAGCCGATTGTCGCCGAGGCGTTCTACACTTACCGGATGGAGCAGGGGCCGGTGCGCCTGGCGCACGCCGAGGCCGACGCCCAGGTGGTGCGCGGCAGCAGCCTGCTTGATCTCGGCGCCGGCGATTTCTCCAACCCGCGTTCGCGCGGCGAGGCCAAGACGCTGATGCGTACGCTGCTGAGCTATTACCTGGGCGGCCAGGAACTGGAAACCCGCAAGATTTTCAAGGAGTTGCAGGAACTGTAGTCCGTCTCGAACTTGCTATATAAACGTAACTTGCGTATATTTTATGAAAGCTTTGTTCGTTGAACTCCCCGCATTTTCGAGGTACAGAGCCGACTATCTCGATGACGAAGGCTTTCGTGGTTTGCAGCAATTCATGCTGACGAACCCGGAGGCTGGCGATGTGATCGAAGGGACTGGCGGTCTGTGCAAGTTGCGCCATGGCGACCCTCGTCGCGGCAAAGGCAAGCGCGGCGGCTTGCGGGTGATCTACTACTGGTGGGCTGGGGGCCGGCAGTTCTGGCTGTTCACCCTGTACGACAAGGACGAATCGAGTGATTTGAGTGCCGACGAGAAGAAGGTGCTCAAGCAGATGTTGAAAGCCGAATTGGAGGCACGAAGATGACCAAGCGGAATCTGTTTGCGGAAATTGCCGAGGGTTTTGATGCGCTGGCGAGCGAGCGTGCCGGCAAGCAGACCTTGCGTACGCATAAGGTCGAAGTTCAGCCGTTGCCGGCGCTGACTGCTGAGGAACTGGTCAGTTTGCGCGAACGGCTGCATCTGTCGCGTCCGGTATTCGCTCGCTACCTGCGTACGAATCCGAGGACGCTGGAAAACTGGGAGCAGGGCAGAGCCAAGCCAAATGCCCAGGCGACATTACTGATTCGCCTGGTGGAAAAATTTCCGGATACGGTGGATCGGCTTGCCGCAGTTTGACCCCCGAAATCTCAGCAGTAAACGTCAATCCACAGGCTGCCCGTCGTGAGCGGCATTCATCAGAGAGTTGCAGGAACCATGATCGAACTCGGCGTCAACATCGACCACATCGCCACCGTCCGCCAGGCCCGGCGCACCTACGAACCCGATCCCGTCTGGGGCGCTGTCGAGGCGCATCTGGGTGGTGCCGATGGCATCACCGTCCATCTGCGCGAGGATCGCCGGCACATCCAGGATGCCGACGTCCGCCGGCTCAAGGAAACAACGCAGATCAAGCTCAACCTGGAAATGGCGGCGACCGACGAGATGGTCGGCATCGCCTGCGCGACCCGGCCGGAAATGGCCATGCTGGTGCCGGAAGGGCGTCACGAGGTGACCACTGAAGGTGGCCTCGACATCGTCGGCCAGGAAGCTCGGCTCAAGGACGTGATCGCCCGCCTGCGCGACGCCGGCATCACCACCAGCGTCTTCATCGATGCCGAAATCCCGCAGATCGAGGCGGCGGCGCGGATTGGTGCCAGCGTCTGCGAGATCCACACCGGCCCCTACGCCCACGCCTTCTACGAGAAAGGCCGCGACGCCGAGGCGCCGGCGGTGCTGGCCGAACTGCAGAAAATCCGTGTCGCCGGTCGCGCCATCCGCCAGCTCGGCATGCGCTTCAACGCCGGCCATGCGCTCAACTACTACAATATCCAGCCGGTCGCCCGACTTGCCGGCATCCGCGAATTGCACATCGGCCACGCCATCGTCAGCCGCGCCGTGTTCACCGGCCTGCGCGAGGCGGTGCGCGAGATGAAGGCTTTGATGGTCGCTGCCGCGGCGAATCCGGAAGCCGAATGATCGTCGGCATCGGCACCGACATCGTCGCCGTTGCGCGCCTGCGTGGCATGTGGGAGCGCCACGGCGACAAGGCGCTGGACAAGCTGCTGGCGCCGGATGAACGCGACGATTTCGCGCGTGCCGCCGACAAGGGCCGCTTCCTGGCCAAGCGCTTCGCCGCCAAGGAAGCTTTCGCCAAGGCTTTCGGCACTGGCGTGCGGCCGCCGGTGCTGCTGCCGGCGATTGCCGTCGGCCACGACGCACTGGGCAAGCCGGTGTTTCACTTTCACGGTCAACTGGCGGAAATTGTCGAAAACCGGCGGTTGACCGTTCACCTCTCGATCAGCGACGAAGCCGAATACGCCGTCGCCTACGTTTTGCTGGAGCAAGCATGAGCGCCAAGCTGCCCGGTCCGCTGATGATCGACATCGCCGGCACCGAACTCACCGACCTCGACCGTGAACGCCTGTGCCATCCGCTGGTCGGCGGCATCATCCTGTTTACCCGCAACTACCGCGACCGCGCTCAGCTCACAGCGCTGTGCGATGAAATCCACGCACTGCGCGAGCCGCGCCTGCTGATCGCCGTCGATCACGAAGGGGGCAGGGTGCAGCGCTTCCGTGAAGGTTTCACCCGGCTGCCGCCGATGCGCGCCCTCGGCCAGCTGCACGACAGCGATCCGGCGGCCGCGCTGACAGCCGCCCGCGCCGCCGGTTTCGTGCTCGCCGCCGAACTGCGCGCCTGCGGTGTCGATTACTCGTTCACGCCGGTGCTCGACCTCGACTACGGCCCGTCGCGCGTCATCGGCGACCGCGCCTTCCACCGCGACCCGGCGGTCGTCGTTGCACTCGCCGGTGCCCTCGGCGAGGGGCTGAAAGCCGGCGGTACGGGCACCTGCGGCAAGCATTTCCCCGGCCACGGCTACGTCATTCCCGACTCGCATGTCGAGCTGCCGATCGACGACCGGCCGCTCGCGGCGATGGCCGACGACCTGCGCCCCTACCGCGAACTGGTACTCGACGCGGTGATGGCGGCGCATGTGATCTACGAGTGCGTTGACTGTAATACCGCCGTGTTTTCAAATAAATGGATAACTTATTTGAGAAATGACTTGAGGTTTGACGGGGTCGTTTTCACCGACGATCTGTCGATGGCCGGTGCCGGTGTCGTCGGCGACATGCTGGCGCGCGTGCAGACCGCCTGGGCTGCCGGCTGTGACATGCTGCTCGTCTGCAATGCGCCGGACGCCGTGGCGCAAGTGCTGGATGGCTGGCAGCCGGAGAGCGATGCGCGGCGCGGCGAGCGCGTCGCCCGGCTGCTGCCGGCGGATACCCGGCGCTATGCCGACCCGCATGTCTATCGCGAAGCGTTGCAGGCGCTGGCGCGGCTTGCCTGAGTCAGTCGTCGCCGCCGCGACGCGCTGCCTTCAGTGCCGAATGCCGGCGCTTGGCTTCCTGCCGGCGGCGGACGGCGCCACGGCTCGGTTGGGTCGGACGGCGCGCCTTGGCCTCGACGCTGGCCGCGGCGACCAGCATTTCCAGCCGGCGCAGCGCCTCGGCGCGGTTTTTTTCGAGGCTGCGGAACTCCTGCGCCTTGATCACCAGCACGCCGTCCTTGCTGATGCGCCGGTCGTCGAGCGCCAGCAGGCGGGCACGCACGGCTTCCGGCAGCGACGAGGCGGTGATGTCGAAGCGCAGGTGGGCGGCGCTCGACACCTTGTTGACGTTCTGCCCGCCGGCGCCTTGGGCGCGGATGGCGGTGAATTCAATTTCGTCGGGCGGAATCGCGGGAATCTTCATGCCCGCCAGTGTAGCGCGGCGACGCGCCGGGAACGCACCGGCCATTCGCGGACTCCAAGCGGCGTCCGTCAATCCAGGAGAAAAGAATGAACGACAGCCTCTACGACATTCCGCTAAACAGCCTCGACGGCCGCCCGGCCAGCCTGCGCGACCACGCCGGCGAGGTCCTGCTGGTGGTCAACGTCGCCTCGCGCTGCGGCCTGACGCCGCAGTACGAAGGCCTGGAGAAGCTGCACCGGGAACTGGCGGCGCGCGGCTTCCAGGTGCTCGGCTTCCCGTGCAACGATTTCGCCGGCCAGGAACCGGGCACGCCCGAAGAAATCGGCGCCTTCTGCAGCAGCAATTACGGCGTCAGCTTTCCGCTGTTCGCCAAGCTGCAGATCAACAGCGCGCCGCGCCATCCGCTCTACGCGGCGCTGATCGCAGCGGCGCCGGCGACCGTCTTCCCGGCCGGCAGCGATTTCCGCGCCAAGCTCGCCGGCTACAACATGCTGCCGGCCAACGCCAGCGACGTGCTGTGGAATTTCGAAAAATTCCTGGTTGACCGCGACGGTCGCGTCGTCGGCCGCTTCTCGCCCGATACCGCGCCCGACGACGCGGCGCTGCGGGCGGCGATCGAGGCGCTGCTCTGATGTCGGCCAAGCCCGACGTCTGCCTGCCCAGCGGTGACGCCGAGCTGGCGATGCTCGACGTCTACCTGCCGATGATGAAATCGGCGGCCATCGTCTCGGCCGGCCAGCTTGGCCTGTTCGAGGCGCTCGCCGACGGGCCGCTCGCCGCCGGCGAACTGGCCGGGCGGCTGCAGGCGTCGGCGCGCGGCATCGCGACGCTGGCCGATTTCCTCGTCGCCATCGGCTATCTCGAACGCCAGGGCGAGGCCTATGCCAACACGGCGTCGACCCAGCGCTGGTTCACCTCACGCGGCGCCGTCGACTACACGCCGGGCCTGCTGTGGACCGCCGAAGCCTGGCCGATGCTGGGCGAGCTGGCCGGTGCGGTGCGCCGCGGCGGGCCGCAGACCACGCTGTGGCAGGCGATGCAGGCGCGGCCGCAGCTCGGCGAGCGGTTTTCCGCCTACATGGGCGCCTTCGCCCGCGACCTCGGCCCCGACTTGCTGGCGCGTGTGCCGGTAGGCGACGACCAGCGCCGCCTGCTCGATCTTGGCGGCTCACACGGCCTGCATTCGATCCGCTTCTGCGAGCGCTATCCGCAACTCAGCGCGCAGATCGTCGACCTGCCCAGCGCGCTCAGCGAGACGCCGGCGACCATCGCCGCCCACGGCCTGGCCGGGCGCATCGCGCTGACCTCGGGCGACGTTCTCGAGTTCGACTGGGGCCAGGGCTTCGACCTCGTCTTCTACCTCTCGGTCGCGCACAACCAGAGCGCCGACGACAACCGCCGCGTTATCCGGCGCATCCGCGACAGCCTGAAGCCCGGCGGCCAGCTGGTGATCCACGAATACCTCGACGACCAGCCGCCCGGCGCCTACCACGCCGCCTTCAAGCTGACCCTGCTCTACGAGACCGGGACGCAGATCCACCGCGAAGCCGACTACCGCGACTGGCTGGCCGAAGCGGGCTTTGCCAGCGTCGAACGCATCGACCTCGATCCACGGGAAAAAGGTTCGCTACTGTTGGCTCGCTGCTGAGGCTGGTTTCAGTCGGCCAGCGCGAAATCCACCGCCGCCCGCGCATGCAATAGCGTGGTGTCGAACAAGGGCAGCGGCGAGTCGTCCGGGCCGATCAGCAACGAAATTTCCGTGCAGCCGAGTATCACCGCTTCGGCGCCACGGCAGGCCAGGTCGGCGATGATGGCGCGGTAAGCAGCGCGCGACGTCGGTTCGCTGCGGCCAAGGCACAACTCGTCGTAGATCACACTATGCACGATCTCGCGCTGCTCGGCATCGGGCAGCAGCACCTCCAGCCCGTGCGCGCGCAGGCGCTCGACGTAGAAATCCTGTTCCATCGTGAAGCGCGTGCCGAGCAGGCCGACCCGTGTCAGCCCGGCAGCCCGGATCGCCGCCGCCGTCGGGTCGGCGATGTGCAGCAGCGGCAGGTTTACCGCCGCCGCAATGGCTGGCGCTACCTTGTGCATGGTGTTGGTGCACAACACCAGCGCTTCGGCGCCGGCCGCCGCCAGGGCGCGGGCGGCGTCGGCCAGGCGGGCGCCGGCCGTGATCCAGTCGCCGGCCTGCTGCAACTGCTCGATCTCGGCGAAGTCGACGCTGTAGAGCACCAGTTTTGCCGAATGCAGCCCACCCAGGCGAGCGCGGACCTGTTCGTTGATCAGGCGGTAATAGGGCAGCGTCGATTCCCAGCTCATGCCGCCGATCAGGCCGAGGGTCTTCATCGTCATCAGCGCTCCGCCAGGGCCAGATGGACGCCGAGGCCGGCAAAAACGCCGGCAAAGCCGCGCCGCAACCAGGACTGGACGCGCGGCGCCTCGATGACCGTGCGCCGGAACGCGTGAGCCAGCAGCCCGTAGGCAACGAAGACGACAAAGGTCATCAGCATGAAGACGGCGCTGAGCTGCGCCAGTTGCATCAAGGGCGAACCCTGGGCGGGATCGACGAACTGCGGCAGGAAGGCGAGGAAGAAAATGCTCAGCTTGGGATTCAGGATGTTGAGCAGGAAGGCCTTGATGACCCACTGGCCGGCCGTCTGCCGGCGCTTGTCGCTGTCGACCGCGAAGCTGTCGCGATCGCGCCAGGTGGCGACGGCGATATAGAACAGGTAGGCGACGCCGGCAAACTTCAGTAACTGGAAGGCGAGGGCGCTGGCATGCAGCAAAGCGGCCAGCCCGAGCACCGTCGCCAGCAGGTGCGGCAGGATGCCGGCGGTACAGCCGAGCGCCGCATAGAGCGCGGCTCGCCGGCCGTGCACCAGCGCCGCGGAAATCGTGAAGATGACGCCGGTGCCGGGAATCAGCACGACGATCAGCGAGGTCAGCAGGTATTCGTAGCTTGGCATGGGCGTCTTCGGGAATGGTGACCATGGCATCTTACGACATGCCGAAGCACTTGGCAGGCGCGGCATGCACAATCCAATGACTCTGGAATTGGCTGCGGAAGTCGGGGACAATGCTCCCCCTTCGAGAAATCTCGGAATCCCCAAATTGAAAAGCCTGCCGGTTGTTCTCGTACTATCGATTCTTGCAGCACCCGCAGCGGCCCAGTTCGTACCTGGCCCCGAGTTCTACAACCAGCCCGCCTTGTCGGCGGTCAATCTCCTTCTGGCCTACGACGCTGGCTTGAGCGGCGCCGGGGTGCGGGTCGGGGTGGTCGATAGCGGCATCAATCCCAATCACGTCGAGTTCGCCAATGCCATCCTGGCGGGCTACAACTCGTATACCGACCGTGCCGGCAACAGCAATTTTGCCAGCTACCTGCAGGACTACTACAACCACGGCACCCTGGTCGCCAGCGTGCTTGCCGCCCGCCTCGACGGTGCCGACCGCGCCAACAACATGCAAGGCGTTGCCTACCGGGCGGGACTGGTCATCGGCGCGTTGAATTTCGTTGCCGACGATCAGTTCAACGTTATCTACATCGCATCATCGCTCGACTACGTCAGCAGTTTGTCGACCAAGGTCATCAACAATAGCTGGGAGTTCGTCTCCGGCACGATCGACCCGACGCTCAATTACCTGAGTCTGTTGCGCGATTACCCGATTGTTGTTTCGGCCATCGACAGCGCACTGGCCCGGGGCAGCGTCCTCGTTTTCACCACGGGTAACGAAGCCGCTGCCAACCCCGGAACACCCGCCATCGTGCCCGCGTATGACCCGGCGATCGCCGCCCGAGGCGGCTTCATCGTCGTCGCGGCGACCAACAATGCGGGGACGGCCCTGGCTGGGTATTCGAACCGCTGTGGTGTCAGCAAGGAATACTGCCTGGCCGCCCCGGGAGGCGACGACGTTCCCGGCCTGCCGCTATCCAGCACAGGCATTCTCGGCGCCGACAGCACGGCGCAGGAGGGTTATTCCCACGCCACGGGGACGTCCGCCGCCGCGCCCATCGTTTCCGGCGCGGTGGCGCTGGTCGCCGAGCAGTTTCCTTGGATGAGCAACAAGAATCTTGCGGTGACCGTCCTCACCACCGCCAACCGAGCGGCCAACCCGGATGTCGAATGGGGACGCGGCCTGCTCGATGTGGGCAAGGCGATTCGCGGACCCGGGTTGTTGGAAGAGGACTTCGAGGCGAATCTCCCGGCGGGCTACACCTCGATCTTCAGCAACGACATCGGCTACCGTCCCGGACTGAATGGCGGGCTGATCAAGCTCGGCGGCGGCACCCTAGCGCTGACCGGAATGTCCAGCTATACCGGCGATACCGTGGTCGACGGCGGCACGCTGGTGGTCAATGGCAGCCTGCTCAGCCCGGTCACCGTGGGTACAGCCGGTACGCTGCGCGGCACTGGCAACTTGTCGGGGGCCGTGACGGTGAACGGCGTGCTGGCGCCCGGCGACCCGGTGGGCGAGCTTACGGTGGGTGGCAATTTGACGATGGGCCCCACGGCCAGGTTTCATACCGGGGTTGCAAGCGCTAGCGCTTTTGGCCAGCTGGATGTCGTCGGGAGCGCGGCGTTGCCGGACGACGCCAGAATCGTCGTACAGGTGCTGGGCACCGGTTACAACACGGCGGGCAGGCTGGAGGACGTCATCCGGGCGGGAACGCTGATCGGCAATGGCAGCTTCAGTGTCACCGACAATTCCCTGCTGTTCAACTTTTCCGCCAGCCAGGACGGCAATACCGTCGCCCTGCTGGTGCGGCACGATGCGTCCGTCAATCTGCAGGAGATGGTGAGCAATGCCGGCAAGCGCTCGGCGAGGTCGGCGGCCAGGGCCATCGATGATGAACTCGCCGGCAATCCGGCGAGCCGGCTTGGGGGAATGTTCGGAGGCTTCACCGATGGGCAGGAAAGCCAGCTTGCGCAAGCCATCAGCCAGACGCTGCCGCTGCTGAGCGGCGAAACAAGCCGCGTCGCCCAGTCGGTAATGGGCTACGTCGGCCGCATCGTCCAGACGCGTCGACATGATCCCGCTGGCTTGCCGGAAAATTCGTCGGTCGAAGGCGACCGGGAAATGTGGCTGCGGCCGTTCGGCACCTGGGCCGAGCAGAAGGATCGCGGGGATGTTCCCGGCTATGACCTCAGTACCGGCGGCATGGTGCTCGGTACCGAGGCAGCGGTTTCCGCCGCCAGCCGTCTTGGCCTCGCTTTTGCCTACGCCAGCAGCCGCGTGCAAGGCGGAGCGTCGGGCGCTTCCCACCGCGCGGAGATGCTCGGCTATCAGTTGCTCGGCTATGGCAGTCATGCTCTGGATGCCGATAGCGAACTGAGCTTTCAGGCAGGATTCGGGCGAAATGCCACCGATGGTCGGCGTCACATTCCATTCGCCTCCGGTACGGCGCTTGCCAAGTATCACAGCCTGACGGCCAGCGCCGGGATGGGTTTGGAAAGAAGATTCCAGCTCGACGAAAAAACGAGCTTCCTGCCGTCGATCCGTGCCGATTACCGCTGGATCAGGGATAGCGCCTACCGCGAAAAGGGGCCGGCCACGCTATCGCCGCTGTTGCTCGACGTCGCCGGGCGTGTTTCGGAGGAACTGATGCTGGGACTGAATGGGCGGATGAACTACCGTCTGAATGCCTCGACCGCGCTCAGCGTCAACCTCGGTGTCGCTTACGATGCAATCAACGGGAACGCGCCCGTTCGGGCGGCGTACGCGGCCGTGCCCGAAGCGTCGTTCGCGACGCATGGCATCGATCGCAGTCCCTGGCAGGCCAGTGGCGGTCTGTCGCTGGTGCATCGGCACAAGAGCGGGGCGGAAATCAAGCTGCGTTATGACGCCGAGTCGCGTCGCGCTTACCTGTCTCATGCGGCGTCGGCCGTTGTGCGCTGGACCTTCTAGCAACGCACCGTTCGCACCAGGCGTTCAGGTGCCGAAAATCTGCAGCCGCACATCGACCGTCAGTTCCAGCCGGTTGAGTTGCGCCGCCCTTTCCCGGCCGGCCGGGCTGGCGCGGTAGAAGTGCGGGGTCATCACCAGCAGGTCGGCGATTTGTTCCTGGCTGTCGAGTTCGATGCGGCAGGACAGCGCTTCGCGGTGCTCCAAGGCAAACCCCGGTGGTGCCTGATCGTTCGGCGCTGCCGGGGTTTTCAACGTCGGATAGATGATTTCGCGCAGTTCGCGCAGGTGATCGGGGCCGGCGTCGATCATGATCAACAGGCCGCCCGGCTTGAGCACGCGGGCGAATTCCGGATAGACCGGGAAGCCGAACAGGCACAGCACGCGGTCCAGCGTCGCCGGCAGCACCGGCAGATTGGCGTTGCTGCCGACGATCCAGGTCGCCGTCCCGCGTTGCGCTTTTGCCGCCGCCTGAACCGCCCATTTCGAGATATCGAGGCCGAGCAGGGCCGGGGATTTTCCGGCAGCGTCGGCCTGCGCGGCTAGCTGGCGCAGGTAGTAACCTTCGCCGCAGCCGGCGTCGAGGCAGGCGGCATCGGCCGGCAGGTCGGCGAGCGCGGCGCGCGCCGCCAGTTCGGCGATCGGCCGGTAATGGCCGGCTTCCAGGAAGCGGCGGCGGGCGGCGACCATTTCCTTGCTGTCGCCGGGATCGCGCGAACGCTTGTGCTGCACCGGCAACAGGTTGACGTAGCCTTGCGCGGCCTGGTCGTAGCGGTGGCCGGCCGGGCAGGTCCAGCCGCCATCGACCGGCGCCAGCGGCGCGCCGTCGAGCGGGCAGGCGAGGGCGGTGAACGCTGTCGTCGCCATCGCCGGCCTCAGGCCGCCTTGAGCAGTGCCGCGGCTTCCTCGCGAGCGCGCTTGGCTTCGTCGAGCAGGTAGCGCTGGTAGTCGTCGAGGTCGCCGTCGAAGGGACCGACGCCGCCGCGCGAGACCAGCCAGAACTCGTCGCACACCGAGCGCAGCATGGCGCGGTCGTGGCTGACCAGCATCACCGTGCCCTCGAACTCGTTGAGTGCGACGGAGAGCGCCTCGCGCGTGTTGAGGTCGAGGTGGTTGGTCGGTTCGTCGAGGAGCAGCAGGTTGGGCCGCTGCCAGACCAGCATGCACAGCACCAGGCGCGCCTTTTCGCCGCCGCTCATGGTGCCGACCGCCTGCTTGACCATCTCGCCGCCGAAGTTGAAGTTGCCGAGGAAGTTGCGCAGTTCCTGCTCGCGGCCGGGGACGTTGCTGCGCCCGGCGGCGATCGCTTCTTTGGCCAGGCGGATCATGTGTTCGAGCGGCGTGTCCTGCGGGCGCAGCACGTCGAGTTCCTGCTGCGCGAAGTAGCCGATGTTCAGCCCCTTGCCTTCGGTGACCTGGCCGCTGAGCGCGCCGAGGTCGCGGGCGATGGTCTTGACCAGCGTCGATTTGCCCTGGCCGTTGGCGCCGAGGATGCCGATGCGCTGGCCGGCCATCACCGAGCGGTTGATGTTGCGCACGATGGTCGTCGGCGGCGTGCCGGCCGGCGCGTCGGCGGGCGGCGGGTAGCCGATGGCGACATCGACCATCGACAGCATCGGGTTGGGCAGGTTCTGCGGCTCCTGGAATTCGAAGCTGAAGTCGGCGTCGGCCAGCACCGGCGCGATCTTTTCCATGCGCTCCAGCGCCTTGACCCGGCTCTGCGCCTGCTTGGCCTTGCTGGCCTTGGCCTTGAAGCGGTTGATGAAGGACTGCAGGTGGGCGATCTTGTCCGCCTGGCGCGCCATCGTCGCCTGCTGCAGCGCCATCTGCTCGGCGCGCATGTCCTCGAACTTGCTGTAGTTGCCGCCGTAGCGGACCAGCTTGGCGTTGTCGATGTGCAGCGTGACCTGGGTGATTGCGTCGAGGAACTCGCGGTCGTGGCTGATCATCACCAGCGTGCCCTGGTAGCGCTTGAGCCAGGCTTCGAGCCAGACCATGGCGTCGAGGTCGAGGTGGTTGGTCGGCTCGTCGAGGAGCAGGATGTCCGACGGGCACATCAGCGCGCGTGCCAGTTGCAGACGCATGCGCCAGCCGCCGGAGAAGCTGTTGACCGGCTGATACAGCTCGGAGACCTTGAAGCCGAGGCCGAGGATCAGCGCCTGGGCGCGCGCCTCGGCGTCGTGTTCGCCGGCGTCGTGCAGCGCCATGTAGGCTTCGGCCATGCGCATGCCGTCGTCGCTCGCCTCGGCGGCGGCGACTTCGTTGCGGGCGGCGAGCAGCGGCGTGTCGCCGTCGATGACGAAATCGGTCGCCGACTGGTCGGTTTCCGGCATTTCCTGGGCGACCTGGCCCATGCGCCACTGGCTGGGCATCGAGAAGTCGCCGCCATCCTCGTGCAGCTTGCCGCTGAGGAGCGCGAACAGGGTCGACTTGCCGGCGCCGTTACGCCCGACCAGGCCGACCTTCTCGCCCGGATTGATGGTGACCGTGGTCTTGTCGAGCAGCACTTTCGTGCCGCGACGCAGGGTGACTTTGCTGAGGACGATCAAACCAGACCAGCGCTTTCCTCAACGCCCAGATGCACGTTCATCGCCTGCACGGCGGCGCCGGAAGCGCCCTTGCCCAGGTTGTCGAGACGGGCGATCAGCAGCATGCGTTCGGCGTTGCCGAAGACGGCGATGTCGACGCGGTTGCTGCCGTTGCAGGCTTCGACGTCGAAGAAGCCGCCGTCGGTGGTGGCTTCGAGATCGACCGGCAGGACATTGATGAAGCGCTCGCCGGCATAGTAGTCGGCAATGATCTTCTGCACGTCGGCCGGGGTCGCGGCGCGGGTGAATTGCGCTGGGTGCAGGTAGGCGGTGACGGCCAGGCCTTTATAGAACGGGCCGACGATGGGCTGGAAGATCGGCGCCACGCTCAGGCCGGTATAGGCCTGCATTTCCGGCAGGTGCTTGTGCGCCAGGGCGAGCGCGTAGGCGCGCGGCGCCTTCAACTGCGTCGTGCTGGCAGCGGCGGCTTCGTAGTCGGCAATCATCGACTTGCCGCCACCGGAGTAACCGGTGATGGAATTGGCGGCGATCTGCGTGTCGGCCGTGAGCAAGCCGGCGGCAACCAGCGGACGCAGCGCCAGGATGAAGGCGCTGGCGTGGCAGCCGGGGTTGGCGATGCGCTTGCTGGCGCGGATCTTGGCCCGTTGTTCCGGGCACAGCTCGGGCAGGCCGAAGACCCAGTCGGGATTGACCCGGTGCGCGGTCGAGGCGTCGATGATGCAGGTGTTCGGGTTATCCACCAGGCTGGCCGACTCCTTGGCCGCCGCGTCGGGCAGGCAGAGGAAAGTCACGTCGGAGGCGTTGATCAGGCGCTTGCGCTCGGCGAGATCCTTGCGCTTGTCGGCGTCGATCTTGAGGATTTCGATATCGGCGCGCTGCGCGAGGTATTCGTTGATCTGCAGGCCGGTGGTGCCTTCCTGGCCGTCGACAAAGACTTTATAGCTCATGGTGGGTCCGCGGTTCGGGTTGGTTGAACGGGAATTCTGGCAGAAAAGCGTGTCGCTTTGGCGACAGCCCGGAAAAGCCAAGGGCAGCCGAAGCTGCCCTTGAAAGATCCGGCAGTTTCCGGAATTACTTGGTACGGCTGCGGTATTCGTCGGTGCGCGTATCGATTTCGATCTTGTCGCCGATTTCGACGAAGGCCGGCACCGGCAGTTCGAAACCGGTTGGCTTGATGCGGGCCGGCTTCATGACCTTGCCCGAGGTGTCGCCCTTGACGGCCGGCTCGGTGTATTCGACTTCGCGCACGAGCATGGTCGGCAGTTCGACCGAGATCGCCTTGCCGTCGTAGAAGACGACTTCGCAGGGCATGCCGTCATCAAGGTACTTGAGCGCGTCGACCATGTTCTCGGCTTCAACTTCGTACTGGTTGTACTCGGCGTCCATGAAGACGTACATCGGGTCGGCGAAGTAGGAGTAGGTGACTTCCTTCTTGTCGAGGACAACGACCTCGAACTTGTCGTCGGCCTTGTAGACCGCTTCCGACGGGTTGCCGGAAAGCAGGTTCTTCAGCTTCATCTTGACGACGGCGGCGTTGCGGCCGGACTTGTTGTATTCGGTCTTCTGGACGACGAGCGGGTCGCTGCCGACCATGATCACGTTGCCAGAGCGGAGTTCCTGAGCGGTCTTCATGTGGGATATCCCAAAGCGGAAAAATAAAACGCGAGATTATACCTGCGCGGCGCAGAATTTGACGAGATTCGTCGCCAGATCGGGCTGCATGCGCAAGGCCGCGTTCCAGCCCGCGGCGTGGTGGGCGATTGCGTCGTAATGGCCGAGAAAATCGGCCCAGGCGGCGGTGCAATCGGCCCCTGTGTTCCAGGCCAGGAATAGCTGGCGCAGCGCGCGAGCCGCCGGCTCGGCGAGATCGGCGCAGTAGCGGTCGAGGAAGGCGTCCAGCTTGCCCAGGTGGGCGTCGTCGTCCTGCCGGTAGATCTGCCAGACGAAAGGCCGGCCGGCCCACTGGGCACGGACGAAGGAATCCTCACCGCGCACGAAGTTGATCGCGCAGCGGCGCAGCAGCGCGTCGTAGTCGTCCTGGGCAAGAAAGGGGATTGGCTCGATGCGCGCCAGGCCGAGCTGCCACGGTCCGTCGCCACCCAGGCAGGCGCGCACCGCAGCCAGCGGCTGGCCGGGCGGCACCAGGCAGCGCAGCGGCCGGGGTGAGGCGGCAAAAGCCTCAAGCAGGCTGGCGACCGGCGCCGTCGCGTAGCAGAACAGGCTGATTTCCGGCGTCGCCGGCAGCGCGGCGAGTGGCGCCGCCGGTAGCCGGGCTTCGCGCGGCAAGCCGGCGGTCGACGGCGAAAAACCGGGAAAAACGAAATGCTTGGTCAGCGGCAGCGAGGGGTGCGGCGATGCCATGCCGTGGCAGGATTCGACCCAGGACTCGGCGCTCAGGTATTCGAGGTTGAGCCACACCGGGCGCGCCGGCCGCTGCGCCATGCCGGCAACGTACCCGGGCGGTAGCTCGCAGGCAAAAGCTTCAACGACGACGTCGGCGATTTTTGCCTCGGCAAGCCAGTCGACCGTGGCGTCGTCCACCCAGTGGCGCACTTCGACGCCGGCCAGCGCCTGCGCTGGCAACGCCGGATCGCAGGCCGGGCAGAGCGGCTGCAGGCTGGCCAGATCGTCCACCCACAGGCGCACACGTTTGCCATGCTCGGCCGCCAGTTGGCGGGCGAGTCGCCAGCAGACGCCAATGTCGCCGTAGTTGTCGACGACGCGGCAGAAAATGTCCCAATGTGGCTGCATGGGCGGCATGTTAACATCGCGGCCCGTGCCTTCTTCCCCGTTTTTCGCCCATTCCGACGGTCGACCGTGGCTTTTGATTCAAAATCCTTCCTCGCATCGCTGACCGAACTCCCCGGTGTTTACCGCATGATCGGCGCCGACGGCGCCGTGCTTTACGTCGGCAAGGCCAAGAACCTGAAGAAACGGGTCGCCTCCTACTTCCGCGACAACCTGTCGAGCCCGCGTATCGCCCACATGGTCAGCCAGATCGACCACGTCGAGACGACGGCGACGCGCACCGAAGCCGAAGCGCTGCTCCTTGAAAACAACCTGATCAAGTCGCTGGCGCCGCGTTACAACATCCTTTTTCGCGACGACAAGTCCTACCCCTACATCGTGCTGACGCGCGACAAGTTCCCGCGCCTCGGCTTCTACCGCGGCAACCCCGACCGCAAAGCAGACTACTACGGGCCTTATCCGTCGTCGTGGGCGGTGCGCGACAGCATCCACCTGCTGCAGAAGATGTTCCGCCTGCGCACCTGCGAGGACAGCGTCTTCGCCAACCGCTCGCGGCCCTGCCTGCTTTACCAGATCAAGCGCTGCAGCGGACCCTGCGTCGGCTACATCGCGCCCGACGACTACGCCGCCGACGTCCAGTACGCGGCAATGTTCCTCGCCGGGAAGCAGCAGGAAGTGATCAAGCGCCTCAACACGGCGATGGAGAAGGCTGCCGAGAAGCTCGCCTTCGAACTGGCGGCGATCTACCGCGACCAGATCCAGTCGCTGCACCAGGTCCAGGAAAAGCAGTTCGTCTCGAGCAGCAAGGGCGAGGACGTCGATATCGTCGTCGCCGTGCGCGAAGCCGGGCAACTCTGCGTCAACCTGGCGATGGTGCGCGGCGGCCGCCATCTTGGCGACCGGCCGCTGTTCCCGAGCAATGCCGGCGACTCGACCGCCGCCGACGCGCTGACCGCCTTCCTGCGCCAGCATTACGAATTGCACCCGGCGCCCGGCCGCTTGCTGGTCTCGCCGCTGCCCGAAAGCGAAGAGCTTGAGGAAACCGCCGCCAGCCTGGCCGAACTCGCCGGCCGCCCGGTGCCCATCCTCGAAGCGCGCAGCCTGACGCAGAAGGCCTGGGTCGAGATGGCGCTGCAGAACGCCCGCCTGGCGATCCTGGCGCGCAACCAGACGACGGCGCAGCAGGAGCAGCGCCTCGCCGCGCTGCAGGAAGCGCTGCAACTCGCGGAGCCGATCGCCCGCATCGAATGCTTCGACATCAGCCACACCATGGGCGAGAGCGCCGTCGCGTCGTGCGTGGTCTACGACGGCAACCAGATGAGCAAGCGCGACTACCGCCGCTTCAACATCCGCGACATCACGCCCGGCGACGATTACGCGGCGATGCGCCAGGCCGTGACGCGGCGCTACGACGGCGTGGCCAGCGGCGAGGGCAGGGCGCCCGACCTGATCCTGATCGACGGCGGCAAGGGGCAGGTCGCTTCGGCCTGGGCGGCGCTCGCCGACCTCGGCCTGACCCAGCTCAACATGATCGGCGTCGCCAAGGGCGAGGAGCGCAAGCCCGGCCTGGAAAGCCTGATCTTCCCGGAGGCCGACGGCCGGCCGCCGCTCAACCTGCGCGCCGACCACCCGGCGCTGCACCTGATTCAGGAGGTGCGCGACGAAGCGCACCGCTTCGCCATCACCGGCCATCGCGGCCAACGCGCCAAGAGCCGCAAGACCTCGACGCTGGAAAGCCTGCCCAGCGTCGGCCCGGCCCGGCGCAAGGCGCTGATCACCCGTTTCGGCGGCCTGGCCGGCGTGCGCGAGGCGAGCGTCGACCAACTCGCCGAGGTTCCCGGCATCGGCCGCGAACTGGCCGAAAAGATCCATTCCGCCTTACACTGACGGCCTATGCCATTCAACATTCCCATCCTGCTGACCTGGTTGCGCATCGTCGCCATTCCGCTGCTGATCGCGATCTATTACCTGCCGGCCGATTGGGCGAGCGGGCAGGAACGCAACCTGATCGCCACGCTGATCTTCATTGCCGCAGCGCTGACCGACTGGGCCGACGGCTATCTGGCGCGCAAGCTGAACCAGACCTCGGCCTTCGGCGCTTTCCTCGACCCGGTCGCCGATAAATTGATGGTCGCCGCCGCGCTGATCGTGCTGGTCCAGCTCGGGCGGGCCGATGCCGTCGTTGCTTCAATCATCATCGGCCGCGAAATCACCATTTCGGCATTGCGCGAATGGATGGCCAAGATCGGCGCGGCGAAGAGCGTCGCCGTCTCGATGCTGGGCAAGATCAAGACCACGGCGCAGATGGCGGCGATCCCGCTGCTGTTGTATCAGGCGCCGCTGTACGGCATGAACACGATGCAGGCTGGCGAGTGGCTGATCTGGCTCGCCGCCTTGTTGACCTTGTGGTCGATGGGCTATTACCTGCGCATGGCCTGGCCGGAAATTGCCCGGCGCAGTGCGGAAAAATAGCGCAGGGTGTTGACAAGACCCTTGGGGCGTCTATAATGCGCGCTCTGTTTGACGCGGCAGTAGCTCAGTTGGTAGAGCGATACCTTGCCAAGGTATAGGTCGAGAGTTCGAGACTCTTCTGCCGCTCCAAATTCCTCGCGGAAGCCCAGGCTTCCTCGAATGTAGTAAAGCTTGAAGGCGGGGCGCGGTAGCAAAGCGGTTATGCACCGGATTGCAAATCCGTGTAGGTCGGTTCGACTCCGGCCCGCGCCTCCAGAAACACGCGGCAGTAGCTCAGTTGGTAGAGCGATACCTTGCCAAGGTATAGGTCGAGAGTTCGAGACTCTTCTGCCGCTCCAGTCTGAAACAAGGGAAAGCGCAATGCGCTTTCCCTTTTTCGTATCGGGCTAGCCGATACGATCGAAAAACCCGCCCGGGTGGTGAAATCGGTAGACACAAGAGACTTAAAATCTCTCGCCGAAAGGTGTACGGGTTCGAGTCCCGTCCCGGGCACCAAGGCCTGTGATGATCATCTACGACCTGAGTTGTGACAACGACCACCGTTTTGAAGGCTGGTTCCGCAGTGCCGACGATTTCGAGGCTCAACTGGAAAGGCGCATCGTGCTCTGCCCGCAGTGCGACAGCGCCAACGTCAGGCGCGTACCGTCGGCCGTCGCGATCGGCGGCAGCCACCAACCCGAACCGACACCGACGTCCGGCAATGGGCGGGTGAGTACCGCGACAGCGCTGATGCCGGCCGGCGAACAGGTTGCCGCCGCTTATCGGCAACTGGTCCGGGCGATCATGGATAACAGCGAAGACGTCGGCGATGCCTTCGCCGACGAGGCCCGCAAGATCCACTACAACGAAGCGCCGGAACGCTCGATCCGCGGCCAGGCCACGGCCGACGAATGCGAAGCCCTGCGCGACGAGGGCATCGAGATCATGAACCTGCCGGAACTCAAGGACGAAGACCTGCAGTAAATCCGGCGGTGTACCCCAACGCACTTTCCCACGACAACCGCCATGTTCAAGCCCGCCGTTTGCCCCCACGATTGCCCCAGCGTCTGCGCTCTCCAGGTTGAGGTCAAGGACGGGCGGATCGGGCGGGTGCGCGGCGGCGACCAGCCCTACACCGACGGCGTCATCTGCGCCAAGGTCGCACGCTATGCCGAGCGCCAGCACCACCCGGAACGCCTGCGCGAACCCTTGCTGCGCGTCGGCGCCAAGGGCGAGGGCAGGTTCGCGCCGATTTCCTGGGACGAGGCGCTCGACCGCCTGGCCGAACGACTGCGTAGCGCCGTCGACCGCGACGGCCCGGAAAGCGTCTGGCCCTACCATTACGCCGGGACCATGGGCCTGGTCCAGCGCGCCGCGCTGCGCCGCCTCGGTCACCTGGCCGGCTGGTCGCGGCAGCGCGAAACCTTCTGCGTCGCCTTGAGCGACGCCGGCTGGATGGCCGGCGTCGGCGCCAAGCGCGGCGTCGATGCCCGCGAGATGGTGGATTCCGAGCTGATCGTGGTCTGGGGCGGCAACCCGGTGCACACCCAGGTCAATTTCATGCATTGGGTGCAGAAGGCAAGGCGCGACCGCGAGGTGCCGCTGGTCGTCGTCGATCCCTACCGTACCGCCACCGCCGCCAAGGCCGACCTGCATCTGGCGCTGCGCCCAGGTACCGACGGCGCGCTGGCCTGCGCGGTGATGCAGGTGCTGCTCGCCGAGGGCCTGGCCGACCGCGACTACCTGGCCGCCCACAGCGATTTCTCGCCGGCCGTCGAAGCCCACCTGATGACCCGGACGCCAGCCTGGGCGGCGGCGATCACCGGCCTGCCGGCGGCGCAGATCGTCGACTTCGCCCGTCTCTACGGCCGTTGCAAGCGCAGCTACCTGCGCGTCGGCTACGGCTTCACCCGCCAGCGCAACGGTGCCGCAGCGATGCACGCGGTCAGTTGCCTGCCGGCGGTCAGCGGCGCCTGGCAATGGCCGGGCGGCGGCGCGCTGTACAGCAACGGCGGCCTCTACGGCCTGAATACCCGCTCCCTGAACGGCCTCGACGCCTGCCAGCCGACGGCGCGTCGGCTCGACATGGCGCAGATCGGCGCCATTCTCGCCGGCGACGCGCAGGCCTTGCTCGGCGGTCCGCCGGTCGGCGCACTGCTGGTCCAGAACACCAACCCGGCGGTGGTCGCGCCGGACAGCCTGGCGGTCCGCCGCGGCCTGCTGCGCGACGACCTGTTCACCTGCGTGCACGAGCAGTTCATGACCGAGACGGCGAAGTACGCCGACCTGGTCCTGCCGGCGACCACCTTCCTCGAACACGACGACCTCTACCAGGCTTCCGGCCACACCCACCTGCAACTGTCGCGGGCCTGGCTGGCGCCGCTCGGCGACTGCCGTTCCAACCACGACTTCATCGCCGCCCTGGCTGGCCGGCTCGGCATCGCCCATCCAGCATTCGCCGCCAGCGCCTGGCAGATGGTCGATACGCTGCTGCAGTCGTCGGGTCGGGGCAGCGCCGAGGCGCTGGCTGCGGCGGGTTGGCTCGATTGCGCGCCGGACTTTGCCGAGGCCCATTTCCTCAATGGCTTCGGCCACGCCGACGGGCGTTTCCGCTTCGCCCCGGACTGGTCGGCGATCGGCGAGGGCCACGCGGCGATGCCGGCGCTGCCGGACCACGCCGAACTGATCGACGCGCCGACGCCGGCCTTGCCGTTCCGCCTGGTCGCCGCGCCGGCCCGGCATTTCCTCAACAGCACCTTTACCGAGACGCCTGGTTCGCAGCGCAGCGAAGGGCGGCCGACGGCGCTGCTCGCGCGCGCCGCCGGCGAGCGCCTGGGCCTGGCCGATGGCGACCTGGTACGCCTGGCGAACGCGCAGGCGAGCGTGCTGCTGCACGTCCGCCTGGTCGACGGCCAGCAGCCGGACACCGTGGTCGTCGAAAGCCAGTGGCCGAACTCTGCGTTCATCGAAGGCATCGGCATCAATGCCCTGGTCGGCGCCGCGCCGGGCTGGCCGGCAGGCGGCGCCGCCTACCACGACACGGCGATCCGGGTTGAACGCGGGTTTGCTCAGTCACAAGACCGCGCGTAGTCGCTGAAAGAGCTGCAATCCTTGCGGCCAGGGACCGTGGCCGGAATCGACGTTGATATGACCGGCGGCACCGACGCTCAGGAAATCGCTGCCCCAGATGCCGGCCCATTGCCGGGCAACTCGCTCCCTGACCCAGGGATCGTTGCTACTGGCGACGACCAGACTCGGAAAAGCCAGGCGTTCTTCGAGCAGGGCTGCCGCTTCGCCGAAGCGCTCCGGATCGGCTGGCGCAACGAGCAGGGCGCCACGGATTCTTTCCGGCCGGACGAAAGCCGCCGTGACGCTGGCCAGGCAGCCGAAGCTGTGGGCGACGATCCACACCGGCTCGCTGGCGGCGTCGATGGCGTCGCGAACCCGGGCCGCCCAGTCGGAGAGGCAGGTCTTTTCCCAGTTGGCTTGTTCGACGCGGCGGGTGTCCGGCAACTGTTCCTCGAACCAGCTTTGCCAGTGCGTCGGGCCGCTGTTGCGTAGCCCGGGGACGATCAGGATTTCAGCCATCTTCAGCTCCACACGCCGCTACGCCGGTCATCGACCCGTTTCGCCTTGTGCGTGGCGCGGGGCAGGGTATCGGGCGGCAGGACGACGATCTTTGCCGAAACGCCGGTGACCGATTTCAGGTGGCCGGCAAAGCGTACGGCAAGTTCGTCATCGCGTCCGCCGTCGGTCGCAATACGCTCGATTTCCACGGTCAGCCGGTCAAGGTGGTTTTCGCGCTCGATGACCAGCTTGTATTCGCCGGTCAGCTCGCGGTCCTTGCGGGCAATCGCCTCGATGTCGCTGGGGAAGATGTTCACGCCCTTGATGATCAGCATGTCGTCGAGCCGCCCGTGCGTGCCCAGCATGCGCTGCGCGCTACGGCCGCAGGCGCAGGGTTCGCTGGTAAACGAAACGATGTCGCCGGTGCGAAAGCGGATCATCGGCCGCGCCGACTTCTTCAGCGTCGTCAGCACCAGTTCGCCGCGTTCGCCGTCGGCGACCGGTTCCTGCGTTTCCGGATCGAGCACTTCGACCAGGATGTGGTCCTCGGCCCAGTGCAGGCCGTGCTGTTCTTCGCACATGCCGGCGCAGGAGCCGAAGATGTCGGACAGGCCGTAATAGTCATAGACCTTGGCGCCCCACAGCGCCTCGATGCGCTGGCGGGTTTCCGGGATCGAGCCGCCGGGTTCGCCGGCGACGAAGATGCGCCTGATCGCCAGGTCTTTCTTGGGATCGATGCCTTCCTTGATCGCCGTCTCGCCGAGGTACCAGGCGTAGGACGGCGTCGTCCAGATGGCGGTGGCCTGGAACTGTTTGGCAATCGCGAGCAGGCGTTCCGAGGGCACGGTGCCGGCGTGGATCGACAGCGCACCGAGCTTCTGGGCGCCGAGCACGCACGGTCCACCGACGAACAGCGAGAAATTCAGCGAATGGCAGTAGCGATCGTCCGGGCGCAGACCGGAGGACCAGAACTGGCGAGCCTCGTAATCCATCCAGTCGGCGAAATCGCGGGCCGTGAACGGCGAGGCGGTGGGCACGCCGGTCGAGCCGCTGGACGCCGAGATATAGACGATGTCGCGCTCGGGTACGGCAAGCAGGTCGCCGAACGGCGGCACGGCTTGCTGGCGCTGGCGCAGCACCTGCTTGTCGATGAAGGGGAAGCGGCGGATGTCGGCGAGCGACTTGACGTCGTCCGGATGCACGCCGGCCGCGTCGAAACTGCACCGGTAATACGGCGAGTTGGCGTAAGCGTGGTGCAGGTGTTTCTTCAGCAGATCGAGCTTGAGCGCATCCCAATCGGCGCGCGATTGGGTTTCCAGGGCTTCATCCCAGTACAGGCGGTCGACCGCGATATTTTCGATTTTTCCCATCGTCAATTCCTCCGTGATGGAGCGAATTGTCGATGGCGCCACGCTTGCGCCAAACGACGCAATTCTTATGTCCTTATGCGGCCTTGGCGGCTTCGCGGCGGGCAAGGCTCAGGTCGATACCGGCGCGCCGCCATAGGAAAACGAACCCGGCGCAGGCCGTGGCGGCGGGGGATTGGCTTCCGTGGCCGGGATTTCAGGCGGCGGCGTCGAGCCGCGCCCAGTTCCCGGCATCGGCCGCGACGCGGATTCCTGCCGGGCGGGTAAGCGGGGCGTGCGCCTGCAACAGGTCGATGTGCTGCAAGCCGGCATGGCGACGCAGGCGGCCGCTGTCGATGCCCTCGATCAGGACGCGCGCGCCCAAGGCATGGATATCGGCGATGATCCGTTCGAGCGGCCGGCGCGCGGCGAGCAGCCGCTTGTCGAGCTTGACGATGGCGGGCTGCAGGGCGGCCAGGAAAGCGAAATCCAGCGTCGTGCGGCCGAAATGGCTGACCGCGATGGCGTAGCCGCGCGAGCGGTAGCTGGCGACGGCGCGGATGAAATGCGCCGGGTCGGACACCCGGTCGGTATCGATTTCCAGCGTGATCTGGTCGGGGAAAAGACCGCAGGGGCGCAGGATTTCCTCGAAGGCCAGACCGTGGTTGGCGGGAACGCTGAGAATGTGGCGGGCATGGACGCGCAGCAGGAGGTTGCCGCGCACCGGCTGGGTCAGATAGTTGAGGGCATGCAGGGTGCGGACCAGGCGGTCGAGGTAGACGAATTCTTCGGCGTCGGTCGGCAGCACGAAAACCGCCTCCGGCGACATCGGCAGCTTGCTGGAGAGGCCAAACGCCTGGATCGTCGATGCATGGCCATGCGATTTGCCGCTCGCCGCATCGACGATGGGCAGGAATTTCGATTCCAGGCGGATGTTGGCGTAGTGGATGAAGACCCGCCCGTCGACCGCGACGAAAGGATGGTCGAGGCCGGAACGGCGGAGAAAGTCGCTGTGACCGTCGGCGGACGGGGAATTCAGGGTACGGACGATGTCGCTCAAGGGCATGACGGACTCCAGATTGCTGTTTGCACCAATCTAGAGCCCGCCAGCGCGGCCGGGAACGATGCGATTCTTCTCAGCTTAGAAAACGCCCGGGAATATCGTCATGCCTGGCTGGCGGCTTCTCCCTTCTATCCTTCGCTGAGCGCGATGCATAAGCAAAGAAACTGTTCTTCGTTGGCGTGACGCCCGCTCGTGCGCAAAGTGACGTCTCCTCAAGCCAATCAATGCCGGCCAGGCCGGTAGCGGAACAGCAAGCATGACTGACGATCCTTCTCCCAACAGCGCCAGCCCGGTCATCGAACTGCGCGCGGTGCAAAAATCCTTCACGCTGCCCGACGGCCAGCATTTCGCCGCGGTGCATCCGCTGTCGCTGAGCATCGCTCGCGGCGACATTTTCGGTCTGGTCGGCAAGAGCGGCGCCGGCAAGTCCACGCTGCTGCGCCTGATCAACCTGCTCGAGCGGCCCGACGCCGGCAGCGTCCGCGTCGCCGGGCGCGAGCTGACGACGCTCGGGCGGCGCCAACTGCGCGAAGCGCGGCAGAACATCGGGATGATCTTCCAGCAGTTCAACCTGCTGCAGAACGCCACGGTGTACGACAACGTCGCTTTCCCGCTGCGCATCCACGGCTACCATAGTCGTGCCGAAATCGACGCCCGGGTGCGCGAATGCCTGGCGCTGGTCGGTCTCTCCGACAAGCTCGCCAGCTACCCGGCGCGCCTCTCCGGCGGCCAGAAGCAGCGGGTGGCGATCGCCCGCGCTCTGGCGCCGCGTCCGGACGTGCTGCTGTGCGACGAACCGACCTCGGCGCTCGACAGCGAGACGACCCGTTCGCTGCTGCAGACGCTGCGCGAGATCAACCGCGAGCTGGGTGTGACCATCGTCATCGTCACCCACGAACTGGCCGTCGTCGACCAGTTGTGCAGCCATGTCGCGGTACTCGAACACGGCCGCCTGATCGAGCAGTTCGCCGTCGATGGCCCGGCCCGCGAGCGGCACAGCGCGCTCGGCCGCGAACTGAGGGTCGGCCGGGAACCGTGCGAAATCCTCGGAAAAACCACTTAGCCGATTGTTCTAAAACAGAAATTACTTGGTCTATGCAAAGGCCGGTTTCCACCGGCCTGCCCTTATCAATTGAGACTTAGGCTCCGCAGGTCAGCGCCTTATTTGCGCTGACGAAAACGCTGTCGGGCTTGGATTTGTACTCGCCACTCGGCGTTCCATTGTGTGTTTTGCACATTGGCGCGATGAAATTGAGTTTTCGTAGCGATTCGTCTTTCATGTTCGGCAAAATGACGTGCGCCCCTACCTCAGCTTGGGATTCGCATCCCTGCACGTGGCATTTCGGTGTCGTGGAAGTCTTTGAAAACTTCTTCCAATGGCCCAGCCAAGAGCCGCAACTACAATCCTTGTCTGAGGTTCCATTCAGATTTTTCATCGTGATCGAACCACTGCCGGTCAGCGTCTTGCTCATGAACATCTCCCTAAAGTGGCCACGCACGTGCATGGCAATCCATGATATTGGGATTTCCTCCGAAAAATTCAATAGTCATTGATCTTGGCTTGTTGATTCGGACTCCAAAATTCGAAATCCCTCATCCAGTGTCTCGACCTTGCGTCGGAAATCCAGCACGTAATCGCCGAATCGATTGATGTGCTCAAGCCGGTATGGCGCCAGACCGGCCAAGACTTCCTGGTTGATCACAGCCCCTTCGGCTTGGAGTTGCTTCAGCACCCGGCTCATCCCAACCACGTTGTGCAAGATGACCAGATTGGCTACGAGATGGTTGTATTTGATGATCTTGCGCTGTTCATGACGCAGGTTTTCGGCAATCACCCCTTCTCCGCCGAAAAACAGTTTTTTCTCGAAACCGTTGAATTGCTCCGACTTGTTGGTTTCCGCATGGATGAGCCGGCGTAGTTCGACGTTGCCAACGTATTTCAGCAGGAACATGGTTCGGATCACCTTGCCGAGTTCCTTGAAGGCGAAATACAGCTTGTTCTTTCGGCTGTAAGTCCCCAAGCGACGCAGAATGGCCGAGGCTGAAATTTTCCCGAGCTTGATGGAGACGGCCACGCGCAGCATGTCCGGCAAATGGGTCTCGATCATCTGCCAGTTGATGTCGTCGCTGAAAAGCCGGTCGATATGAGTGAACTTCTTGTTGCTGTCGGGCCGATGGAACACCAGATCCTTGATGCCACGGATGCGCGGCATCAGTTTGATGCCCAAGAGGTGTGAAAGCGCGAACACCGTGTAACTCTGGGCCTGGGTGTCGCCATGGATGGTGTCCGGCCGGATATCCGAGGTGTTGGTCATCAGCCCGTCGAGGATGTGAGTGCCCTCGTAGGTGCCACAGGAAATGAAGTGGCTGAACAGCGTGATGAACTTGTCGGAGACATGGTAGTAGCCGATACCGCCATAGCCACCGTAGCGGATGTGATGTTCGGAAATCAGGTTCTGCTCGTAGAGGTTCCATTTCGTGCCGTCGGCAGAGGCATGCTTGCCTGATCCCCAGTAGCCAGGCAATTCGAACTTGTTGTAGGCATTGATGACCTTGACGATGGCTTTTTCCAGCACCTCTTCCGTCACGTACTTGATGTTGAGCCAGGCGATCTGCTTGCGGCTCATCCCCCGAATTGAGCGCGCTGTCTGGGTCGGCCCGAGGTTGCAGCCATAACAGAACAAGGTGCTGATTACCCGTGGGCGCAATTCCTCGATCCGGCTTTCGGTTCCCATCAAAGGCCGAAACAACTTGTGCAATTGCAGCCAGCGCTCCGTGTCGATCAGTACGTCGACGATACTGATGTTCTCCATGTGCTCGGTGATCAGTTGGTCGATCGCCCTGATGCCGGGCGGCGGTTCGCCGGCTGGCGGTTTCTTCAGGATCAGCCGGCCATCGACAATTTCGGCATAGGCATTTTCGGGAAATTCGGCATCGACAGCTTCGGCTGTCTCCAGCAAAGCCGCCTTCAAGGACTCGGTAAAGACCCTGGAGTCCGTTTCGATACCGGTGACCTCGCCATACTGCGCCAATTCACGATTCAGGGTATCGTCGTCAACCAGTTGCTCCCGGTAGTCGTCGTAACGTTCGCCATGCTGGATAAACAGATCACCCGACTTCAGTTCATCGCGGATTGCATACAAGACCGCCAGTTCGAAGTAACGGCGGTTGATGGCAACGACCTGACCGTCGGCGCGCTCGGAAATGACCAGTTTTCGCCAGGCCGTGGAGAGCCACTGGAAATCCTCCTCGGCATTCAACCCGACCAACGACAGCGGCACGACTTCATGCCGGATGCCACGCAGCGCCTGCAACGCTTTCATCATCCGGATCAGGGTATCGTCTTCACTGCTACTCTGCGGATTGACGATTTCGATACAGTTCAGCAGCTGAGCTCGAACCATCTTGTAGGGCTGGATGAGGAACGGCAGATGATTGCGTCCAGCGTAGGCCATGTGCTCATCGCAGATGGCCACTAGGTCATCGACATCGGCAATCAGGCTGCCACCGATGGCCTCTACCCGTTGATGATCCGAGCCATCGATCCGGTAGGCCAGCAACATCTCTTTTAACTGGCCGATCAGACGATCGGTTCGTTGCAGGTGTTCCTGTTGGTATTCGCCCAACTTGTTGCGCGCCTGATTGTCGAGGTTCTGGAGCATGCGGACGAACAGGTCGGCCGCATCGTCGAGCGTCTGGGCAAATTGCGAGCGGATGTAGATCACCGCCAGTGCATAGCGCTTCTGGGGCTTCAGTTCCGCCATTTCAGTCGCATCCAGCGAACGGGCGATGTAGCGGTACTGCTTGAGTTTCGGAACGGGAATATCGGGGATGGGTAGTTGGTCGACCAGCAACTGGAGCCGGCGGATATGCTGAAGATAGGAGCGAGTTTCCTTGTTGGTTGGCTTTTTTGGTTCGCGCTTGAGCAGGTTCCAGGTGCTGCTGCTCTCGCCCGACTTGACCTTGAACAGGTTGTCGATCAAGGTTTTCACCTTGGCATCAAGTTGGTCGGCAATACTCGCAAAATGGACGTCGTGGATATTTTCCCGGGCCTGGATGCCCAACCGATCGAGCGTGGAGAAACCGGGCAATTCGTAGCGATGATGCACCAGTTCTTCGAGCATCACATTGATGATGTCGGCCACCACATGCCGGCTGTCTGCGGCGGTTTCTGCAATATGCCGCAACCAAGCGCGTCCCGGATCGTCCAGAGGGCGAACGTTCAAGTAGCGTCGCAAGGCAGCAATCAAGGTGGTGCGCGCCGTCGTTCGGTCGAACTGCCGAAGTTCATCGGCCCTTGCTGGCCGATGCCCCGTTTGGGCCACGATGTGTTGGCGAATCGCTGACGGGACATCCCTGATGTGGACGAAGTACCCAAGACGCTGAAACAGCTTCAGGTAGATGAAGGCAGCCGAGCGAGCAATGGGACGCTTGACGGTCTTGTCGATGAACGCAATTTCATCGTGTGTCAGGGTATAAATCTCGTCGAGATCCTGTGCTGAGGGGTCTGCCTTCAGACGGGGATATGCGGTCTCGTGAAGCTGGGTCATGCAGTATCAGTCCCAGTGCCTGCCACTGGCTGTGTCGAGGCAGACAGCCTCCAGAAAACATTCGCGTGTATCGGCAATGCGATGGAGTTCATCGAGCAATGAGTAGAGGTGATCGTCCAGAATATCGATCGACGGGGTTGGCACGAAAATTTGATATCGTCGGCCTTCCTGATCCAGAGGTTGTGCCTGAAACCGGGCAAGACAGGTACTCACCATATCCCGCAAGGCATTAGCGATGGCGCGTCGGCTACCACCGTTGAAGGCAGATAGATCGATGGAAACCTCGATCGTTGTGAGAGCGACCTCAGGTAGATTCGGCAGTTGCGGGGTTGGAATAGGCTGTTTCTCCGGTAGCGCCCGATCCAGACCCTGCTCGAAACGCGCTTTCTGGTCGATGCTGACCCCATCCAGATAGCGCATGGCAGCCTTCACGTCACGCCAGCCCACATAGCTCATCAACTCCCGGATATCCCAGCCGCTCATGCCCGCCCACTGAGCAAAACCCCGGCGTAACGAGTGACTGCTGAAGGACTCTGCATCGGCCACACCTGCCTGGCTCAGTAACTTTCGAAGCATGGGAATGATGCTGCTCGGGGTCAGTTCAGCCTCGGATAGGTGCCCCCAGCGGTCGAGCTTGCGAAATAGCGGTCCCGCCGACAGTTTGGACAAAGCCAGCCAGTCTTCGACTGCCTCGACCGGACACAGCCGGGACAGCGCCGGACAGGAGTAGCGTCTCCCTTCCAGGTTGCGATCCCCCTTGCTGCGGGGCAAGAAACAGGTCAGCCCCTCGCCGGACTTGATCTCGATGAACTCGATGCGTAGGTTAGCTAGTTCGTCGGAACGGAATCCGCGCCAGAATCCGAGGAGAACCAGAGCTCGATCACGGGTGTGTCGCAGGGCTTTGGTCGAATCACCCCGGCTAACCGCTGCGGCCGTGGCTGACGTCAGCCAGTCGGCAACGCCGCGCAGGATTTCCAGTTCCAGCGGCTTGGCCCGCTTTTCCTGGGTTGGATGCAGGGTTCGGATACCTTTCAACAATTGCCGAATTTTCGGGGCTTTCGTCGGGTCCGGAAAACCATGGTCCTGATGCCACCGCGACAGCGCCGCGAGTCTGTGCTTCAGCGTGTTCAGTGACAGGGATTCGGCGTATGCCGCGAGGTAGCGGGCAATCGAATCGATGGTCGCCGGCAACAATCCTCCCCACTCGACTTCGAAGTGCTGGATGGCTGATGCATAGCTGCGCCGGGTGTTGGTTCGTTCGGCCGCATCGAGGTAGATATCGACCTGGCTCATTCTGGCTCTTTGGGAGATTTTAAGGCGGTGCCGTGCACGCCTGGAATGTGATTTTCCATCGGCTTCTCGTTGATACCTGACTGCGACAAGCCTTCAAGAATCCCGCAAGTCGAGGCTCGACGCTCATCTGGACAACGGCCGCGTAGCTCCTGGAGTTGTTTTTCCAGCGCTTGGAGTTCCCCGATTCGATGAACGACGTGTCCGATGTGATCATCGAGCAAACGGTTTACCTCGCCGCAGTTTTCCTCCGGCGATTCCTTGAAGTGCAACAGCGTCCGAATCTCGTCGAGGGTCATGTCCAAGCCACGACAGTGCCGAATGAAGGTCAGTCGCTCTTGGTGCATTGGCCCATAGATACGGTAATTTCCCTCACTCCGAGCAGGTATCGGCAATAGTCCTTTCCGCTCGTAGTAGCGGATCGTTTCCACATTACTTCCCGCCAAACGCGCCAGTTCGCCGATTTTCATTCCAGCCATCCTTACGACCGGCCTGGCTGGAGTGCGATGATGGCCATGCCACCGAGAGATACGGCACTGCCCAGCAGATCCCAACGTGTCAGGGGAATTCCATCGACCTGCCATAGCCACAGCAAGGCGATCGCGACATAGACACCGCCATAAGCAGCGTAGATACGTCCGGCAGCACCTGGGTGCAGCGTCAGCAACCAGGCGAAAAGAGCCAGCGATACGGCAGCCGGAATCAATAGCCAGCGCGGGCGCCCCTGCGTCAGCACCAGCCAGGGCAAATAGCAACCGATGATTTCGGCCAGTGCAGTGACGACGAAGAGACTCAATATCTTCAGGAACTCCAACATGCTTTTCTCCTTGAATCTTTTTATTCTAGCTGCTTGACCTTGTAGCGACTCAAGGGTTTTTAATGGCATCAACAAACAGGAGATGGCCATGCCCCTTCATGCCGAGAAGCAACAACCCAATGAGCCTGAACGCTGCGCGTGTTCAGGTGGCTGTGCGATGGATACGACCTCCATCCAGGATGCGCCGCCTGTCGCCGTATCCAACACCTCAGGGCATTCGAGCGTTTTTCGGATTCCCGCCATGGACTGCCCGAACGAAGAAAACGATATTCGCAAGGCGCTCGCTGGTATCACGGGAATTCGGTCGCTACGTTTTGAACTGGCTACCCGAACCTTGACCATCGATGGCGAGCAAGTCGCCCTGGAGAGCGGGTTACAGACCATCCGCCAGCTTGGCTTTGAAGTGTTACCCATCGAGCATGAACAGAAGACCGAAGTGCCATCAGGCCTCGGCGAGATCAGTAAAGCACTGATCGCCCTGGCATTGGCCATCGGGGCCGAGGCTCTGGATTTTTTCGGACCCGATGCCCTGCCGTTCAAAGGCCTGGGTATGGCGTTGGCAGCGGCTGCTATCGCCTTCTCTGGATTCTCCACCTATCGTAAGGGACTGGTGGCATTGCGGCGCGGGCAGTTGAACATGAATGCGCTGATGGGTGTGGCCGTGACCGGCGCCTTCCTCATTGGCCAGTGGCCCGAGGCGGCGATGGTCATGGCCTTGTATGCGATTGCCGAACTGATCGAGGCCCGCTCCGTGGATCGGGCGCGTAACGCCATCAAGGGCCTGCTCGATTTGACGCCGGAGACGGCGGAAGTGCGGCAGGCTGATGGGGCGTGGCTGGAAGTGCCGGCCGCAGAGGTAAAGCTGGATGCCTGCGTTCGGGTCAAACCCGGCGCCCGGATACCGCTCGATGGCCAGGTGACGGCGGGAACCAGCGCGGTCAATCAGGCGCCGGTCACTGGCGAAAGCATCCCGATTGACAAGGCGGTGGGCGACCCGGTGTTCGCCGGCACGATCAACGAAACCGGCATCCTGGAGTTCTGTGTCACGGCCGCTGCCGACAACACCACGCTGGCCCGCATCATTCACGCGGTCGAACAGGCGCAAGGGACGCAAGCGCCGACCCAACGCTTCGTTGACCGGTTTGCCGCAATCTACACCCCAGCCGTCTTCGGCATTGCGGTTGCCGTGGCCGTTTTGACCCCCTGGCTCCTCGGCTGGACCTGGACGCAAGCGCTCTACAAAGCCCTGGTGCTGCTGGTCATCGCTTGCCCTTGCGCGCTGGTGCTCGCCACGCCGGTGACGGTCGTCAGCGGACTGGCCGCAGCGGCCCGACGCGGCATCCTGATCAAGGGTGGTGTCTATCTTGAGAAGGCACGCAAACTGCGGGTCATAGCGCTCGACAAGACCGGCACCATTACCGAAGGCAAACCCCGTCTGGTCGCCACAGAACTGCTTCCTTCGACGATCCCCGAATCCCAGGTGCTTGCCTGGGCGGCCAGCCTGGCAGGGCACTCGGACCATCCGGTCTCCAAAGCGATTGTGACCGGTCTCAAGCTTCCGGAGAACGGCTTGACCGATTTTGTCGCACTCGCCGGACGAGGTGTTGAAGCTCGAACGGATGGCCAACGCCTCGTCCTCGGAAACCATCGCCTGATTGAGGAGCGTAACCTGTGCAGCGCCGAAATCGAGGTTCGCCTTCAGGTGCACGAGACGCAAGGCCGGACGATCACCATGCTGGCGTCGGCACAGCAGGTGCTGGCGATTTTTGCGGTGGCGGACACCATCAAGGAAAGCTCACGGGAGGCGGTGGCCGAACTGCATCGTCTCGGTGTCGTCTCGGTCATGCTGACCGGCGACAACGTGGCGACGGCCGCGAGCATCGCCAAGGAAGCCGGCATCGATGACGCCCGGGGCAATCTTCTCCCAGAGGACAAACTGGCGGCCATCGAAGATTTGCAGGCTCGCTATGGCCCGACCGCGATGACCGGCGACGGCATCAACGACGCGCCGGCCCTGGCCCGCGCTGACATCGGCGTGGCCATGGGTGCCGCCGGTACTGACACGGCGATGGAAGCCGCCGACGTGGTCATCATGAACGACGACCTGCGTCGTATTCCCGAGACCATTCGCCTGTCCCGGCGCACCCATGCGGTGCTCTGGCAAAATATCGGGCTGGCCCTGGGGATCAAGGCGATCTTTCTGGGACTGGCCGTTTTCGGCAATGCGACCATGTGGATGGCGGTCTTCGCCGACATGGGCGCGAGTCTGCTGGTGGTGGGCAACGGTGTGCGCATCTTGCGGTGGACTTCCGGAAATGATTTTCGCTGATACAATCCGGCCCATGCGTCGCTGGCTATCTATCCTTCTTCTCGTTTTTCTGCCGTTCCAGTTCTCCTGGGCGGCGGTGGCCGGCTATTGCCAGCACGAGACCGGGGCCGCCGCGCAGCACTTCGGCCATCACGATCACCAGCATCAGGCCGCTGGCGATCAAGAGGGTGCACCGGATGCCAAAGCTCTGGGCGGAGGCATCGACGGCGATTGCGTCGCCTGTCATGCGAGTTGTGCTGCGGCGATTTTTAGCATGGCTTCCTTGCCGGCTTCAAGCAGCGCGTCCTTTGCGATTCCCTGGCTACCGGGAAATCTGACCGCGCCGCCTCTCGCTCATCCCGAACGCCCCAACTGGTCCGTCCTCGCCTAATCGGCGGGGTGGATAGCACTTTTCTGCGCTTCTCCCTTGCGACTGTGGTGGACTGATCCGCCCTGACGCATTGCGACGTTTCCCGGTCGCACCTCGCCGATTCCCTGTGTGTCTTTTAATCACTGGAGAATCGGATGTCTCGAAGCAAATCAGTTTCACGAACCACCTCTTTACCGGCCCGCGTACTCGTGGCCGGACTGTACTCGTTCGCTGCGCTAGCGACCGGCAACCTTTGGGCGCAAACAACGTCAGCCCCCACCGGCGCCGCGATTACCTTGCCGCAAGCCTTTGCTGCCGCTTGGGCACGACAACCCGAGGCGCAATCCCTCGATCTGCGGCGAGACGCCGCCGAAGCGCGCCGGCAGGTTGCCGGCAGTTGGACGGCCCAGCCACCTTCGCTGGACCTGTCCGGCAAGACTGACCAACTGAGCAAGAATCAAGGCAGCCGCGAATACGCGGCCGGCGTCGCCTTGCCCCTGTGGCTGCCCGGCGAACGCTCCCGTCAGGGGGCCTTGGCCGACGCCGAATCAAAGGCCGTGGATAGCCGGGTGACGGCCGCGCAACTGCGCACTGCCGCCGTCGTGCGTGATGCCTGGTGGAACTGGCAGCGGGCACGCGGCGAACAGTCGCTGGCCCGCGAGCGCCTGGTCAGCGCACAAAAACTGGCAGAAGATGTCCGCCGCCGAACCAAGGCCGGTGACCTGGCCCGCTCGGACCAGCATCAGGCCGATGGTGCGGCTGCCAGCGCCGAGGTAACGCTGGCCGAAAGCGCCAGCCTGCTGGCCGCAGCCACTCAGCAACTGCGCGCCTTGATCGGCAAGCTGCCGGACGAGAAAGCAGCCGACGGACCTGAAACCCCGCCGGCGGTGCCGGCCGACTTCACCGCCCTGGATGCGACCCACCCGGCGGTCGTCGAACTGTTCGACCGGGCCGAAGTCGCTCGTCGCAGTGCCGATCTGGCCAGCGTGCAGACCAGGAACAATCCAGAACTGTTGTTGGCCACCACCCGCGAGCGGGGCGCTTTCGGCGACGACTATCAGCAGACCGTCACGCTCGGCGTCCGCATCCCGTTTGGTTCGGATAGCCGCAATCGCGCCAAACTCGGCCTGGCCCGCGCCGAAGCCCTCGAAACCGAGGGGCAACTTCGCCTCGAACGCGAGCGCCTGGCGGCCGATCTGGAAGCGGCGCGGGTGCGCGTCGAATCGGGTCGGAAGCAACTGGCGGCCGCGGAGAAACGCGCCCAACTGGCGCGAGAGTCGCGGAGTTTCTTCGAGAAGTCCTTCCGTCTGGGCGAAAGCGACCTGCCGACCCGCCTGCGTATCGAACTCGAAGCCGTCGAAGCCGAACGGCAAAGCACTCGCGCCCGGATTGAGCTGGCCGCTGCGATCTCCGCCTTGCGTCAGGCCCTGGGCCTGCTCCCCGAACAAAAATGAGGAACCCGAACATGAGAACAACAAACACGCTTGCCGCTGTGGGATGGGCCGCCTTAATCGCCTTGGTGGCATCTTCGGCCTGGGCCGGTGACGGGCACGACCATGGCGAGGCGCCTGCTTCATCCGCCGGTCCGGCCGCGCCACGTTTTGCGGCAACGTCCGAAACCTTTGAACTGGTCGGCGTCGTCAATGGCAAGCAACTGACGCTCTATCTCGACCGCTATGCCGACGGCAGCCCGGTCAAGGACGCCAAGCTCGAACTGGAACTGGGTGGCGTCAAAGTCCCCGTCGAACCGCATGCCGAGGGTGAGTTCGAGGCGACGCTGGCGCAGGAACTCAAACCGGGGGTCGTATCGGTTGCGGCGACCGTCATTGCCGGCGAGGAAACCGACTTGCTGGCCGGTGAACTCGACATGCACGAGGAGGCGCATGCCGAAACGACCGCCCACACCCATGGCTGGAAGGAATACGCCTTGTGGGCCGGTATCGCCGGCGGGGCCCTGTTTGTTCTAGCCGCTTTGTTGCGCCGCCTGCACGCTTCCCGTAAACCGCATTTCGGAGGTGCCGCATGAAGCCCCGTCAGTTATTGAGCGCCCTTTGCCTATCCCTGTCGCTATCTGCAATGCCGGCAGTAGCCGGTGATGGCCATGACCACGGCGACGCCCCGCCCGCTGCCAGCGGCAATGGCCCCAAACGCCAGCCGGACGGCAGCGTCTTCCTGCCCAAACCAGCGCAACGCCAGATCGGTGTTCGTACCCTGCTGGTTGAGCCCGGCGAACTGCCCCGTACCCATGAACTGGCCGGCAAGGTGGTCATGGACCCGAATGCCGGTGGCAAAGTGCAGGCCATCGTCGCCGGCCGTGTCACGCCGGGGCCACGCGGTCTACCGTTGCCCGGCCAACAGGTCAAGAAGGGCGAGGTGCTCGCTTACGTGACGCCGGAAGTCGGCGGCAACAGCCGTTCCCTGGCCGAAAGCCGCCTGCGCCGCCTACGCGAACTGTCCGACACCGTGCCACGCAAGGTCATTGAGGAAGCAGAAGCCGCCGTGGCTAACGAGCAACTGGTGGCGCCGGTCAGCGGTGTTATCGCCTCGGCCAACGTCGTCTCCGGTCAGGTGCTCGAAGCCCGCGAAACCCTGTTCGAGATTGTCAATCCGGAACGCATGCTGATCGAGGCGCTGGCTTTCGATATGGCCATCGCCAGCGATGTGGCCGGGGCCTTTGTCGCCGTTGGTGAGCAGAAGCTGCCACTACGCCTGGTCGGTGTCGCTCGCAGCCTGCGCGAGCAGGCCCTGCCGCTGACCTTCCGGGGTGAAGGCGGCGCTTTGGCGGCCTTGGCCGTCGGCCAGCCGGTTCGGGTTTTCGTGCAGACACGCAGCACGGTGCCGGGCATCCGGGTGCCGGCAGCGGCGCTGATGAAGAACCCGGCTAACCAGAGCATCGTCTGGGTCAAGACGGCGCCGGAACGCTTTGAGCCGCGCACGCTAAGCGTCGAGCCGCTGGACGGCACCCACGTGGCGGTGACCAGCGGACTGAAAGCCGGGGATCGGGTTGCCGTCCGCGCTGCGACCCTGATCAACCAGGTCCGGTAGAGGGATGACGATGGAACCTATTCTTGACTCCACCCTGACCTGCCCGATTTGCGAACTGTCGGAAAAACTGCGCATGCCTACTGATGCCTGCTTGTTCTTCCATGAATGTTCAGGTTGCCAAACATTACTCCGACCCAAACCGGGTGACTGTTGCGTCTTTTGCAGTTATGGCGACGTGCCATGTCCGCCGATTCAGCAGCAATCGGATTGCTGCACACGGCGGGGGAGCTAAACCATGTTCAAGTGGCTTCTCGACAACAGCCTGGCCAACCGCCTGCTGGTCATCATCGCCAGCCTAGTGCTGATGGCTTATGGGGCATTCACGCTCTCGCGCACGCCGGTGGATGTGTTTCCCGACCTCAACAAACCGACGGTCACCGTCATGACCGAATCCGGCGGCATGGCCGCCGAGGAAGTGGAACAACTGATCACCTTCCCGCTGGAAACGACCATGAACGGTCTCCCTGGTGTGGAGAGCGTGCGGTCGGTGTCCAGCGCCGGTCTCTCTTTCATTTATGTGACCTTCAACTGGAAAACAGAGATTTTCCGGGCCAGGCAGATGGTGTCGGAACGTCTTTCCTCGATGGAGGAAGGCCTGCCAGCGGGTGTCACGCCACGCATGGGGCCGATCAGTTCGATCATGGGCGAAATCATGCAGATCGCCATTCCCATCGACACGGCGAAGATTTCACCGATGCAGGTCCGCGAATACGCCGACTGGGTGCTGCGGCCGCGTTTGATGGCCATCGCCGGTGTGGCGCAGGTGATCCCCATCGGCGGCGAGGTGCGCCAGTTCCAGGTGCAGCCGAACACGACCCGCATGGCGGAACTGGGTATCACACATGAGCAGTTGACCGGGGCGCTCAAGGGCTACTCGGCCAACACCTCCGGCGGCTTCCTTGAACTCAACGGCCGCGAATACCTGATCCGCCATCTCGGCCGCACGTCGCGCCTCGACGACCTGAAGAACCTGGCGCTGACGGCCCGCCACGGTCAACCCGTTTTGTTGCGGCAAATTGCCGACGTGACTTTCGCACCCGCCATCAAGCGGGGTGACGCGGGTTTCGAGGGCAAACCGGCGGTGATTCTGGGCATCCAGAAGCAGCCGACGGCGGACACCATCCATCTGACCCGGAGCATCGAGGCCGCAGTGGAGGATCTGAAGAAATCGCTGCCGGCCGGTATGGAGGCGCCCAAGGTGACCTTCCGCCAGGCGAGTTTTATCGAGTCGTCGATCAGCACGCTGCAAGGCAAGTTGATCGGGGCCTCGGTCTTCGTCGCCGTCATCCTGTTTTTCTTCCTGGGCACCTTGCGCCCGACGGTGATCGCGCTGACCGCGATCCCGGTGTCGATTTTCATGACGGCGCTGGTCTTCGACTACTACGGCCTGTCGATCAACACCATGACGCTGGGTGGCTTGGCCATCGCTATCGGCGGCCTGGTCGATGACGCCGTGGTTGGTGTCGAGAACGTGCTGCGACGGCTAAAGGAGGACCGGGCCAAGCACCACGATCACCGGATGCATCCGATTGAACTGGTGGCCCATGCGACGATGGAAGTGCGTTCGGCCATCCTCTACGCAACGATCATCATCGTGCTCGTCTTCCTGCCGCTCTTCGCGCTGCCTGGCATGGAAGGCCGGTTGTTCGTACCGCTCGGCATTGCTTTCATCGTTTCGACACTGGCTTCGCTGGTGGTGTCGGTGACGGTGACGCCGGTGCTTTCCTTCTACCTGCTGCCCCGCATGAAGTCGCTCGATCATGGCGACACGAAACTGCTGGCCTGGCTGAAGGCGAGCTATGGCCGCAGTTTGCAGACGGTGCTCAACCGTCCCAAAGCGGCGTTGGCAGCTGGTGCCGTCGCCATTTTGCTGGCAGCAGTCGCGGTGCCGTTCTTCCCCAAGACCTTCCTGCCGCCCTTCAACGAGGGAACGCTGCTGATTGGCATGCGCCTCAACCCCGGCGTCACGCTGGCCGAGTCGTCGGCGCTGGCGCAACAGGCCGAGGTGCTGGTCAAAGCGGTGCCGGAAGTCGTGCACGTCGGGCGACGCAGCGGCCGGGCGGAACTGGACGAGCATGCCGAAGGTGTTCACGTCAGCGAACTGGATGTCGGCCTGAAGCCGGCGTCCGAAATGACGCGTTCAATGGGCGAAATTTCGGCCGACATTCGCACCCGCCTGATCAACCTGCCGGCGGCGATTGCCATTGGCCAGCCCATCTCGCACCGCATCGACCACATGCTGTCCGGTGTGCGTTCGCAAATCGCCATCAAGATTTTTGGCGACGACCTCGACACGCTACGCGGTCAGGCCGACGCGCTGCGCGGCAGGCTGGCCGGTATTCCGGGCATTGCCGATCTGGAAATCGAGAAGCAGGTGCTGGCCCCGCAGATCAAGGTCAGCGTCAACTATGCGACGGCCGCGCAATACGGCGTGCCGACGCCACAGATTCTGGCGACGCTGCAAAGCTTGGTTGAAGGTGAAAAGGTAACTCAGGTCGTCGAGGGCGGCCGGCGCTTCGCGCTGGTCGTGCGTTTGCCTGAGTCATCCCGCTCGTTGCAAGGGCTGGGGCAGATTTTGCTGGAGACGCCCGGCGGCCCGATTCCCTTGTCAAAAATCGCCACCATCGAGGACGGCGACGGGCCGAACCAGGTCAGCCGCGATGACGGCAAACGGCGCATCGTGATTTCGGCCAACGCGCAAGGACGGGCGTTGTCCGAGATTGTCGAGGACATCCGCAAGGTCGTCGGCGACAGCAAGCTGCCGGAAGGCTACTTCATCACGCTGGGCGGACAATTCCAGGCGCAGGAAGAGGCTTCGCGGTTGGTTGGCCTGCTCTCCATCGTCTCGCTGGTGCTGATGTTCGTGGTGCTGTTCAGTCGCTACAAGTCGGTCGTGCTGTCGGCGCTGATTATGGCCAACATTCCGCTGGCGCTGGTTGGCGCAGTGCTCGGCTTGTGGATTTCCGGGCAGCCGCTGTCGGTCGCCGCACTGGTCGGTTTCATCACGCTGGCCGGTATTTCGGTGCGTAACGGCATTCTCAAGGTCAGCCACTACATCAACCTGATGCGCATGGAAGGCGAGAACTTCGATCACAAAATGATCCTGCGCGGCTCGCTGGAACGTCTCGCGCCGGTCTTGATGACGGCACTGGTAACGGCCTTCGCGCTGGCGCCGTTGTTGTTCGAGGCCGAGCGGCCGGGCACGGAAATCCTGCATCCCGTGGCGGTGGTCATTTTCTCGGGCCTGATCAGTTCAACCCTGCTCGACACCTTCCTGACGCCCGCCATGTTCTGGCTGTTTGGCCGCAAGGATGTGGAACGCCTGATGGCCGACCGCGATGCCGGTGCGCTTTGATTTTCAATTCACAAAAGGAACCCTCATGAAACCGATACATTTTATTGCCGCCATCTTACTTGGACTCTCCGGACTCACCTTCGCCGCAGGTGGCCATGAACATGGCCACGAGCACAAGCCACTGCATGGCGGCATTGTTGCCGAGGTTAAAGATATGGATTACGAACTGGTCGCCAAGCCAGAGCAGATTCAACTGTTTCTCAGAAACCACGGCAAGGCGGTAGACGTCAGCCAGGCTTCGGCCAGAGTCACATTGTTGTCGGGTGCAGACAAGCAGGAAGTCGAACTGAAACCAAATGGTGACAGGCTTGAAGCCAATGGTTCCTTCAAAACGGCAGCAGGTGCAAAGATCTTGGTTACCGTGACCTTTGCCAGTAGAAAAATCTCGACCGCACGATTTACGCTTAAATAATCAGGAGTAACGCCATGAAACTTGTAATGACAATCGTTTGTGCCTCGCTATTGGCCGGCTGTGCTACGACTTTTTCATTGATTGATAAGTCGGATGGATCGATTGATGGTAATGCGAAATTAGAAATGAAAATTACAGGAGAGCACACTGCATCTGTAATGCTTGACGGCAAGCCGTACGAAGGACAATGGGAGCATAAAGGGTGCTCTGTGGAGATTTGCTCCAAGTACGAAACCATGACGTTTCGCCATAATCGACATAGCACCCTGAACAAAGCAAATCTGGTTGCCGCAGATGGTGCTCGACTTACCTGTGAATGGGTGAGCCATCTTGGCAAGTTAAACGGGGCCTGTTTTGATGAAAAATCAAAGAGCTATCTGATCGAAAAAACGGATTGAGTCTCTGTCCAAAGCCCATGCAGGTTCTGGATGCTCCAAGCTTTGAGTGCAGGAGCACCAGTTCCTTGTTGATTGGAAAGCGCTATTATCGGGGACTGGGCAAAGACACGGTGAAGCGCGTTCTTTCCTCCTCCGACTTGACGTTTACACTCCCTCCGTGAGCAACCACAATTGATCGTGTAATAGCCAATCCGAGTCCGGAATTTTCCGTGGTCCGCTGACGAGAGCTATCAACCCGATAAAACCGGTCGAACAGGCGTGGCAGATGTTCCGTCGGAATCTGGTTGCCGGTATTTTCTACGGCAATTTGCGTCATGTAATCATCAGTTTCGCCAATTTTCACAGTGACCACTCCACCATTCGGCGTGTGGCGTAGCGCATTGGACAGCAGGTTACTGACAGCGCGGCGCAGCATCAATCGGTCTCCAGAGATTTGGCCGCCACCAGAGAGTGACAAGACAATCGACTTCTCTTCGGCTAGCACATCGTAATACTCCAGCAAATCGCCAATTTCCTCGGCGAGATTTATCGTTTCCTGGTTGGGGATGATTTGGTTATTGTCGGCCTTTGCCAGGAAGAGCATGTCTGAAATGGTTCGCGACAGGCGCTCGAACTCTTCCGCATTCGACGCCAGGATGTCCCTATAGTCGTCCGCCGAGCGTGCTTTCGAAAGCGTGACCTGGGTCTGGGTCAACAGATTGCTGACCGGCGTTCGCAACTCATGGGCCAAGTCCGATGAAAAATCCGACAGACGCTGAAAGGACTCTTCCAGGCGCGAAAGCATGCCATTCAGGGTATCGGCCAAATCAGCTAATTCGCGTGGGATGGCTTCGACCGGCAAGCGGGTATGCAGGCGATTGGCGGTAATCTCGGCAGCCTGGCGCTTAATGGCCAGCAACGGCAATAGGCCGCGCCGGACGACAAACCAGCCGAGCAATCCCATCGCCAGGGTTGCCATGCTCATAAACCCCCACAAGGTCTGGCGGAAAGATGTCATGAAGTGCTCGTGATGGGTGATTTCTGTGGCAATTACCACGGTGTAACTACCACCGCCATTGGTGCCAAGCTTGACCATCGAGGAAATTCCCCGCCATGGCTGGTCGTCGTTGCTGATCCATTTGACGGGCTGCTCGCGCTTAGGTGCCGCGCCAATGCTTAGTAGATCCTGCGGAAAGACCATGGATTCGTTGGCATACAGCGTTTTGCCATTCTGGTCATAGACAGCAACGATCAACCCGTGGTGCCCCGTCAGCGCATCGTCCAATTGCTGGGTCAGCGCCTCTTTCGGCTGACTACCCGGATCTCGTTCCAGGATATGCCTCGCCAACTGCATTTTTCCATTCAACACATCCAAGTCTTGCTCTTCGAAGTGGCGTTCAACCGCATTGCCAATAAGCAGGCCAAGCAGGAACAGCACAAAGGCCGATGCCAGCGCAAACAGCAGGGTCAGGCGAAGCGTCAGCGACGGGCCGCGAGTCGGGGTCAATCGGTAATCTCCAGAACATAGCCCATGCCACGCACTGTTCGAATCAACTTGGGTTCGAACCCGTCGTCAATCTTGACGCGCAGGCGCTTGATCGCGACCTCGATAACGTTCGTGTCGCTGTCGAAATTCATATCCCAGACCTGGGAGGCGATCAATGAGCGAGGCAACACCTCACCCTGACGGCGCAGCAATAATTCGAGCAAGGCAAATTCCTTGGCGGTCAGATCGATACGTTTGCCCGCCCGATTGACCCGGCGGCGCAGCAAGTCAAGTTCGAGGTCCGCAGCGCGCAGAAACTCGGACTCCTTGGCTTTACCCCCCCGCCGCAACAGGGTTCTGACCCGAGCCAAAAGTTCGGAGAAGGCAAAGGGTTTGACCAGGTAGTCGTCAGCGCCCAGTTCCAGTCCCTTGACCCGGTCTTCGACTTGATCGCGTGCCGTCAGAAACAGCACCGGCATTTCCTTGCCGGCCCGGCGAATGCCCTGCAATACCTGCCAGCCATCGATGCCCGGCAGCATGACGTCAAGGATCGCCAAATCATAGGCCTCTGTCAGCGCCAGATGCAGCCCGTCGAGGCCGTTGACGGCCAAATCCACGACGAAACCCGCCTCGACCAAGCCCTGCTTGAGGTAGGTGCCGGTTTTGGTTTCATCTTCCACCACAAGAATTTTCATTGTTCTCTCCACCAATCATTGGCTATTGATGGCGCATTTTCCGTCGCTTTTAAAGGCTAATTGCCTAGATTACGGAAATGTAATCCGCAAGTCAGCAAGATGTTGGTTTGGCGAAAGCATGATGTCGATCATCGGGGCAAAAGACTCCGCATATTCCCAATGGAGGCATCATGAAAATCATGGCGTTAACGGTCGCGCTCGCCGCGACACCCGCCTGGGCCGATTCCCATCCGCCCAAGGAACCGATACCCGAAACACCCTACCAATCGGCTTTCGCGGATTACAAACCGTTCCAGGATGAGACGCTGCATGACTGGCGTCAGGTCAATGGCGAGATGGGTCGCCTGCGCGGACACATGGGGCATCTTGAAACCGGCCAAGCGGCTGGACAGCCAGCCCATGAGCACGGAAACCCTGCTGAACGCCCCTCACAGGCGACCGGAGATAAGCCATGACGTCCGCTCTCTCTTTGTTGCCGATGCGTCGCGGAAAACTGCTTGTCGCCACCGTCGGAATTCTCGGTTTGGCCGGTTGTGCCACGTTTTCGGACGATGGTGGGTTCGGCCGTGTCGAGCAAACGACCCGCGAGCGTCTGGACAAGGACGTCCAATGGGCGCGCAGCGATGCGGAGCGCTCGACACTGCAGGCCCGGGTCGGCGAACTGCTCGCCAATCCGCTAACGGCGGATGACGCGATTCAGCTTGCGCTCTACAACAATCGCGGCTTGCAGGCGGCGTTTTTCGACCTGGGGATCGGCGAGGCCGAACTGGTACAGGCGGGACGCTTGCCCAATCCTCATTTCTCGATGTTGCGTGCCAGCAAACCTGAGAACGGCATCCGTGAATACAAGATTGAACAGGCGCTGACCTTCAACATCTTCGCCCTGATCACCATGCCGCTGGCGGTCGAGGTGGAGAAACGCAAATTCGCCCAGGCGCAGCAACTGGCGGTGATCGATGTGGCCCGCCTGGCCGCTGAGGCCCGCCAAGCTTATTACACGGCGCTGGCTGCCGAGGAGTCCGTGCGTTACCTGCGTAAAGTCAGGCAGGCCGCCGAGGCAGGTGCCGAACTGGCCCGGCGCATGGCGTTGGTGGGCAATTTCAGCAAACTGCGCCAGACTCGCGAGCAAGCGTTCTATGCCGATGCGGCTTTAAACCTGGCCAGATCGGAGCAGTCGGCAATCGCGGCACGCGAACGCCTTGCGCGCGTGCTGGGCCTGCCTGATCGCAATGCCATTCGCCTGCCCGAACGACTCCCCGATTTGCCCAAGACGATCGACGAGTTGCCGGGTGTCGAGCAGGCGGCGCTCGACAAACGCCTCGATCTGCAGGCAATCCGCCTCGAAACCGAGGCGCTGGCGAAGAATCTTGGCCTGTCCAAGGCGACCCGTTTCATCAACGTTCTCGAAGTCGGCCCGGCCCGGGTGCTCGAAGGCGCACGCGACAGCGGCTACAAGAAAGGCTACGAAATCAGCTTCGAATTGCCGATTTTCGATTGGGGTGGTTCCAAGGTGGCCAAGGCTGAATCGATTTACATGCAGGCGGTGGAGCGTGCCGGCGAATCGGCAATCAATGCCCGCTCGGAGGTTCGTGAGGCCTATCACGCCTACCGAACCAATTACGACATTGCCCGCCATTACCGTGACGAGGTGATCCCCCTCAACAAGCGGATTTCGGACGAGAACATGCTCCGCTACAACGGCATGCTGATTGGCGTTTTCGACTTGCTCGCTGATGCCCGGACGCAGATCGGTAGCGTCAACAGCTATATCGAAACCTTGCGCGATTTCTGGATCGCTCGCGGTGATTTGGAAATGGCGATGATCGGCAAGCCGTCTTTGAATGCTTCGGCCCGAGCCACCATTGCGGTCACCGGCCGCGCCGACCATTAAGGGGACATCCATCATGACCACACGTCGCGATTTTTTCAAAAACCTTGGCATGGCTGGCGGTGCCGTGGCGGCTGCCTCTGTCAGTTCCGTCGCGCTTGCCGCGTTGCCCGAACTGGTGTCCATGGACAACCCGGACACGGCATCTCCACTGACTCCGCCCAACGGACGTCCCTACAATCCGGTCGTCACCCTTAACGGCTGGACTCTGCCTTGGCGCATGAACAACGGCGTCAAGGAGTTTCATTTGGTTGCAGAACCGGTTGTCCGCGAAATCGCTCCCGGCATGAAGGCTCACCTGTGGGGTTACAACGGACAAAGCCCCGGCCCGACCATCGAGGTGGTCGAGGGCGACCGGGTACGTATCTTTGTGACCAACCGGCTGCCGGAGCACACAACCATTCACTGGCACGGCCAGCGCTTGCCCAGCGGCATGGATGGCGTGGGCGGTCTCAACCAAAAGCAGATTCCGGTCGGCAAGACCTTCGTCTACGAGTTCGTCGCGCGTCGCCCCGGCACTTTCATGTATCACCCGCACGCTGACGAGATGACGCAGATGGCGATGGGCATGATGGGATTCTGGGTGACCCACCCGAAAGAGCGCCACCCGCTTATCGAAACTGTCGACCGCGACTTCTGCTTCCTGTTGAATGCCTACGATATCGACCCCGGCAGCTACACGCCCAAGGTCAACACGATGCTCGATTTCAACCTCTGGACCTGGAATAGCAGGTCATTCCCCGGGATCGACTCGCTCAACGTCCGCAAGGGAGACAAGGTCCGCATCCGGATCGGCAATCTGACCATGACCAATCATCCCATGCACCTGCACGGACACGAATTTGTCGTCAGTGGCACCGATGGCGGTCCGACGCCAATCGGCTCGCGTTGGCCCGAGGTGACCACCGACGTGGCGGTCGGCCAGATGCGGCAGCTTGATTTTCTCGCTGACGAAGAAGGCGACTGGGCTTTCCATTGCCACAAAAGTCATCACACGATGAACGCCATGGGGCACGACGTGCCGACCATGATTGGCGTTGATCACCGAGGCGTCGTCAAGCAGATCACGGACTTGATACCCGACTACATGGTGATGGGGGAACGCGGGATGGCCGACATGGGCGAGATGGAAATGCCCATCCCCGACAACACGCTGCCGATGATGACCGGCCAAGGCCCTTATGGTGCGGTTGAAATGGGGGGCATGTTCTCCGTCTTCAAGGTCCGTCGCGACCAGAAACCAGGCGACTATCGCGATCCGGGATGGTACAAACAGCCAAAAAACACCCAAGCCTATGAATGGACCGGACCGGTGGCGGCCGCAACCCGCAGCCACGATGCCGGCAAGGGCGCGATGCGCCCAGCGGGCAAAGCGCAATCCCAGGAGGTCGTGGTCAGGAAGCCTGGCAGCCACGGCCAACACTGAAATCACACCCATATCGCAGGAGATTTGTCATGAACAAACTACTCTTGGGCGCTCTGGCTACCATCGGCTTGGGCGCGGCAACGGCTGGGATCGTCGTCGTGGCCGGCGTCGTCGATGTCGGTGCCGACACCCCCCACAGTTCATTCACCTACCAGGCGCTGACGTTTGCCCGCGAAAGGGCCATTGCCAGCCGTACGGGTGAAATCCAGATCCCGGCTGATCTTGCCGATCCCGAGCGCGTGCGACGCGGGGCCGGCAACTATGCTGCAATGTGCGTCAATTGCCATTTGTCTCCGGAAGCGCCAGATTCGGAGATTCGCAAGGGGTTGTATCCGACTCCCCCCAATCTTTCCGAAAAACCGGCGGCGCAATCGTCACGTGACGCTGCCCGCGATTTCTGGATCATCAAGCACGGCATCAAGGCTTCCGGTATGCCGGCCTGGTCGAAGGGCGGCATGGAGGATGAGGCCATTTGGGACCTGACGGCCTTCCTGCAAAAGATACCTTTGCTGTCGGCGACCGCCTACGAGCAACTGGTGGCAGCCAGTGACGGTCATTCCCATGGCGGACTGGAAGGCCACGAGCAGGGGCATGGAGGCCACGAAGAGGCACCAGCAGCCCCGGTCGAGGAAAAGCCGGTGGCCAAGGGCAAAAATGCGCACAGCCATGACCACGGAGCGCACAAACATTAACCCCATAAAGATTACAAAAATGTAATCCGACGGACAGCAAATTGTTGGCGTCGGCTATCCATACTGACGCCACTCGACTGACACAGGAGCTTCGCCATGCGTAACCCCTTTCTTGTTCTTGCTTTGAGCTCCGTCCTCGGCGCCGGCCTTTCCACTGCCGTGGCGGCCGGCGAAATGGTGGATGTTTACAAGAGCCCGAATTGCGGTTGCTGCGGCAAGTGGGTCGATCATCTGAAAAATGCGGGCTTCGAGGTCCGCTCGCACAACGTCATGGACGTCCCGGCGGCCCGCAAACAATTGGGGATGCCCGATCGGCTGGGCTCCTGCCACACCGCCAAGGTGGCCGGCTATGTGGTCGAAGGCCATGTGCCGGTTGCCGACATCCAGCGTCTGCTCAAGGAAAAACCGAAAGCCCTCGGCATCGCGGTGCCGTCGATGCCGCCAGGATCGCCGGGCATGGAAAGCCCGAGACCCGTCCCCTACAACACGCTGCTGGTCCAGGCCGGTGGCGAAACCAGCATCTTTGCCAAACATTGATCCCCCAAACAGGAGAAACTCATGAAAGCACTTATCACCGCCTCACTGATCGCCTTTTCCACCCTCGGCGCCGTTTCTGCCCAAGCTGCAAGCGACCATGCCGGGCATGCCGGGCATGCCGGGCATGCCATGGCCTCGCCGAGCGCCGCGTCTGCTGAAATGCAGATGATCGACGCTCAGGTCAAGAAAGTGGACAAGGCAGCCGGCAAAGTAACCTTGTCGCATGGCCCACTGACCAACCTGAACATGCCGGCGATGACCATGGTACTCAAGGTTTCCAATGTCGCCTGGTTGGACCAGATGAAAACCGGCGATAAGATTCGCTTCATGGCCGAAAACGTGAATGGTGCCATCACCGTCGTCCATTTCGAACCCGCCAAATAACCCAATCGACTGACGGCGAGACGGTGCTTACCTCTCGCTGTCAGCATGCTTCATAAAAACAAATATTGCAGGGAGGTCGCATGCGCCGACTCAGGCCGTTACCCATTTTGATCCTGGCGCTTGCCACCGCCTTTGGGTCGCCCGTGCTTGCCCAAGACGCCGCCCTTGGTGCGAACGTGGACAGCCTGATCAATTATGCCAAGACACGCAATCCGGAGTACGCCGCGATGCAGGCCGAGGCCGAAGCGTCAGGCGAGCGGGTGACGCCGGCCGGTGCCTTGCCCGACCCGAAGTTTCGGACCGAGTTGCGTGACATAACGCGGATGGGCGAACAGAGTGCCACGCTAGCCCCAAATCGCGTCGGCAGCACCCGTTACTTGCTGATGCAGGACATACCCTGGTTCGGCAAGCGTGACCTGAAGCGCGAAATCGCCGAGCTTGAAGCCGACGGCGCCAAGGGACGTGCGTTGGGCACCTGGGCCGATGTTGCCGGGCGGATCAAAGTCAATTTTGCCCAGTTGTATTTCGTACACCGCAATGAGCAACTGACCCGGGAAATCCTCGACCTGATGACCCGCCTGGAAAAAGTCGCCCAGGTTCGTTATTCCGGCGGCCTGGCGGCGCAGCAGGATGTTATCCGCGCCCAGGTTGAGCAGACCAACATGCGCAACGAATTGATTGCGCTGGAAACCGAACAGCACCACCTGCATGCCCGGCTGAATGCCTTGCTGGCCCGCCCAAGCAATGCGCCCTTGCAGGAACCAGCGCAGTTGCGCAAGCTGCCGACTCCCGTGGCGCTGGATTACGCCACGTTGGAAGAGCGCGTGCGAACCCGCAACCCGCAACTGTTCGCCGACGAATCGAAAATCAAGGCCGCCGAGAAATCCCGCGACCTGACCTACAAAAACCGCTATCCCGATTTTACGCTGGGCGTATCCCCCATCCAGTACCAGAGCGCCATCAAGGAATGGGAGTTGATGGTCGAGCTGAATATCCCGCTGCAGCAGTCTTCGCGCCGGGCGCAGGAGCGAGAATCGGAATCGATGCTCAATGCCGCCCGCTCGCGCAAGGAAGCCACTACCAACCAAGTCTCCGCCGAACTGGCCGAGGCCCTGGCTGGTATCGAAGCCGCCCGCCGCACGGAAAACCTGCTGGCCAACAGCCTACTGCCGCAGGCCGAACTGACCTTCAAGGCGGCGCTGGCCGGGTATGAGACCGGCAAGGTCGATTTCGCCACCTTGCTCGATGCCCAGCGCCAAATCCGGCAGGCCCGACAAAACCAGCTTAAGGCCCAAGTCGACGCCCAGATGCGTCTGGCCGAAATCGAACGTCTTTTAGGGGAAGATCTATGAACAAGGGTGCAGGACTGACCATCGGCGTTATTGCCGTTGCTGTGGCTGCCGGTGGTGGTTACTGGCTGGGCGGACGTGGCGGCGCTTCCCATGGCGATGCGGCACCGGTCACCAGCGCCCCGGCCGAGCCGGCCAAGAAAGAGAAAAAGCTGCTGTTCTACCGCAATCCGATGGGACTGCCCGACACCTCGCCGGTGCCCAAGAAAGACCCGATGGGGATGGATTACATCGCGGTCTATGAGGGAGAGCAGGACGACGATCCGGCATCTGCCAACCAGATAAAGATAAGCACCGAAAAAGTACAGAAACTGGGCGTTCGAACCGAAGCCGCCCAATTGCGCATCCTTGACAAGGTGGTACGCGCCGCCGGTCGGATCGAGCCGGACGAGCGCCGCATCTACGCGATTTCTCCTAAGTTCGAGGGCTACGTCGAACGCCTGCACGTCAATGTCACGGGCCAGCCGGTCAGCAAGGGGCAGCCGCTGTTTGAGGTGTATAGCCCGGAATTGGTTTCCGCCCAGCGCGAATACGCGATTGCCGCCCAAGGCGTCGAATCGCTGAAGGAAGCCGGCGGCCAAGCGCGGGACGGCATGAAGCAACTGGCCGATTCAAGCCTGTTGCGTCTGAAAAACTGGGATATATCGGAGGAGCAGGTCAAGGCGCTGGCAAAATCCGGTGAAGCACGGCGCACGCTGACTTTCCGCTCACCGGTCGCCGGCATTGTCACCGAAAAGAAAGCCCTGCAGGGCATGCGTTTCATGCCGGGCGAGGCGCTTTATCAGGTGGCCGACCTGTCGGCGGTCTGGGTGGTGGCTGACGTCTTCGAGCAGGACATCGGTCAGGTCAAGACCGGTGCCAAAGCCAAGGTCAGGATCAATGCCTACCCGGACAAAGTGTTCGAAGGGACGATCACCTACGTCTATCCGACCCTGAAGGCCGAGACGCGGACGGTACCCGTGCGAGTCGAACTGCCCAATCCCAGTCAGTTGCTGAAACCGGCCATGTTCGCCCAGGTCGAGTTGCCGGTCGGGGCCAAAGGAGAGGTCGTCACCGTACCGACCTCGGCCGTGATTGACAGCGGCACCCGCCGCATCGTGCTGGTCCAGGCCAAGGAAGGCCGTTTCGAGCCACGCGAGGTTAAATTGGGGCAACGCAGTGACAACCATGTTGAGGTGCTCGAAGGGATCAAGGATGGCGAGCCCGTGGTGGTTGCCGCCAACTTCCTGATTGACGCCGAAAGTAACCTGAAGGCGGCGGTCGGCGGTTTCGGCCATGCCAGCCATGGCAGCCAACCGAAGCCGGAGTCAGCCAAGTCGGCAGCTGTTGGGCATCAGGCCGAGGGCACGGTGGAGGGTTTCGACACCAAGGCAGGTCTGCTGACGCTCAATCACGGGCCGGTCGCCAGCCTCAAATGGCCGGGCATGACCATGGAGTTCCAGGTCGCGACGCCGGCGCTGTTGAGCGGACTCAAACCGGGTGCAACGGTGGCCTTCGAGTTTGTCGAGCGCAAACCCGGTGAATGGGTCGTCACCAGCATCAAACCGATGGCTGGCAAAGTGGCGGCCAATCCCCACGCAGGCCACTGACAGGGGATACCATGCTCGCCAAAATCATCGAATGGTCGGGACGCAACCGCTTCCTCGTCCTCCTGGCTACACTTTTCGTCATTGTCGGCGGTGTCGTTGCGGTCATGAAAACGCCGCTCGACGCCTTGCCTGATCTCTCAGACGTACAGGTCATTGTCTACACCGAATATCCCGGGCAGGCACCGCAAGTAGTTGAGGATCAGGTGACCTATCCGCTGACAACGGCCATGTTGTCGGTACCGAAGTCCAAGGTCGTGCGCGGCTTCTCCTTCTTCGGCGCGTCCTTCGTCTACATCATCTTTGAAGACGGTACGGACATTTATTGGGCGCGGTCCCGTGTGCTGGAATACCTCAACTTTGCCGCCGGCCGCATGCCCAAGGGCGTCACACCGCAAATCGGTCCGGACGCCACGGGCGTCGGTTGGGTCTATCAATACGCGCTGCTCGCCAAGGACAAGACGCTGGCCGAACTGCGGACGCTGCAGGACTGGTATCTGCGCTACCAACTGACCAAGGCGCATGGCGTCGCCGAAGTGGCTTCGATTGGCGGCTTTGTCCAGACCTACCAGGTCACGGTTGATCCGGTGAAGTTGCGCGCCTACGGCATTCCGCTGGCGGCGGTTTCAAAAGTCATTCGGGAGTCGAACCGCGATGTCGGTGGTCGTGTCGTCGAGATGGCGGAAACTGAATACATGGTACGTGGCAAGGGCTATCTGCGGGGCACGGTTGATATTGAAAACCTGGTGGTCAAGTCACAAGGGGGAACGCCCGTCCTGGTCCGTGACATTGCCCGCGTCGAACTGGCGCCGGACGAACGGCGTGGCCTCACCGAATTGAATGGTGAAGGCGAAGTGGTATCCGGTATCGCCATGGCGCGCTACGGGCAGAACGCGCTGGAAGTCATCCATAACCTGAAGGAAAAGATCGGCGAGATTTCTGCAGGCCTGCCGGAGGGTGTGACGATCCAGACGGTCTATGATCGTTCGGAACTGATTCACCGTGCGATTGACACCTTGACGCGCACCTTGGCGGAAGAAAGTCTTATTGTCGCACTGGTCTGCGTCGTCTTCCTGATGCACATGCGCAGTGCCTTGGTGGCCATCCTGATGCTGCCGGTCGGGGTGCTGATTGCCTTTATTTCGATGCGCTTGCTGGGGATGAACTCGAATCTGATGAGCCTGGGCGGTATCGCCATCGCCATTGGGGCGATGATCGATGCGGCCATTGTGATGATCGAAAACGCCCATAAGCACATCGAGCGTTTGCCGGAGGACCATACCCACGGGGATCGCATCGAGGCAATGATTGCTGCCTGCAAAGAGGTCGGCCCCGCGCTGTTCTTCTCGCTGCTCATCATCACCGTTTCCTTCCTGCCCGTCTTTACGCTGGAATCCCAGGAAGGACGTCTGTTCTCGCCCTTGGCCTACACCAAGACCTTCTCGATGGCGGGCGCGGCTTTGCTTTCGGTGACCTTGGTGCCGGTGCTGATGATGCTGTTCATTCGCGGCAAAATCATGCCGGAATCGAAGAACCCGGTGAATCGTTTCCTGATCTGGGCTTATCGTCCGATCATCGCCGGCGTCATGCAATGGAAAAAGACCACCATTGTTGCTGCGCTGCTTGCTCTGGTGGTCTCGATTTACCCGGCCAGCAAACTGGGTTCCGAGTTCATGCCGACGCTGAATGAAGGCACGTTGTTCTACATGCCGGCCTCCTTGCCCGGAATGTCGATCACCAAAGCAGCGGAACTGTTGCAGACCCAAAACAAAATCATCAAGAGTTTCCCGGAAGTCTCCTCGGTTTATGGCAAGGCAGGACGTGCCAACACGGCAACGGACCCAGCGCCGACGGAAATGTTCGAGACGGTGATCAACCTGAAGCCGGAATCCGAGTGGCGCCCGGGCATGACGACCGACAAGCTGATCGCTGAAATGGACAAGGCACTGCAGTTCCCCGGTGTCTCGAATTCCTGGACGATGCCGATCAAGGCGCGTATCGATATGCTTTCGACTGGCATCCGGACGCCGATCGGGATCAAGGTGTTCGGCAAGGATCTCAACGAGATGGAGCGGCTGGCCCGTGAAATCGAGACGGTCGTCAAGACGGTTCCGGGGACAACCTCGGCTTTCGCGGAACGGATTACCGGCGGTTTTTACTTGAACATTGAACCGGACCGCACGCAGTTGGCCCGCTACGGGTTGGCGGTCGGCGATTTGCAGGATGTCATCGGCCAGGCCTTGGGCGGCGAGATGGTCACCACGACCGTCGAGGGGCGCGAACGGTTTGGCGTCACCGTGCGCTATCCGCGTGAACTTCGTTCCGATCCGCAGCAGATTGCCCGTGAGGTGCTGGTGCCGACCATGGAGGGGGCAATGATTCCGCTCGGCCAATTGGCCCGCGTCGAGGTGGCCAAGGGAACGCCCGGCATCCGGACTGAAAACGCGTTGCTTTCCGCTTATATCTTCGTGGACATTCGCGAACGCGACATCGGTGGCTATGTCGCGGATGCCAAGAAGGCAGTGGCAGAAAACGTCAAATTCCCACCGGGTTACTACGCGACCTGGAGCGGCCAGTTCGAATCCATGGAGCGTGCGATCGAGAAAATGAAGATCGTCGTCCCGGTGACGCTGTTGATCATCTTCTTGCTGCTTTACCTGAATTTCAAGCGACTGACCGAAACCCTAATCGTCATGCTGTCGGTGCCCTTCGCGCTGGTCGGCGGCGTCTGGTTGATGTGGTTGCTCGGTTACAACCTGTCCGTCGCCGTCGCCGTCGGCTTCATCGCCCTTGCCGGGGTTGCGGCGGAAACCGGGGTCATCATGTTGATTTACCTCGATCATGCTTGGGAAGAACTAAAGGCCAAGCGCCGCACTGAAAACCAGGCGCCAACGCTGCATGATCTCTACGAGGCCATCATGGAAGGCGCCGTCGAACGGGTACGGCCGAAGGTGATGACCGTCGTCGCCATCATGGCCGGCCTGCTGCCCATCATGTGGGGTACCGGCACCGGTTCCGAAGTCATGAGTCGTATTGCGGCGCCGATGGTTGGAGGGATGATTTCATCGACGGTGCTGACGCTCGCGGTCATCCCCGCCATCTACGCCTTGGTCAAGCAGTGGCGAATGAAACAGGGGATGGAGCAATGAGGCGCAAGCGTTTGTTTTGGATTCCTGCATCGCTTCTTGTGCTGCTGCCCAGCCTTGCCCTGGCTCAAGGCTGGAGCATTCCCAAACCTGGCCCCGGCCTAATGCCCAATCCCGTCATGGGCAAGGCGCTGTTCGCCAATCACTGTGCGGGCTGTCATGGCGGCGACTTGAAGGGATCGGAAAAGGGACCGCCCTTGCTGCACAAGATCTACGAGCCGTCACATCATGCAGATGCGGCCTTCCAGTTGGCCGTGGCCAACGGTGTGCGGGCCCATCACTGGAAGTTTGGTGACATGGCCCCCGTGAAAGGTGTGACGCCAGACGACGTCGCCCATATCACCGCCTATGTGCGGGCTGAGCAGCGGAAGGTTGGCATCCAATAGCGGATGGTTCGAACAAAGCACTATCAGGGGGGAAATTGTCCAAAGAAGACAATTCAATGCGACCGTTTGAGGATGCCGTTGCCATTCTTGTGGTGCTCACCACCGGTCTGAGAGACCATCATCGCGATGCCTTCGATGCGGCAAGGGCAGATCTGTTGCGACTGACGCAAGGCAAGGCATCCGCGCTGGCTTATGTGCGTCGGATTGTCGCTGCCGAACTGAACGGCCCCCATGACTCTCAGTGGCAGGTTTCTGCAGCAGAATTTGAGAGGCGGAGGCAACAAGTCTTTCAGGGGCTAAGCGCCCAGACTCAAGAAATAATCGCTCTCTGTGAGCAGCACGGCAACAAGCTGACGGAATAGTGACCGGGTTGTAATGCTCCCGTTATGGGCGCGACAGCTACCAACAGGCAAACTTCTCCTCGTGAGGCAATGGGCCTTGATCGTGCCACAGGGAGAAAATCATGTCCGTACCCAATTCGTTCGCAATTTTCAACACATCCCCCGACTTCCATTTGGATTTGCTTTCCCAGTTACTTCGCGTGAATCTCGACTGTTTGGAAAAGATGGTTTCCACGCAGTTTTTTCCGCTCAAGGAACTCATTGAGCGAACCTCATTGCTTTCTCTGGATGATTCAGGGCAAAGCAGGGCATGGTGGGCTGCTGTCGGCTATTCCTCCATCGAGTATTGGAAGACATACACCCTCGATAGTTTGGAATACCAGCACCGGGTTTTGCAGGCGCTGGCCCAACATTCGACAAAGTGAACTCGATGATGAGTTCGTCGGGGTCGGTGCGCTGGCAAGATTCTTCCGGCAAGGCCATTGCCTGTACGGAAAAAATCAAGGTGCTCAATGAGAACCTGGATGAACTTCGCCAGATGGCCCAGGATGCGCTGGAGGACGGAATTTTGATGGGGTGTTGCGAACGGCAATTGCGCGATGCGCTTGCCGACGCAATCGTGCATTTGGTGAATCCGTATTTGGCCATGCTTCCTGAGAACAATGTAATCGACAAGTCACCTTGTTGACAGTGACAGAAGCACAAACTGTATCTGTCCACTCGATTCGGACCGTTGAAATCCCCAAAACTCAGGAGTCAAGATCATGAAAATCTCTTCCCTCATCGCCGCCGTTCTTTTCGCCGGTGCCGCCATGTCTGGTGCCGCTTATGCCGATGACAAGGCAGGTGCCCCGAAAGCCGCCGAAGGACAGGCTGACAAGGCTGCTGCCAAGCCGCATTCCCATGTCCAGGAAAAAACCGGCATGCCGCAAAGCATGCCAGATGCCAAAGCCGAGAAACCCAAGGCGGCCAAGGATCAGAGCAAGCACTACCATCCGCGAGATGGCAAGTAACCGTCCCGCAAAGGCCCCGAAATCGGGGCCTCGGTATTTCAGCCATGGATATCCGCAAGCCGGCAGAGCACGGCGATCGATGTGTATGTCGCACGCTTGCGCTTGCGGTCGGCAGTGACCCGAAGATGCTGACCTACAACTATTGTCGAACAGTGCTTCAGAAACGCTGGATTGTCGAATGCAATCATGGATGCCTTGCAGAGCCGGCCGTGGCGGCCAGCGATCTGAAATGGCATGACGGCGGCCAGATCGATCCGGTGAAGGCCATCCTGATCATGAACGAGTAATCGCTGCCATGGCGGGACTCCCATCCATTCCCCCGTCCGCCAACACTCCGTTACCTTCGGTTCAAGGTGGACATGAGGGGCATGGAGGAGCGCCGGGCAACATTGACAACGGAGTGTTCTCCGAAGCATTAAATCAGGCGATTGCCCAAAAAGCCAACACCCCCGGTGCCGGCCACGGTGCTCATGGCGGACAATTTCCCGGAATGGCATCCAACACGGCATCTGCCCATCCGAACCACTTCTCAGTCGGGCAAGGGGGTCATGCCGGCCATGATTTTCAGCAGAAAATGCTGGGGGTCCGTGTCTATCGGCAGCAGCTTCTGGCCTCGAACATCGCCAACGCCGATACGCCTGGCTACAAGGCCGTCGATATTGACATCGAAGAAGCCGCCCAAATCGTCAAAGGTGTATCGGGATCGCTGCCATTGGCTACCACCGCTACTAGCCATCTGTCAGGGGGAGTGCAGGCACCACCATTCCCCCTGAAGTACCATGTACCGTATCAAACTGCTGCCGATGGCAATACGGTGGAAATGGATACCGAGCGACAGAAATTCTCGGAAAATTCGCTGATGTACCAGTTTTCCCTGGATCGCGTCAGCGGGCATTTCAAACACTTCATGGAATTGCTGCAGAATTTAAGATGAGAACCTTGGCGCTTCCTGAAACCCCCCGGCAATTGCGCCGCATGTTGGCGCGGCGCCTCGGTATCGGTGCGCTTCTGGTTGGCAGTCTCGCGGGAGGTCTTGCCTACTGGGTCGAATCGTATCGCGTAGAACAGCGCACCCTTGAGCGCGCCATAGCGGGGGTCAGGCATTTCGAGTCGCCCGCCATGCAGATGACGGTCAGCGGAGAGAAAGGTGATGGCCATTCCGCGATAACTCAGTTGCTGACCGATGAGTTTGTCGGGATTCGAGTTTTTGCGCCCAATACGGAGATGGTGTTTGATGCTTGGCGGCCAATCCCCGAGGCACTGAAAGAGATCGCCCGACAACAGCGCCATCCATGGCCGACACCTCCCGGCAGCCATAGCAAACGATTTTCGGTGGCGGGCGAAGAACTGGTTCAGGTCATTCTGCCGATGAGCACCAATGATGGCCGACTTGCCGGCTATGTTGAGGGAATCACCCTGGTGTCCCGCTCGGCGCTGCACGAGAGAGAACAGCAGATTCGCGGGGCTGTGCTGACGGCCTCGATATCTGTATTCGCAGCAGCGCTGTTGCTTTACCCGTTAATGTCAGGACTGCTGGGCCAAACGGTGGCATTGTCGTCTCGTCTCCTGGAGTCCAATCTTTCGTTGCTGCGTTCCCTTGGAAACGCCATCGCCAAGCGTGATGCGGACACCGACGCCCATAACTACCGGGTTACCTGCTATGCGGTCACACTTGCCGAAGCGCTGGGCGTTGGCAAAGAAACCATTGCCGAACTGGTGCTGGGTGCCTTTCTGCACGACGTTGGAAAAATCGGCATTCCGGATCAGATTCTGTTGAAACCGGGACGGCTGACCAGCGAAGAATTTCAGATCATGCAGACCCACGCCATGCTGGGCATCGAGATCGTCGCTGGCAATCCGTGGCTGGCTGGCGCAGAGAAGACCATCCGGCATCATCACGAACGCTTCGACGGAAAGGGCTATCCGGATGGTCTCATTGGCGAGGCGATCCCGCTAGCCGCACGGATTTTTGCCCTGGTCGACGTGTTTGACGCATTGACATCCGTTCGCCCGTACAAGCCAGCCTTGTCATTGGAAGAGACGTTGAGCATCATGGAACGGGAAGATGCCCAGCATTTCGACCCCAAGATTCATGCCGTCTTCCGGCAAGTTGCTCCGGTGCTATACGCACAAGGCCAATCCAGAGATCATGCCCAATGGAGTCAGGAATTGAAGGCGATGCTTGAACGGTATTTCAAAATGAGAACGACTCCCGAAGGAGCCGCTAAAGGATGAGGCAAATGGCGTCTTTTAGCCGCGATGGTATTTGTGCAGCAATTCGTCAACGCGCCAAATTTCGTTACCGTTCATGATGATTTTTTTGCCATCCTTGGTTTCCATTACGTGGCCGGACTCCATGTAGGTTGCGCGACCATACTTGTCTTCCATCCCCATCTTGCCGTCTTTGAAGATATAAACCGTCGAGCCGTCTTTGAGTTCGATGGACTTCTCAACTTGGGATGCATCAACGGCATAGGCGGAAACACCCAGAGAACTCAGGGCTAGGATTGCGAGCATTTTCTTCAACATGTTCATCTCCTTAGAAAGTGTTGTACTGCAATGTGAATAGTAGGGGGGGGCTCCTGACAATTTGCCAACTGCTGGATGACGATTCCGTCACCCAGCAGTCAGGTTAATCAACCGCCCTGGTAGGCAGGGTTTTCGGTCACATACACGGTGATACCATCAGCGCCCGATACGATCTTGGAGAGCGGGAAGGAGGCGGTACCCAACGTATCGAAGGTCCAAACGACACTCTTGCCACCAAGATTGATCTTGATGGTCTCCAAGCGGGTGACGTTCAGATACTTGCTTCCGCTAGACAGCGTGACTTCGCGATCGGCATTTCTCGACGCAGCGTAGCCATACGGGGCCAGTTGATTGGCTGTGGGCGCGCCCTTGGCTTCTGAAACATGACTCAGCCAATGATTGGTGCCAGCCTCGGAATAATCCTCGTGAGCGTAGCTCGTTCCAGCTGCAGCAAAGCTAATCGCTGCAATCAGGGCCAGTTGGGAAAATTTCGTTTTCATGGTTCTCTCCTTGTGAAATCGGGTTAATCGTGTCGGACTCATCTCGTCCAACCGTGATGCCATCTTAGGATTCCGATACCAACAAGAAGCTGACCCCTGCGTTACGTTTTTGAAAGTTTTCGTACGAAAATTGTCAGGAAGCAAACCGTTTATTTCGTTCCACTCTTACATGAGTTTTCCGCTCGATTGCTTATCACAACAAATAATCAACCATTATCACGTCTTATAAATCGTATTTCAGCCACCTTGAATTTCGAATATTTAGTATGTATTATCGTATTACGTAATACGGTATGAAATTCGAGGATGCCATGGCCAGAGCCGGAATCTACAAATCAGAAGTCGTCAGAGCGCGTAACAACCTGTTGGCGATGGGGCGCTATCCATCGATCGACGCCATTCGCAGCGAGTTGGGCGATACCGGCTCGAAAGGCACGATCCACCGCTACCTGAAGGAAATCGAGGAAGAGGAAGGCGGCAGCGCCGGCAACCAGGTCGCGGTCAGCGAAGCCATCCAGGATCTGGCCGCCAGGCTGGCCGAACGCTTGCATGAGGAAGCTGATCAGCGTTTGGCGGCGCTGACCGAAAAGCACAAGGCGGAAACTACCGGGCAGAACGACACCATCTCTGCGTTACGTAATGAAGTGGAATCCTTCCGCAGCCAATCTGAGCGTCTAGCCGTAGAGTTTGCGGCAGAAAAATCGGCTCATGCCGAAACCCTGGCCACGCTTCAGGAGGAGAGAGTTCTTCGAGCACAAATGGCTCAGCACATCCAGGACATGGAAGGGCAACAGACGAAAGAGGAAGCGCACCGTATCTCGTTGGAAGAAAAGCACCAGCATGCCAGAGAGGCACTGGAGCATTTCCGCACGGCGGCGAAGGAACAACGGGAGCAGGACCAGCGGCAGTTCGAGCAGCAGATTCAGTTCTTGCAGGGCGAACTGCGTGCAGCCAAGGAAACGGTGAACGCGAAACAGCAGGAACTCATCCATAGCCATCAGGATAATGCCCGTCTTTCCAGCGAGCAGGCCCATCTTCGTAGCGAGTTACATCGTTTGGAATCTGAGATTCGTCCGCTGCGTACAGCCCGGGAACATCTGGCTGTTTCCGAACTGAAGAATCAACAACAGGAAGAGCGTCTGGCCCAGCGTGCCGCACGCATTGATGAATTACTCGTGGAAAACCAAAGCCACGCAGAAAAGTTACAGGATGCGAATCAAGCCGGGCTCCGCCTGGCGACAGAGTTGTCCGCAGCAAAGGCAGTATTGGCCAGCCACGAACAAATCCTGCAAAGGCTCACCGTCAGTCAGGCACCAGCAACAAAAGGCGGCGGGCATCGCAAGGGGGATGCCGAAAACCAAGAGCCGCTCTTTGACCCGGAGAAGTAATCAGGGGGGATATCCGCCACAGTTGAGCCACAAGTCCGGTTGGCACCATCAGTCGAAATCGTTGATGCCAGATTTCTACGCTAAATCCAACGGTTAGCAGAGTTTTTCGAGGATTTCACACGAATCCCGGCCGACCCTCAGTAGTCTTTGACGGTGTGCTTGACGGTGTTCGAGTTGTGATCGGAGACGTTACCCCAGGTCTTGTCCTGCCAGCGTGCTCCGCCACCGATGCTTAGGCCGGGAACGAACGCTGGCTTGTAAGTCGTGCTCAGCGTGACCTGGTTTTCAGGCGTCAGCGTGGCCACCTTGTTGCCCTGCTGGCGCGAGATCTTGTGGTTTAAGCCGGCGTGCACCTGCCATTGCGGCGTCAGCTGGCCGGAGATCTCGGCCTCGAAACCCTTGGTGCGGACGCCGCTGATCGCCCGGTAGGCGGTGCCGCCGCTCGGCGTCAGGCCGCCGGTGGCTTCGGCGTAGTTGTCCTGCTCGAGGATGAAGTAGGCGAGGCTGGCGTTGAGGCGACCGTTGAAGAAGCTGCCCTTGATCCCGGCCTCGTAGTTGAGGCCTTCGAGCGGGTCGAGCGTCTTGCCCTGGGCGTCCTGCGCGCTCTGCGGCTGGTAGATGCTGGTATAGCTGGCGTAGACCGAATAGCGGTCGTTGAGGTCGTAGACGGCGCCGAGATAGGGAACGATGACGCCGGATTTCTTCATCGTCTCGTTTTCGTAATTGAGCACGCGGCTGCCGGCGATCAGCTTGAGGTCGTCGCGCAGGTTGAGGCGGGCGGCGGCGTAGGCGCCGCTCTCGCGGATGGTTTCGCGGTCCCTGCCTTGCCAGCCGGCGTTGGCCCAGTCCGGCTCCGGCAGCTTGCCGTTCCAGTGGTAGTAATCGGCGATGTTGTTGCTGCCGGCCCAGTAGCTGCGGTTGGTCCACACCCGTTTGGCCTCGCTGGCGCCAAGCACCAGTTCGTGCTTGCGCCCGAGCAGTTCGAACGGCCCGCTGGCGTAGAGGTCGACGGCGTCGGCGACGGTCTTGCCGACGTACTTGCCTTCCCAGGTGGTGATGCCGCCGCCGGTCGCCGGGTCGGGGTTGCCCGAGCCGGCCGAGCCGAGCGTCGCGTCGTAGCCGTTGATCTGGTGGTTGAACTGGGCCTTGACCAGCCAGTCGTTGGCGAAGGTGTGTTCGAGCGTGGCGAAGGCGGTGCGCGTGTATTGCTGCCAGCTGCTCCAGTCGGCGCCGTTGTTGAACGAGCGCGGCATCTTGTTGAAGTTGCCGTTGGCGTCGTAGATCGGGATGCCGCCCCAGGTCGAGCGCGTCGGGTCGTTGTCCTGGGCGTCGGCGCCAACGGTGAGCAGCGTCGTCGGGCCGAGATCGGCTTCGAGGATGCCGTAGAAGGTCGCCGTCTGGCGTTCGTAGCCGTCGAGGTGCGAGTTTTTGTCCTCGTAGGCGGCGACGGCGCGGCCGCGCAGGCTGCCGGCCGGGTTGAGGTCGCCGCTGAAGTCGAGCTGGCCGCGGTAGGTGTCGTTGGTGCCGGCGCCGAGGCTGATTTCGCCGTGGAAATCCTTGGTCGGCTTCTTGCGGATCAGGTTGATCGTCGCGCCCGGGTCGCCGCTGCCGGTGAGCAGGCCGGTGGCACCCTTGAGCACCTCGACGCGGTCGTAGATGGCCATGTCGCTGAGCGTGTTGCCGGCCGAGTAGGAGGCGTTCCGGGTCATCGGAATGCCGTCGTACTGGAAGTTGTTGATCGGGAAACCGCGCGCGTAGTAGGCGGTCCGTTCGCTGTCCATGGTGACGATGCTGATGCCCGGCGTATGCGCCATCACCGCGTCGATCGAGGTCAGGTTGAAGTCGTCCATCTCCTGGCGGGTGACGACGCTGATGGTCTGCGGTGTCTCGCGCGGCGTCAGCACTAGCCGGGTGGCGGTGGCGATCGTCCCCGGCGTGTAGCTGCCGCTGCCTTCGGTGATCTCGCCGAGCTGGTTGGCCGAGACGGTCATCGCCTTGAGCGTCGTTTCGCCGGCCGGCGGCGCGCCGGCCGGGCGCAGCACGTAGTTGCCCTGGCCGCGGTGCACGGCCTCCAGGCCGCTGCCTTCGAGCAGCCGGGCGAGGCCGCCGGCGGTGGTGTAGGCGCCGTTGAGGCCGGCGCTGCGCAGGCCGCGCGTCTGGGCGGCGTCGAACGAGAGGGTGATGTCGGCGGCGGCAGCGAAGGCGGTGAGCGTCGCGTCGAGCCGGCCGGCGGCGATCTGGTAGCTGCGCGCGGCGCTCTGCGCCTGTGCCGGCGCGATCGTCGCCAGCGTCAGCGGGGCGGCCAGGGCCAGGCCGAGCAGGGCGGCGCGCAGGGCGCCGGCGATGGGTCGCGGGCGCGACGGGAAGGGTGGCGTCATGGTGAAAATTCCTCTTTTTTCCGGGTTGACCGTGGACGGGCGCGGGCGCGCCTCTCTACTGGTTGGCCGGATGGCGGAAAAAAAGAGCAACCCCGGGATGCAAATAATTCTCAAGCGGCGTCGACGCGAACCCAGTAACGGGTCAGGAAATGCAGCCGGATCGGCAGCGATGCCGCCAGGTTGTCGAGCACGGCATCGCTGTCGGCCAGGCGGAAGACGCCGGACAGGCGCAGTCCGGCGACCGCGGGCGACCAGGCGAGATGGCCGCGGCGGTGGCGGGCGAGTTCGCCGAGGAAATCGTCGAGGCGGCGGTCGATGGCGATCAGGCGGCCGTCGCGCCAGGCGCCGCTGCCGGCCGTCAGGGGCTGGCTCGGGCTGACGCCGGCGGCGTCGAAATCGACCTCTTCGCCCGCCGCCAGCCGGCGCGGCGGGCCGGCGAGCGGGCGGATCTCGACCGCGTGCTGGTGCACCGCCACCCGCGTCGTCGCGCCGTCGAGGCGGACGCCGAAACGGGTGCCGAGGGCGCGGATTGCGCCGTGCCCGGTGTGCACTTCGAAGGGGCGCGGATCGGCGGCGGTGCTGACGAAAATTTCCCCGGCGAGCAGGCGCAGCCGGCGCAAATTGGCACCGTAATCGACGTCGACCGCGGAAGCGCTGTTGAGGTCGAGGCTGCCGCCGTCGGCGAGGACGACGCGGCGCCGCTCGCCGGTGGCGGTACGCAGGTCGGCGGCGGCGACCTGCCAGCCGGCCTCGAGTTCGGGCAGCAGGGCGAGCGTGCCGCCGCCCGAGAGCAGCAGCGTGAGCAATTTGAGCGTGCGCCGGCGGCGCTCGCGGGCGCCGCTCAGCGTCGGCCCGGCAAGCTCGCCGGGCACCGCGTGCAGCCGCTGGCTGAGCGCCTGCATCCGCGCCCAGGCCTGGCGGTGGCTGGCGTCGGCGGCGAGCCAGCGTTCCCAGGCGGCGCGCTCGGCGGCCGCGGTCGTCGCGTCGTTCAACTGCACGTACCAGTGCGCTGCGGCCTCCAGGGTTGCCCGCGGCAGTTCGCGACCGGCCATCTCAGCAGCCCTCGGCAAGGATCAGGCAGTGCGCCAGCGCCCGCGCCAGGTGCTTCTTGACGGTCGTCACCGAAACGCCGAGGCGTTCGCCGATGGCGGCGTAGGTGAGACCCTCGAACTGGGCAAGGAGGAAGATCTCGCGGGCGCGCGGGCCGAGTTCGTCGAGCATGCGATCGATGGCGAGCAGGGTTTCCAGGATCAGGGCCCGCGTCTCCGGCGAAACAGCCAGCGGCTCCGGCCGCGCCGCCAGCGTTTCCAGCCAGGCGGTCTCGATGCTCTGGCGGCGGAAGCGGTCGACCACCAGGCCCTTGGCGATCGTCGCCAGGTATTTGCGTGGCTCCTCGATCGCCGCCGCGTTGCGCGCCGCGAGGATGCGCAGGAAGGTGTCGTGGGCGAGATCGGCGGCGTCGTGGCCGTTGCCGAGCTTGCGTCGCAGCCAGCCGGCCAGCCAGCCGTGGTGGTCGCGGTAGAGCGTCGACAGGGAATCGGACGGGGCAGCGCAGGCCAAGGGAAGCTCCGGAAAGGAATGCTGGCTGGCCCGATGGGCGTGGCTTGCGTCAGTTTTTAAGAATAGTTCTCATTGTCTGACATTGCCGCGGCAGCGTCAATGCTCAGCAGCGGCTGCCCTGCATCCGCGAGAAGCCGAAATCGCCGTCACCGCTGCCCGGCCGGATGCAGATGGTGATCCCGAGCGAGCGCGCGGCGCGGTCGATGTCCGGCGGAAAGGGTGAAAACGGCAGCGAGCGCTCGATGATCGCCTTGATGAAGGCGATTTCCGCGCCCTGGTCGCCGGCCTTGAGCACGACGAAGCTCTTCAGCGTGCCGTCCGGGTTGAGGCGGAACTGGATCGCCGCCGTCTGCACGCCGAGCGCGCGCTTGTCGTTGCTGACGTAGCGGGCGCTGCGGTTGAGCCGGCGGATCATGCCGTCGAGATAGCTTTCGAGGCTGAACGGATGGATCGGCGGCGCGTTCGGGCGCAATTCGAGCAGCGCTTCCTCGGCCTCGTCCTGCGCCGCCAGCCGCCGGCCTTCCTCGCGCGCCATCGCCCGCGAGCGCTGGGCCAGCGTCGGCCGCGGGGCGCGCGCCAGTTCGTCGAGGAAATCGTTCATCTCGGCCTTTTCGGCGGCGCTCCAGGTCGGCGCGCTGGTCGCGCCGGGCCGCTTGCTGCTCAGGACCGGGCGGCGCGCTGCCGGCCTGGCGGCGGCGGGCGGCGGTGGAGCAGCGATGCTGGCCGGGGCCTCGGGCACGCTCGCCGGACGCGGCTGCAGCCTGGCCTCGAGCCGCGACGGCAGGCGCTGCCCGGCCGCTGGCTCATGGCGCGGCACGAACAGGACCATCAGGTGCAGGGCGATGGAGAGCAGGCAGGCCAGGTAAAAGGCACGTTGCGGCGGAGGGGGAGCGGCGAACATCGCGATCATTGTAGTCGGAGGTTTGACATCAGGCATGAGGTTGGCGCGCTGAGCAGATCCCTTTTGCACACATTATTTAACATAATACAAATTATGCGCGTTTTATAACCGGATTCGCGATGCGCTTCTGACAACCGAGTCCCAATTTATTAGAATGGCATCTTTGTATGAATTAGCCATATGCAGCCATCTCCTTGGGATCGCCTGCATGTTAAAACCTCAGGAGTTAGAAACTTGTTGCGTCCCCTGGTAGGTAGCGCCGGTCCTTGCGGCGAAGACATGATCTTTTCTTCCGAGTTCGACGAGATTCAGGAAGCCCGGCGCTTTGACGATCCGTCGATTTCCCAAGGCGAATGGGTAACAACGATCAAGGAGGCGGATTGGCCGGCAGTGATTCGTCTCGGCGAACGCCTGCTCACTACGAAAACCAAGGACTTGCGGCTGGCGGCATGGATGATTGAGGCGCGTGCCAAGACCGCCGGTCTCGACGGTCTGGCCGAAGGCTATTGGCTACTGGCGGGGTTGGCGGAAAATTTCTGGGCGGCGATACATCCGCTGCCGGAAGACGCCGACGACGATGTCCGGGTCGGCGTGCTCGACTGGCTGGTCAACCAATCCGCCCGCTTGATCCGCGAAATTCCGCTGACCAAGTCGAAGAAGGGGCAATATTCCAGCATTGACCGGGAAGCCGCCCGCAACGTGGCGAAGAATGTCGAACTCAACTCGTCCTATGCCGAGGAAGCGGCGCGCAACGGCATGCTGACGATGGAAGTATTCGAGGCTGCGCTCAAGGATACGCCGCGCGCCTACTTCCTCACCCAACTGCAGTCTGCCGAACGCCTGCAGGGCGCGATCAAGCGCTTGCAGGAAGTCGTCGATCCTCTGCTGGGCGAGCAATCGCCTGCTTTCGGAGCGAGCCTCGAAGCATTGCAGGAAATCATGCATTTCTTCCGGCGCCAGGCGGGTGGCGATCTTCCCGTTAACCAGCCGGAAGCCGGAATCGTTTCCGAGACGGAGGACAAGGAAGCCATGTTTTCAATGCCAGGCAGGATGGAGCCAAGAATCGGCGAGCTTGCCGGTGAAAAACAGGCCGGGCCGATTCGCTCCCGCGAGCACGCGATCTATCTGCTGCAGGAAATCGCCGGCTATTTCCGCCGCACCGAACCGCACAGCCCGGTTGCCTATCTGGCGCAGAAGGCCGCCAAATGGGGAACGATGCCGCTACACCAGTGGCTGCGCAGCGTCGTCAAGGACGACGCCTCGCTGTCTCACGTCGAGGAATTGCTCGGCGTCAACGCCATGTTACCGGACGACACCGACAGCGCTTCCTGAATACCCGGCGCTCTTCGAGCGAGCGCCGCCTAGCCAGTTTGCCGGAACTCGATGCGGCGGTTGCGTGCCCTGCCCTCCGCCGTCGCGTTGCTGGTGACCGGATGATCCGGCCCGGAACCCATCGCAGTCAGCGATTCGGCCGGAATCCCCTTGCTGACCAGATAGTCGCGCACGCTGTTGGCACGGGCCAGGCTGAGGCTGACATTGGCCTGGCGGTTACCGGAGCTGTCGGTGTGGCCGATGATCTGCACCTTGGGCATGCCGATCTGTTTCATCGCTGCCACCATCTCATCAAGGATGACGATTCCTTTGGCAGTGAGCGTCGCCGACCCGCTTTCAAACTCGACGATGCGGTTCGACAGCGTCCGGTCGAGCACTTCCTGGGCGGCCGGACCGGCAACCACCAGGGCGTTGTCGACGGTATAGGTCGGATTCAGCGCGAGGGCGATCTTGCTCACCACCTGCTGCCGCAACGCCTCGTTGGCAACCGTGCCTTTCAGCGCGACGCGGGTGCCGGTGACCTGCATCTGCCCCTTGTGCACTTCCTTGAGGTTTTCGGTCAGCAGCTTGCCCATGTAATCCGCCCAGTTGGGCGGCGGCACGACGCCGCCGACTTCCAGCCGGTCGACGATGTTGGCGGCACCGAAAACCTCGCGTAGCCGGCTCAGAATCGCCGCCCGCGCGGCTTCGTCGGGGACCACGCCGCTGGCGATGACGGCTCCAGGAGGATTGGCCTGGGCCGAAGGCAGCAGGCAGGCAAGCAGAGCCAGGCTTGCCGCGATGGTTCGGAATTTCATGCTCATTCTCCCAGGTAGACTTCGCGGAACGTCTGAATCGCCAGTTCCAGCGTGATGGCGGGCTGTTCGAGATAGGCGGAAAGCTTGGCAACGCCGTACTCCCGATTGGCGGCAAGCTGCTGATCGACCCATTCCGGATCGACCAGGGAAATCACCCGCTCGCTGCCCGACTCCGGCGCTATCGCAGCAGCCAGGGCCGCGGCCGAGCTGCCGTTGAAACCGATGACCAGCCGCGGGGCCTGTGGCGCCCGCTGAATGAGGAACTGCGCTTCGACACCGGATTTGCGCAGGAAAGCGGTCACCAGGTAGATCCACAAGCCGGCGACCAGATTGCGGTTGCGCTCGTCCCTGGGCAAGGCGAAGACCAGTTCCTTGTCGACCACGGCATTGCCCTGCCCCAGCAAGGGACGCATCAGCAGGCCGATGGCAAGGATGGTCCGGCGTACTGCCGAGCAGTCCGGAGAACCAAGCATCGCCGCCAGGATTTCAAGGGTCGTGCGGCGCACGAAGTTCCCCAGGGGGTCGTTTTGCAATGATCGGGCGAACTCGCCGGCCGCATCGATACCTTCCAGCGTTGCCAGCAGGCTGGCAACTTCGGCGCCTTGCAGGCCGGCTTCGCAGACGCCGGCCAGTTCGCCGAAAATCTGCACCAGCGCCACCGGCGCGCAACGGAAGACCAGCGCATCGTCGCGCTCGATGGTGCCGGCTGTGATGAAGGGAAAACGCCGGCCCGAGGCATCGCCGCTCGGCCGGATGTGACCGACCACGGAAATCCGGCTGCGCGCTCCGGCAAAGACGAAATCGATGCCGACCGCATTGTCGTAGGCGGTTTTCCAGCGCGGGTCCTCGGACAACTGCTCCATCGCCTGGGTGACCCATTTGTCGAGCACCTGGATCAACTGGTGCTGGCCACCGCCCTTGATGAAATCGCCGCGTGACGGAATCTTGCCGAAGCAGACCGCGCCCTTGCCACCAGTATTCATTGCGCACCTCCTGCCGTGGCAGGCGCTGGTGAGGTGGGAGGCGGCGCCGCCGGCGAAGTCGCAGCCGGCTCGCTTGCCACGGGCGCAGCAGCCGGCTCGACCTGGGCGATCGCCAGCGGCAGGCTCATGCCGTTCCAGCTGCGCTCCCCTCCTCCATCGTTCGAGCGCCCCGACTGCGCCTGCGGGCTGCTCAGCAGGCGCAGATCAATGCTTACCTCAACCCCGCGGTTCGCCCACTTCAGGCGGAAGGAACCATCGGGCTGGCGGGTCCGCGCAGCCGAGTTGATCATCTTCTCCAGGCCGAAACGCCCCGGAAAATTGATGATGTCGATCGTCTCGCCGTCGAAGGTGGTGGCCATGATGCGCGCGCCGGGCGTTTCCGCCGGATTGGGCCAGATGAAGTTGGCCCACTGCGACGCGCCGTTGCGATAGTTGAGTTTCTGCCCGTCGACTTCGACGACATACGCAATCGTCCCCGCCGCCGGCTGCGGGCGCAGCATGAAGACGGTCTGCGCCTGGCTGGCGCCCTGGTTGTCGGCGGCGACGCCACCTTCCAGCGGTGCCACCCAGCGCGAGAAGCCGTTCATGAAATCCGCCTGCAGCGCCAGACCGAGGTCGCCCCAGGTGCGCGGCGTGATCGTGTTGCCCCGGCGCTCGACCAGACCGCCGAGCGCGCTTTCGGCGAACTTCGCGACCGCCCCTTCCGGCCCGAAAATCTGGGCGATTTCCGCCGGACCAGCCTCGATCCCCGCTTGCGGCGAGAACGGATACTTGATCGCCAGCTTGCGGCTGAACGGTTCCTGGACCTGGGCGACCCAGGTCTTGTTCAGTTCTTCCGACGCCGGCCGGATGATTGCCGCGTAGGTCTGCAGCAGGGGCCGCAGCAGCAAGGGACGCAGCACGTTGCGCTGATTGTCCGGGATGCCGGTGAGCATCTGCTCGTCGACGTAACGCAGGGTTTCCGCCAGTTCCGAATTGCTGCCGCTGAGCGTGTCGCGCATCAGGCGCAGCGCCCCGGCACCAGGATCGCCCTGGTTCTTCAACTGGTTCAGACGCGTCCGCAGCTTCGACAACTGGCTGAGATAGGTATCGATCAGCGGATCGCCGCCATCGCGCGGCACGACCAGGCGTGCCACCCCGGCAAATTCCTGGCCGACCGGCCCCATCGGGATGCCCTTGGCTGCCGCGACATTGACGTCCACCTGGACCCGGCTCGGCGACATGCGCAGGATCGAACGCTTGAACCATTCGATGAAGCCCTTCTGGGCGCGTTCCAGCCCCAGGTTGGCGACTGACGGATTGTCCCAGGCGGTCTGGTCGAAAATCACCTTCACCAGAGTGCCGATCGGCGAATTCTGCGGGTCGCCGATCCGCCCCATTGCCGCCACCGCTTCCGGGAAGGAGGCAAACGAGGCGACGCTGACGCCCTGGACGAAACGTTTCCACTCCTCGACGTAATCCTGCTTGTACATCGCGACCAGCGTTTTCTGGATCTGTTCCGGGCTTCCCTCGAGCGTCAGGTCGTCGCTGGTCGAGGTCATCAGCACCCAGTCGGCGTTCTTCTGGGCGTTGGTCGCCGCTTCCTTGATCGCGCCCTGCACGTAATCACGCCAGGCCTCGGCGGTGAAGGCGCCGGAGACCACGCTGCTGCCGGTGACCAGAGTGGCATTGTCGGGGCCGACGATGTTGGCGACGGTCACCGGGGCAAAGCGCGTGGACGCCCGCGCCTTGATCTCGGCATAGACCCGCTCCGCCGCCGGCATGCCGCGGACGACGCGGCGCAGCTTGTCGCGGACTTCGTCGACCAGCGCCAGGTTGGTCGTGATCAACGGCCATTGCGGGTCGCTCGCGTGTTCGAGATGGAAGGACAGGATGCTGCCCGCCGAACGGATCATCTGTTCGCGGCTCATCGTTCCCCGGTTGGCCTCCAGCCAGCCGCGCCAGAAACGGGTGATCTGGTCGGAAAGATGGCCGGCATCCACATGCTCGCGGCTGGACAGCATCAGGTAAGTCTTCAATGCGTTGTAGCCGTCCTCGACGTCCGACGGGATGGCATCGCGATAGGGGCCGCTGGCGGCGGTACGCTGGATCGCCTCGGCATTGCCCGCTTCCTTGCGCTTGAGCTGATTGCCCGGCAGGTTGACCTCGATGAGGAAGGCTTCGAGGTTTTCCTTCACCGGCGTCAGCATGATGCTGTTGATGCCGTGGAAATACTCAATCCGCAGCTTGTCGGCCATTTCCCTGCCCTGGTAGAGGCCGAGGCCGATCGACAACGGGTGTTCCTCGTTGAAGCGTTCGAGTTGGACCAGTCGGTCCTGCAGGATCGCCATTGCTTCGAGGCGGGATTGCAGGTCGATCCGGCCTTCCTGCAGGCGGATTGCCTGGGTGATGTCCTGCTGGACATTCTCCAGCAGACTGCGGTTGTTGAGGTAGGACCAGCTCCAGCCGCCTAGCGTCAGACCGAGCACCCCCAGCGCCCCAAGCACGGCAACCTGACGCAAACGCATCTTGAAGCGGGTGGTGTGGCGCCGGACCAGGTTGCGGTCCGGGAAAATGACCTTGGAAAACAGTTCCTTGAGGAAGTAGCCATGGGTCATCGCGGTGCGCACCCCGCTACTGCCACCGCCCTGGAGGGCGAATTTCTTCTGCACGCGCTCGCTGGAAATCGGCGTGATGTCGTTGCTCTGCGTCGCCGAGGTGATGTAGAAACCGCGGAAGACCGGCTTGAACTGGAAGGGATTGTCCTCGAACAGGGTGGCCACGAAAGCGCGCAGGGCGTTCTTGATCGCCGCGAATTCGGAGGGGAAGATGAGCAAGCCCGGCATCGTGTTCTCGCCCTGGACCCGCGACAGCTGCGCCACGCTCATCGCGCGCAGGCCTTCGTAAAGCTCGTCGAAATGGCGGTCGAAGAGCGCGATCAGCTCGTTGCCGGTCGATTGCTCGTAGGGAATCGTCGCGCCCCAGACGCGGTCGCGCTCGGTCCATTCCAGGTCGAGGAAGAAATCGTGGAAGCCGGGAATCAGGTCGGCCTTGGTGAACAGCACGTAGACCGGCGCGAAGACTTCCAGCTTTTCGGTCAGCTCCTGCACGCGCTGGCGCAGGTTCTTGGCCAGGCTGATGGCGAAGGCAGGCGAATTGCCGATCAGTTCGCCGATGCTGACGGTGACGATGATGCCGTTGATCGGCGCATGCGGCCGGTTCTTCTTGAGCAGTTGCAGGAAACCCAGCCATTCCTCGCGGTCTTCCTCATGCACCGAATAGCGGCCGGCGGTGTCGAGCAGGATGCCTTCGGTGGTGAAGAACCAGTCGCAGTTGCGGGTGCCGCCGATGCCCTTGATGATCGCGTTGCCGCCGTCGTCGAAGGGAAATTTCAGCCCGGAGTTGACGATCGCCGTACTCTTGCCGGCGGCCGGGTTGCCGATCGTGATGTACCACGGCAGTTCGTACAGAGCCTCAGCCCCCGAGACCTGCCCGAGCTTGGACGTGCGGATCGTCCGGATGGCTTCGTGCATGCGTTTCTTGAGCGCCTCGATCTCGACGGCGGAAGCCGAGGCGCCTTTCTTCTGCAGCTTCTCGTCCGGCGTCTCGAGCATGGTGCCGATCGCCTCTCCGGCTTGCCGGGCGCGGCGCCGCCGAATCCACCAGACGACACCCCAGATCGCCAGGAGCACGCCGCTGGCGATTGCCGCCCAGATCAGGGCCACCTTCAGCGTACTGGCGCCGAGAAAGAAAAACGCCGTCAGGGCGGCGATGCCGACGATCGAAAGAAAGCGGGAATCGGTCAGGAGGGATCGGAGTCGATACATCGTTCAGGCATTCAGGAGGCGGAGGTTTCGGTGTCGCTGGCGGGGGCCGGGCGAACGAGCAGCATGGCTCTTTCGAGCGGGTGGTGGTTACTCAGACAGAGCACGGGGGCATTTTCGGCAAGACTTCTGGCACTGGCGGCGGCAAGCGCCAGCAAACCACCGACCGGGGACAGGCTGCCGGCAACCAGACCGATCGCCAGAACATCCTTGAGCGGATCAAGATGAGCGATGCCTTCGCCCAGTCCTTCCAGAGCTTCGGTCATGTACGCCGCCCGGTGATCGGTATCGAGCAGGACGGCATTGAGGTTCGCCGGATCGGTCGCCGTCGTTTCGAGCAGGCTGCCGAACAGCCCGGCGATCAGTTTGCCGCCGATCCGCCCACCGGCATCAAGGCGCTTGTCCCGGCTGCCATGGACGAGGCGGCTGACGGTCAGCACATTGTCGCGCTGCAGCCGGTCGACCGTCGCCTGCCGGGTCAGCAGCAGCGCAACGGCGCCTTCGCCGGGAATCGAGCCGTCCTGGCACGCGGCGGTGAATAACCTGCCCTGCCCCGCCCACTGCGCGATGCAGTCCTCGTCGACCGCCGACACCGTGCCCAGCACGAGCAGGAACTCGTCATCGAGCGGGTCGCGGTTGCAACGGACGATGGCCGCATCGAGCTGGCGCAACGCGTCCACCTCGTTCTTCGCCTGCAAGACCATGATTTCTGCGGCAACGCCCGGCACATCGTTGGCCAGACGATCGCCGAGGTACTGGCGCAGCATCGGCATCAGCGCCGGCTCCCAGGTTTCCGGCAACAGGCAGAGCACGCTCAGATGAAAACTCTCCGGGTTCGCCTCACGCAGCGGATCGATATCGTTGCGGACGGCATCGATGACGCTGTCGAGCAAGCCCAGCGCGCGCACGAAAGCGGGGGATTCGTCCACCTGCACGAGCGCCGGCTGCGTTGCCTGCAGTTGCTCCGTCAGCTCGTCGACATCGAGATCTGCCACTTCGGCGACGAAGGCCGGGAAGCCCTCGTCGTCCTGCAGCCGCGAACTCGGCGCCGGCCGGCGGCCTTCGGCGACTGCAGCCAGCGCCTCTGCCGCCGATTTGCCGCTCGCCAGCGAAACATGGCTCGCCAGCAAGGACAGCGACCAGTTCCGCTCCGCCGCATCGCTCGCCGCGCCCGCTCTGGCCAGCGGATCGTCGTCACGCGCGGCAGGCGCGCCTGGCGCCGCCACCTCCAGCGGTTTTTTCAGATGCTCGATGAAACCCTGCAGCAGGAGATAGCCGACGATCAACGCCAGCGGAACCCCCAGCAGATAAAGCAGCATCTCCCCCGGCGACGGGGAAAAATCGTTCGACTGCCACCAGCCCAGGATCAGCGCCCAGATGATCGCCAGAACCAGAAAGCTGCCCAACAGCGTTTTGACTACAACGGAGCGCATGCCAGCCAGTCTTGTCTCAATCCGTCGTCTGCCACTGGCTGGCCAGCAAGGTCGCGCCGCAGGCGGTCTTGTCGCCATGCCGGGCGGCCGGTTGGCCGTCGATGATCGCCGTCGGATCGCCGGTGACGATGGTCGTCACGCTGCCATGCCCCTTTTTCGGACAGGTCACCTTGTCGCCGATGCGGGCGATCCCGCGCCCGTTCCAGTCGCTCGTCCCCGACGCCGAAATGACGACGCCACCATGGTCCGTCTTGTCACCCAGCAAGATGAATGGTCGGCTCATCAGCCCCTCCTTCCGTGATTTTTCCGAACTGACATCATTCAGTCGTCCGCCCGAGCACACCGGCCCGGCGCAACTCGACATGTCCGTAATCCAGCAGTTTCCAGCGTCCGCCCCAGGTCAGCCCAAGTTGTTCGGCGACTTCCCCGTACAGCGCATAGCCGCGCATCGCCCAGGGATCGCGTTCCGAAATGACGATCCGTCCGTCCTTCAGAAAAGCCGAATCGGCGGCCAGACCGTACTGGTGATAACTCCTGTAGGCGCCAGCATGCGTCACGTGACTCCCTTGCGCCGCCAACTGGGCCTGCCGCTCCGGCGAGCGATAGCCCTCGATCAGCACCATTTCGTAACCGTGGCGCTCCTTCATCAGCTTGAACGCCACCAGCAAGCGCTGCCGGAATTCCTCGTCAAGACGCAGCCAGTCCCGGCTCGCGTGCGCCGCATCGGGACGGACCATCTCCACTTCCCGGGTCGTGAAAGCTTCCGGCGGCAATGGCGCCGGCGGCACCAGTTGCTCCCCCTCAAGCAGCAGGGCGATCTGCCGGCCTACCGAAAATTGCTGATCCGCGTCGCTGAACGAAAACAGGCTCAAGCCGCCAAACCACCAGGCAATCAGCGTCGGCAACACGAAGGCCACGCCGGTCAAGGACACCAGCAAGCGATTGCCGGCAACAAAGGCCACCACGCGCCGACGCGCCAGGCTCAATGCCCGGCCCGAAGCAAGGAGCGCATCCCAGGCGCCACGGGCGAAACGCTGCGTCGGCACGGCCCCGGCGTCGAGCACTCCCCAGAAAAGCGCCGTCACGCGGCTACGGTAGGCGGGAAATGCGACAAGTACGGCGGCAAACGCAACCAGAAAGAAATATGCAGCGATCGTTGCAACAACCAAGCCCGACTCCGCCCGTTGGTCTATGTATAGATGGAATTTTCCGCCAGGCTGCCAGCGACATGCCATTGGGGAGTCGGGATTTTAGTACAAACGAATGCAGCCGTGAACTTGCGTTTTTCATATAATGGCTGCATCTTGCAACTTTGAAACAGGATTTTTTCAAAGTCCGCATCCAATTCATTAAATGATGAATCGATTTTCATGAGCATCCTGAAAGATCTCGATCCCGAATACGCCCGCCTGGTCAGCAATCCAGCCGGGAAAAAGCGCGAAGGCATGGACCTTGCCATAGCGACCGCGCTGCTCAGCCTGAGCACCCTGCTCCTCCTGCTCGCCCTTTTCTACGGCCCGCAACTCCTGCCGAAGTCCGAAGCACCGCCCCCCCTTGCTGCCGCCAGTACTCCTGCGCCAATCACCGTCAGCAAAACCGAAGTGCTGCCCACGGCAAGCGCAACAAAGGCAGCGCCTCCCGAAATCTCGCCGAATATTTCCGCCGAAGATCTCACCAAGGCACAGAGCAATCCCCTGCTCGTCCTGGAAGAACCCCCATCGGCTGGGCCGGTAAAGGCGAAAACCGCAAAACGCCCGGTCAAACCCCAAAAAAACAAAATGGCGCGCAAGGCGTCGCCAAAAAAACTCGCCATGAATAAATCGGCGAAGCGTCAGCAGAAGTCACCGGAAGACCCGCCCCTGCGCAGGGACGTCGATATCATCACGGCGATCATGCGCTAATCGCGCCATTCCCTTGCGGACGGCATTGCGGGGGAAGCTCAGACGAGTGCAGCCTTCTTCTTGAAGTACTTCCTGGTGGTTGTCACCGAAAAGCCCCCCAATTTGGTTCGCCCTTGGGAAACGCCATCTCGGGGGAAGCTTGAGGTGGTGACACCGGAAGAAATGGAGTTGTCGCGGCTACGAGCCGAGAATCTCCGGCTCAAGCGGGAGCTTGAAATCATAAAAAAAGCGGCGGCGTACTTCGCAAAGGATGTTCTGTGAAGTACGCCTGGATTGCCGAGCAGGGAAATGCGTTTGCGCTCGCCGAAATGTGCGAGGTGCTCGAGGTCAGTATCAGTGGTTATCGGGCCTGGAAGCGAGGCGGCAAGCCGGACCGAAAGCGCCTGTCGGAGAGCCAGATGCTGGCGCTTATCCGTACCATTCATGCCGAACTCAAAGGCGCCTACGGCAGCCCGCGAATGGTCCGCGAGTTGCGTACCAGAGGCTTCTCGGCCAGCAAGGAACGGGTGGAACGACTGATGCGTGAGAACGAGATCTACGCCCGTCACAAGCGGCGCTACAAAGTGACGACGGACTCGAAACACGGACTGCCCGTAGGGGAAAACCTGCTCGCCAGAAACTTTACCCCGGTGGCGCCGAATCAAGTATGGACGTCAGACATCACCTATCTGTGGACCGATGAAGGCTGGCTCTACCTGGCCATCGTGCTCGACCTGTTCAATCGCGAAGTTGTCGGCTGGTCGCTCAAGCCGCGCATGACGGCGGACATCGTGACGGATGCGCTGACCATGGCCTGGTTCCGCAAGAAACCAGCGCCGGGCTTGTTGCACCACTCCGACCGGGGCAGCCAGTACGCCAGCCATGCGTTTCAGGACAAGCTCAGGGAATACGGCATGACCTGCTCGATGAGTCGAAAGGGGAATTGTTGGGATAATGCGCCGACGGAGAGCTGGTTCAACAGCTTCAAGAACGAGCGGGTGCATGGGATTCGTTATGCCACTCATACCGACATGAAGGCCGCCAGCTTCGAATACATTGAGGTCTTCTACAACCGGAAGCGGCAGCATTCAACCCTCGGCTACAAGTCGCCTATGCAGTTCCTGGCAGATTGGCTCTCCAGGCAACATCAGGAAAAACTGGTAGCATGAAATCCACCCTTTGGCAGACGAAAAACCGAGGGAACCTCATGCACTGACCAAAGCCGAAATGACCCACCACCAGCTAGCGCAGCCGCTGACCATAAGCGCTACGGTCCAGAGTATGACGAGCCGAGCGCCCTTTTCCCGCAAGGGGCGGTCGCTGTCGTCCGCTAGGGTGATGGCGTAGGGATTGCTGTCTGTGGGCAGCGCTGGAATCCATTCTGGCTTGAGGCGGATTTGCGGTCGCAGCCAGGTGTCGTAGAGCGAGAAGAACATGCCGGGGGCCATGAACCAGACGGCGACGGAAATCCAGAAATCAAAGCGTGGCACGCCATTGTTCTCACGCAATAGCGTGATGATCGGCTGCCCGAGGTAAATGCTGCCATAGGGGCCACGCTCCAGCCATTTTTGCGTCCAGTCGCTGGTCTCGGGCGACACTTCGGTGGCAGGCAACTTCTCCGGCGCTTCATCCATGTAGATGCGGATGAACTCCCACAAGGCCACACAGGGTTCCATACCGATATTGGCCGAACTCAACAGAATGCCGCATTCGACCGTCTTGTTGCTCGGCTCCTGCCCTGCGGCGAACTGGGCAAGACTGAAGTTGTAGAGCGTCATCACCCCACCCCGATTCGCCATGGCGCCACGCGTAATCGCCGGCTTGACCCGGTTCCAGTCCATTTCGACCAGTTTCCCCCGGTAGGAACCGTAAACCTTGCGTGCCTTGCGGTCGAGGAGGAGTGGGGAGGGTGAGGGTTGGATGATGAGCATGTGGACCAGCCAGCAGGCGGTTGCAAGGACGTAAAAGAACATTGCGAGCATCACCCAATCTACTATATGAGATACCAAACTAGCTGGGGGTTCGTTAGTGGGGCGAGGGAACAAAAGATCATTTATCCCCGTGACCAAGAAGTAACACATGAAAAAAATACCCGCGATAATCCATGGCGCCATACCCGCCACCATCGGATGCGCCTGTTGCCGGGTATCGATCAGCGCTGCATTCTCATCCAGCCGCAATACCTGCGTTCCCCGGCTACTCGGTTCTGCCTTGACACTCCCATCAATCCTGAAATAGTTCGCAGGCAGCTTGAACGTGTACAAGAGCTTGAGCCACTTGATCATGTCTGGGCCTCCACGACGAGTTCCGGCCAGGTTTTGGTGTCGGGTTTGTAGCGAACCTTGACGACGATCTCGGTGAAATATGGAACCGTACTGACATCCCGCAAAACGCTACCCACTTGTATTACCCAACCCGTGCCTTGTGGATTGCGTTGCAGATTCAACGGTGGCCGGCGAACGAGGAGTTCGCCTTCTACCGCCAATGCTTTGCCTTTCTGCGTTGGGGTCAGTTCACCGCCGACCACGGCCTGCGGTTGCCTGACCGAAGCCGCTTTGAGCGCCCCCTTGGAGAATATCGCCTGCTCGATCTGTCTGGGCTGACCGTCGGGACTTGTTCCCCACCACTGGATTTCCAGTTCGCTATCGGTAGCATAGAACGGTACCCCCAGGGTCAGGTAGTTGCGAAGCGTCGCGGATTCGGCCCAGGTACGCGTTACGATTTGGACGGCATAGATGGCCTGGCGCAGGACCGTCATTTCTTCCTCGAGATTGGAGAACGGGGCTTTGCAGTCGGGACGCGAATGCGTGCCGAAACGGCAGCGGTTGAGCCATTTTTCGAGTTCGGTGTCGGTTTTATCGTCGGCCTGTATGCCAAAAATCACACTGGCACCAACAGTGATGACCGTAGCACCAATCGCGATGGCTAGGGCAATACCGCCTGTGCCGACAAAAATCATCCACGCGACAACTGCGCCGGAAATTGCCCCTGCGGTTCCTGCCTTCGCTCCCTTAAATGCACTCATCGCCGCATCATCATCCCCTTCTGAAGACAATTTGCTCGCATTTCTCCAAGCAAAATAAGCATCAGTCGCTGTTACCGCTGCTCCCAACCCAGCCGCCACACCACCCAGCACCCGCACCCCAAATGTCGTTGCCCCCTTTTGCGCAATCATCAAATTGGCTGCCTTGAATTCGAGCGTTGCCGCAATTGCCGACGTGACGGCGGTTGCCATTCCCGCCATCGCTGCGAGTTGCTTTTCCTCATCCGCGCTCTTCCCTTTCTTCAACTCGTCGGTCAAGGCATTGCTGGCGGATATGAACGAAGTCATGGCGAAGATGCCACTGATGGCTGACAGCGGCTTGTCGACGAAGCGGGCTGTTTTCAAGCCGCGAGCATGTTCGGACAGCGGGTTGAACTTGAACTTCTCGGGCAGCACGAATTGCTGCCGATCAAGCTTCAGGCGCTTGAACAAGTCATCGAGGGTGTCCGGCATGGGTTTGCCGGGCTCAAGCTTGCTAGCCACCCAGGTGGTGAAGCCGAGCATGCCATTGTTGCCCGAGAGATCAACGACCAGAACATCATCGAGCGCTTTGGCGGCGCGCCGGACTTCTTCATCGGGAATCTCGCCAGGTTTGATGATGCGTGGCCGGCCATGACTGCTGTTGGCTCCGCCGACCGCGGCCATGGGCACGTCGACATTCGGTTTGCCGAGAAAGGCTTCTTGCGCCCAACGCACGAAGTTTCGCGCGCTGCTGGTGACGTTCTGCGGTACGACCAGAAGGTCGTCACGGGTTACCAGAACGGTGGCAAAACGGGCCATCGTCTGCAGGTAGAGCTTGTTGTTCTTTTTCTGCAGCCAGCTGAGTTGACCGCCCAGCGTCAGCGCCAGGGTATGCGTTGCCTGCCGGTATTCAACAAGTTGTGCACGCTGTTGCTTAATTTTTCCCCAGACCTGGTGCAGATGGGCGAACCATTCGGTTTCCTTGAAAGCGCCGATGGCGCCTTTGCCGGCATCGTAGGTCTTGTCGATCTTCCCAGCGCTCAACTCGTCAAGGATGTTCTTGTCGTTGGCGGTTGCAGCTTTCCAGAGCAGGCTCTGTTCATCGCTGAACCAGGGTTCCCAAATCTTTTCCCGTTCGATTTTGGTTACACCGGAGCCCTGAACGCATACCGTAAAGCCGTCTTCAAGCGCTCTGCGGCAAGCCAGATCCTTGTTTTCAAAATCGCTGGCAAAAACCAGTTGCGTTGCTTTGCCATTCATCCATTTTTCGTAATCGGCAGACATCGCTTCGACGCGCTGGGCTTCACTCAGGTGCGCTTCCAGCTTCTTTTTCGCCGCATCGTATTTGGCGCTGTCCAGATGCTTTTCGTGGCGCGGCCAGTCCCCCTCGTTCTTGGTGAGATTGTCGCGTAGGTTTTCAATGACGGTGACGACAGTGAAATCTTCCTGGTCCCGTTCTGTGGTGTTCTTGTCCTGCGCCAGTACCTTTTCGACTTGTTGATTACGATAGTCGTTGAGCGAAGCAGCGATCCCGATCGGGTCGTGCAGCGCCATGATCAAGCCCGGCTTGCCGAGTGCCCCGCTCATGCCGAGCATGGCTTTGGCAAGGGATTCCGCGCGTACCGAGATGTCCTGAATTGGTGTCGCGCTGCTGCGAATCTCGTTAAACGCCTTGACTGCTTGTGGGTTGAAATCCACCGCCCATTTTTTGAAGGCCTCCGCACTGGCCTCTTCGGCATGACTAAACGTGCCGCCATCGACGAGCATGATGGCTTGCATCCGGTTCTGTGGCGCTTTGGCGTGCGCATCGCGTACAGATTTCGTCCATTTGTGCCGACTGTAGGCGATCCATACAGGCACTTTCACCGTCCCCGAAGGCTCTATGCAGATCGCTTCGATCCCGGTATGTGTTTTTCCCAGTCGCTCACAGGCAGGTACCTCTGATTCGAGCGGTATCGCTGACGGCATGTCTTCCGTGAGGAGATCAGGGTAATAACGCGGATAGCCAGCGCTATCAATGTGGTAGCCTCGCCAGTGCTTGTTGGGGTAGAGCAGGTAGATATAGCCGGGGTCCGGGCGACGCAAGGTGTATTTACTTTCGGTCAGCGTTGCTGAAATCACGTTCCCACCAAAATTTCCACCTACGACGGGGACGTCTTTTTCTTTCGGGGCGACCGAGTAAATCAAAGGCAGAATCGCCAGGCCAGAGCGTTTGCAACGGTTGCAGTCCGCATTCTTTTTCGGGGGTGTCGTCATGGTCAACTCGTGTGTATTTCAGCGGTCGTATGATCAAGCCAGCGACCTGATGCAAGTTCAGCAATAAAGTCTTCCGGCCAATCGCTCACCATTTCTGCGAACCCCGTTTTCCCTACTGAGGAGATAGCCTCCGCAACCTCCGGGTGGCTATCGAACTCGGGATGGATGTTCAACGCGCAGTAGGCAAATCGCAATATGTCGTACTCTTCGGATAAGCCATGCTCAAACGCACGGCGGGCAACGGCTTCGAGGTCATCGGAACCGTGTTGTGTTTTCAAGTCCCAGGCAGCGGAACATTGAATCAATCGATTGCGCATACTCAGGATTTCCAGGTCGCGCCATTGCTTTACATCGAGGCGCCAGGCCAACGTTTCTGCGGCACCCGTCGTTTCGCTGCGAGTTTCAGGCAAATTAGCTATTGCAACATCGTTGTTTCGCGGTAGCAAACTGATCCAGCGCCGCAATCCAAGCAAGCCGAGGTGGGCCTGCCATGTTTCCTGACCCAGCACTCTTGGAATATCTGCGCTCAAACGCGGGTCCCAATAGCGAAAAACAACGCTAGTCGAATGGTTCGGCGGGAATGCGACGGCGCGTTGAGCCAGACGATTTCCCAAACGCTTGATATTCAAGTCGTAGGGGAACAACCATGCACAAAATGATCTTCGTTGTCCTCTCTCATCATCGTATGTGCCGAGCGTTTCCTCATAAGCAAATCGCAGTGCAACAGCTTGGTCTTGCGGAGAACACCCGGCCAGCGGCAAGAGATAGGGGCGTTTCTCGTCAGGCCAGCCCTGAACCTGAACTAGCTGCCTGGGGACATCATTCCAGCACGAGGCAAAGTCAGAGTTTTCTCCGAGAGGATCTCTCAAGGAAGGATCAATCAAGAGGAACGCAGGCCAGTTCTCCTCCGAGGCACCGAAGATTTCGCAATGCAAGGCGTTGAGAATCCGCTCATCAGGCTGCCGGTTGATCATGAATCAAGCTTTCACGAAGGCGCTACCCGAACCTGCCGCATTGACTAGCTTTTGCGCGCATCCCTTCACCTCCCCCGCCTTCGGCAAACTCAAACTACTCGAATCGCTCTTCGGCCCTGTCCAGTTCTTGCTGCTGGCCTTGAATTCCACCTTGCCCGGGGCGTGGAGCTGGATGTTGCTGCCTTCGAGCTTGAGGTAGGCGCCCTGGGCGGTGGCGAGGACGTGTTTGGGGGCGCCGACCATGAGGCTGGCGTGGGTGCTGGCGAAGGTGACTTTCTTGTCGGCGGCGGCCATCGTCTTCCCGCTCTGGCTTTGCAGGCTGACCTTGCCGCTGGCGGCGTGCAGATGGGTGCCGGTTTCCTGGTTGGGCTTCTTGGGGTTGCCGGCCTTGCCGACGGTGAAGAGGGCGATGCCGTCCTTGACGGCGATGCTCTGGTTGCCCTGGGCGATCAGGTTGCTGTCCTGGCCGCTGGCGATCGACAGGTTCTTGCCAGCGAACAGGAAGTGGTTGTTCGGCGTCAGCTGGGCGATGCCGGCCGGGGCGGCGTAGTGCAGTCGCGGTTCGCTCCAGGCCGGGACGGTGCCGTCGCCGCCGCGCGTGGTCTTGATCGGGCCGTCGGCGGCTTGGGCGGGGCCGCGGGTGTCGGTGGTTTCGAGGACTTCGATGCTGTGCTTGAGGGCGTCGAGGGCCGGGAGTTGCTCGGCGGCGGGGTCGCCTTTGAGGGCGGCGTTCTGTTTGGCGGCGACCTCGGCCAGGCTGCGCGAGAGGCTCAGCGCGTTTTCCGTCTGGGCGATCGGTTCGCGGCTGTCGAGGTGGCTGCTGCTGGCGTTGTTCCGGGCGTCGGCGCTGATCAGCAGGCCGCTGCCGGCGCGCAGCGCGGCGCTCGCCTGGGTGGCGAGGTCGGCGCCGTGGCCGCGGTGGTTGAGGCGGGCGTTGTCGTCCTGTTCGCGCAGGTGACCGAGTTGCAGGAGGCTCTGGTATTCGGTGGTGGATAGTTCGATGCGCGCCTGGCCCGGGGTGTCGTCGAAGACGAGCTGGTTGTAGCCGCCCTGCCCGTCGCGCGTGTTGGCCAGTTGCTGGGTCTTGAGCCCGGACAGGCTGGCGCCGTGGCTGTGCGGTTCGGCTTGTTCGCCGGCGAAGAAGGTCGGCGCGTTGGCGCTGGCGTTGAGCGTGCTGCCGGCGATCCGGTTGCCCTGGGCGTCGCCCTGTCCCTGGCCGTTGTAGACGGTGCCGACGATGACCGGGCGGTCGATGTTGCCGTTCTGGAAGGCGACGACGACTTCCTGGCCGGGACGCGGCGTCAGGTGGCCGCCCCAGTTGGCGCCGGCGACCGGGGTGGCGACGCGCAGCCAGACGCCGAGCGCGTCGCTGGCCGGGGCGTTGTCGGCGCCGGTCGGGTGGCTGTGCCGGCCGCCGGCCTGGCTGCCGCGCTGCCAGGGAAACTGGACGCGCACGCGCAGGTCGCGGTCGGTGTGCGTGGGGTCGCCGGGGCCGACGACGACGCCGGTCAGCATGCCGCGCCCGGTCGGCCGCGGGGCGATGTGGCGGCCGTGGGCGTCGGCGATCAGCGCCCGCCAGGGCTGGTCGGCGGCGACGGTTTCGAGGCGGTTGCGGTAGAGGTCGGCCGGCTTGGCGAAGTAGTCCGGGGTGTCGTCCGGGGTGTCGTCCGGCGCCGGGCCGAGCAGTTCGCTGAGTTGCGGCACCCGCTCGTTGAGGTTGTTGCGGGCGCGGTGGCTGACGGCGGTGATCAGGTAGCGGCCGTCGCCGGCCGGATGATCGGCGAGGGTGAAGAAGCTGCCGGGCATGGCCGTGCGCACGCTGCCTTCGGCGCTCTGCCGGGCGAGCCGGGCGTCGAGCGCCTGGCGCAGATTGCCGAGCATGCGCTCGCCGTCGGCCTGGCTTTGCCAGGCGTACTGGCCGGGGTCGTGCCAGGCGGCGGCGGCTGGCAGCGCGCCGGCGGCGCGCTCGCTCAAGGCGCTTTGCGGACGGCCGGCGAGGCTGCGGTAGTCCCAGCTCTGGCTCAGGCTTTCCGCGGTGTCGATGCGCTCGCGCGCCAGCCAACGGTCCACGCTGTCTTCCGGCAAGGTGGCGCCGGGCTGGGTGTAGCGGATGCGCGGCTGGGCGTTGTCGGTGAAGGCGCCGTTGTGGTCGGCGATGACCAGCGTGTGCTTGCCGAGCGTCTCGCCCTCTTCCTGGGCGTGCTCGAACCAGCAGAACAGACCTTCTTCGATCAGCAGGCGTTTGAGGAAAGCGAGATCGCTTTCCTGGTACTGCACGGTCATCCCGCGCTTCGGGTAGACGGCCGCGTCGGCCAGGTCCCAGCGCCAGGCCGGCACCAGCTTGCCGCGGCCGTGCCAGTCGCCGAGGAGTTCATCGACGATCTCGATGACGCTTTTGTCCTGGAACAGGTAGTTGTCGGTGTTGTGGTCGAGGAAGGCGAGCCAGGGTTCGATGCGCAGCCGGTAGCGGGCAAAACCGCCGTTGGCGCCGAGCCGTTCGACGCCGCTGATGTGGCCGTGGAAAGGCCGGTGTTCGGTACGCGACAGCGCGGTCTGCAGTTCCAGGCGCGCCGGCTGCCCCTGCAGCGCGGTCAGCGACTGGTGGGCGTCGGCGGTGAGCACGGTGAGGTCGATGCGAAAGCCGGCATGGCCGGCGACCGGGCCGAGCGCTTCGTCGATGTGCGCTATCTCGGCCAGCAGCGCGTCGGGGCCGGCCGGGGTGGTCAGCGTCAGCAGGCGGTCGGTTTGCCGCCAACCCGCCGCGCCGCCGATCAGGTCGAGGAGCCGGTTCATGACGCCAGGCTGTACTTGAAGTTGCCGTTCTTCGCCGCGCTGACACGGATACGGCCGATCGCCGTGCCTTCCGCCATGCGCGTCAGCACCGCTTCGGCAATCTCCGGCAGCAGCGTGCCGTTGAGGATGTGATCGACGTTGCGGGCGCCGGAATCGACTTCCGTGCAGCGCGCCAGCACTGCTTCGACCAGCTTGTCGTCCCAGCTGAACTCGGCCTTGTGGTTGGCGGCGATGCGTGCCTGGATGCGGCGCAGCTTGAGTTCGATGATCTGCAGCAGCACCTCGTCGGAAATCGGGTAGTACGGCACCACCTTCAGGCGGCCGAGGAAGGCCGGCTTGAACGACTTGAAGAGGATCGGGCGCAGCGCATCGGCCAGCGCGTCGGCAGCCGGCAGTTCTTCCGCCGGCTTGTTCAGGCAGGCCTGCATGATCTGGCTGGAGCCGACGTTGCTGGTCAGGATGATCAGCGTGTTGCGGAAATCGATCTCGCGCCCTTCGGCGTCGTCGAGCACGCCCTTGTCGAAGACCTGGAAGAAGAGTTCGAGCACGTCCGGGTGCGCCTTCTCGACTTCGTCGAGCAGCACGACGCTGTACGGGTTGCGGCGCACCGCCTCGGTCAGCACCCCGCCCTCGCCGTAGCCGACGTAGCCCGGCGGCGAGCCCTTGAGGCCGGAGACGCTGTGCGCTTCCTGGTACTCGCTCATGTTGATGGTGACCAGCTTCCGTTCGCCGCCGTAGAGGATGTCGGCCAGCGCCAGCGCGGTTTCGGTCTTGCCGACACCGGACGGCCCGACGAACAGGAAGACGCCCTTGGGCTTGTTCGGATCCTCCAGGTTCGCCCGCGCCGTGCGCACCCGCTGCACAATCGCCGCCAGCGCATGGTCCTGGCCGATCACCCGTTCCTGCAGCAGCGGCTGCAGGTTGAGCACGGTCTTGATCTCGTCCTTGACCATCTTGCCGAGCGGAATCCCCGTCCACGCGGCGACGATTTCGGCCACGACATGGCCGTCGACCTGCAGCGGCACCATCGGCGTCTCGCCCTGCACTTCGCGCAGGCGGGCCATCGCCTGGTCGAGTTCGGCATTGCCGGAGGTCGGCGAACCGGCCTTCTTGCTGCGGCGCGCGGGTTTCCTGGCCTTTTCCGCGTCGGCCGCGGGCGACGGCTCGCCGGCTTCGAGCGCGGCGCGCAGTTCGAGAATGCGGGCGACAAGCGCCTTTTCCTCGTCGAAGCGGGCGCGGTGGATGGCCAGATCGCTTTCCAGCGCGGCAATCTGCGCCTTCAGTTCGCCAATCCGCGTGTCGTGCCAGGCGCCGCTGGCGGCTTCGCGTTCGAGCGCGGCGAGTTCGGCGCGCTCGCGCAGCAGGCGCTTCTCGGTTTCGTCGATCAGCGCCGGGTTGGCGCTCTGACCGAGGGCAACCTTGGCGCAGGCGGTATCGAGGACGCCGATCGCCTTGTCCGGCAGTTGCCGGCCGCTGATGTAGCGGTGCGAGAGGCGGACGGCTTCGGTGACGGCTTCGTCCATGACGCGGATGCCGAAGTGCTTTTCCATCAACGGCACCATGCCGCGCAGCATGGCGGCGGCGAGCGGTTCGGACGGCTCTTCGACCTTGACCACCTGGAAGCGGCGGGCGAGCGCCGCGTCCTTCTCGAAGTACTTCTTGTATTCGGCCCAGGTGGTGGCCGCCACCGTGCGCAGTTCGCCGCGCGCCAGCGCCGGCTTGAGCAGGTTGGCGGCGTCGTTCTGGCCGGACTGGCCGCCGGCGCCGATCATGGTGTGGGCTTCGTCGATGAACAGGATGATCGGCTTCGGGCTTTTCTTGACCTCGTCGATGACGTTCTTCAGGCGGTTCTCGAACTCGCCCTTGACGCTGGCGCCGGCCTGCAGCAGGCCCATGTCGAGGCTGTGCAGTTCGACCTCGGCAAGCGGCGGCGGCACGTCGCCGGCGGCGATGCGCAGGGCCAGGCCTTCGACCACGGCGGTCTTGCCGACGCCGGCTTCACCGGTGAGGATCGGGTTGTTCTGGCGGCGGCGCATCAGGATGTCGATGGCCTGGCGGATTTCGGCGTCGCGGCCGATCACCGGGTCGACCTTGCCGTCGCGCGCGCGCTGCGTCAGGTTGGTGGTGAACTGGTCAAGCGCCGGCGTCTTGCCGGCCTGCGGCGCGCTGCCCTGCAACGGGTCGCCGCCCTCCTCCTCGGCCGGCTTGCCGGACAGGCCGGTCACTTCGGCGGCTTCGGCGGAACCTTCGGTGAATTCGTCGAACTTGTGCTTGAGTTCGTCGAGCCGGACCTTGGCCAGCAGATGCGCGCCGCGGGTCGCCAGTTGGGCGAGTTCAGGTTCGGTGAGCAAGGCCAGCAACAGGTGCCCGGAGCGGATGCGCGGCAGGCGGGTGTCGAGCGAGGCGATCAGCCAGGCTTGCTCGAACAGCTTGATGATGTGCGTGGAAAACACCGGCGTGCGCGTGTTGCCGTTGCGGAAGCGGCCGACCTCGTCGTGCAGTTCGCGCTCCAGGCCGCTCGGGCTGATCTTGCAGCGGCGCAGGATCGCCGTCAGGTCGCTGTCCTGCTGTTCGAGCAGGGCCAGCAACAGGTGCTCGAAATCGACTTCGTAGTTGCCGCGCGCCATGCACAGGCCGGCAGCGCGTTCGGTGGCTTGGCGGCAGGTGGTGTTGAGTTTGCTGATCAGGGTTTTCAGGGAGGTGCTCATCGGTGCTTCTTTCGCTGGAAATCGCTAATGAATGGTCTGGGTCAGGTAGCGGCAATCGCTGCGGTCGCGGGTTTCGGGGCGGCTGATCAGGAAGCTGTCGTAGCCGAGGCGACCGCTGCTCAGGGAGACCGGTCTGACGTCGGGGGCGCGCAGGATGGGACGGATTTCGTATTCGAACTGGCCGCCGGTGGCCAGCTCGAGCAGCTTTTCCAGGGCATGGGCGAGTTCGCCGCGCGGCATGAAGCCCATGTACTGCTCGTGCGCCATCGGCCCGATGTGCAGGCGGATGCGCAGGTTGCGCTGCCAGACGCGTTCGCCGACCAGGGAATCGACACCCAGCGCGCAGTTCTGGCCACCAAGCGTGGTCCATTGAGCGCGCGGCACGACGTACCAGCGACCAACGAACTGTTCGACACGAACCGGGGTCCGGAAATAGGCGGCAAGCACCCGCGCCATCGCTTCGCCGGAAACCGGCCGCTGCCGCAGCAAGGTGGTGAAATAGGCGATCGATTCGTCTTCGATGGCGCCCGGCGCGTCGTTCAGCCGGTCGCGCAGGGCATCGAAGCCAACCCCACCGAGGGCCAGGATCAGCGGCAGGAAGCGGTTGCGGCGATTGGTTTCGTACTGGATGGGCAGGCGGTATTTTTTCCAGGCGCGGTAGAAATGGCCGACGGCACGGTTGGTGAACAGGTCTAGGAAAGCGCGCCCCGAGGTATCGCGCTTGAAACGTTCGTGGTCGATGACCTGCTCGGTGTAATGAACGGGCAAGGTGCCGTTGACGCCGAGCATGCCCATGAAGCTGGGCGTGATCTCGACCTGCTCCAGTTCGCCGGTCGCGTTGCCGTCCTCGTCGAGGCGCTCATGACTCTGCATCGCGTCGACCTGGCTGGGGGCAAAGCCGAGACGCAGCGAGTTGCGGAAACGGATGCGCTCGCTGACGGCATCACCGCCTTGCCGGGCGAAGACGATCTCGTACAGGCGCACGAGCTGGAAGAACTCGAAGCGCTCGGGCGCCTCGCGCGTCTGCTCGATCAGCCCAGGATCGATTCGCCGTTGCGGGGTGCGCATCGGATCAACTCCTCTCCGGTTCGTTTGGAAACAACAACCAGTTGAATGAAGCTGTTGAGGCTGACGTAAAGCCCGAAGAAGCGGTCGGCACAGCGGGTGAAGACATCGAGACCGCTGCCGGCGAAACTTGATTCGTCGATGGTCAGGCGGATTTCCAGGCCGCGGATGAAGCAGGCGAAAGGTTTGCCCGGCATCCAGACGGTACGCTGCAGGTGTTCGACGCCGAGCACGCCTTCGATCTGCCGCCGGGTGCCGGCCGTGCGCGGCAGGTCGTAGAGCGCCAGCATTTCCTGCAGGGCTTTCAGCCCGTTGCCGGTGAGCGACAACTGGTTGAGCGACAGATGCGAAATGATCCGCCACTGCCCGTCGCGCCGGTGGTCGAAGCGGTGCGGCGCGCTCGGCTTGCGCAGCAGGCGGATCGAGCGCACGCCGGAACCGCCTTCGAGGAAAAGGTCGCCGGAAGGCAGGCCGACCGACATCATGGTCGGCAATTCACGGTTGGTACAGGTCAGCTGTAGGCTGAGCACATCGGTCTTCGGCTGCACCGGATCGAAATCGGCATCGACGATGGCAAGCGAGGTTTCGTAGCCGGGGCTGCTTTCAGCGACGATCGGATCACGTTGGGCATACCAGTAATAGCCGTTCTGCTCCGGCGTTTCGCCGTGACGCAGGGCAAAGAAGGGACGGAACTCGGTGATGGCCTCACCCTGCGGCGTCTGCCGGACACGGCGTACCGAGTCGATGGCATAGACTTCGTAGGCGTAAGCGCGGCGCCCGTCGGCAACGACCGGGTAGGACGACAGTCGATGGCTGACGCGGATCGGATCGCCACGTTGGGGAAACAGATTGACCACCGGCACGCAGCCCAGGCGCAGGTTCTTCGTGGTCAGCGTCTGCATCAGGCGCGAGGCATCGCTGTCCGCGCGCAGGTTGCCGAAAACGACGTGCAGGCGGACCTTGCGCTCGCCGCGCAGGCGCGCTGGCAATTTGCCAAGATCGAGTTCGAAAAAATTGAATTTCTCGGGAAAGCAGAAATACTCGGTGAGATAGCGATAGGCGTCGTGTGCGGTGTCGGGCATCTCGATCAGCGCCTCGTCGGCGGCGAAACCGACTTCGCCGATCATTCCCCGGTCGACGGCATGCCAGCGCTCGTCGGCACCGGCCGCATAGACTTTCAGCGTGCGCAGGAACAGAGCGTCGCGCAGTGCCGAAGCGACCGATGGTTCAGCATCGATGTAGAAACGCAGCTTGCCGATGCGCTGGAAACCCTCGTCGCCATGGTGTCCGCGCACGCCGAGCGAGAAGGAAAAAAGCGCGTTGCTGCCAACCGGCAGCCGAATGTCGCTCGGTGCGCTGGCAATCGGATTGAAGACGAGCTGGTCGAGGTCGACCGCCGCCAGCTTGAGCGCCCAAGCGGTGCGGAACTTGCAGACGGCACCGCGGATTGGCCGCGAATGCAGTTCGGTATGGCGGGGAACGATGGTTGTCGTATCGGTGTTGCCGGTATCGTCGAAATGGGCGATCGAACAACTCGGGAAGGGGCGCAGATAGTGCGGATAGAGAACATTCAACAGGGCCTCGGTAAACTGCGGATAGCTGTCCTCTAGTTTTTTCGAGACGCGCGCGGTCAGCAGCGCAAAGGATTCGATCATCCGTTCGACGTGCGGGTCATCGCAGCCTTCTCCGGACAGCAGCAACTGTGCCGCCAGCTTCGGATAACGCTCGGCAAACTGCCGGGAATGCTGGCGGAGAAATGCCAGTTCTCGTTCGTAGTAGGGAAGCAGGTCTTCCAATTACATTCCTGGGCGGGGCTTCTGACGTTGAACCGAATACTGCAGACTGGTCGGTTGCAACAGGGCATCGAAGGCGACCGGCTCCTGCGCGGGTTTCACTTGCAGCACGGCAGTGATCGAAAAGTACAGCGCATTGATCGTCTTGCGATGCAGCTCCAGAGTCACCCGGACATCCCGCAGACGCGGTTCGTGCGCGGAAATCGCCTGCTCAATGGCGCTGCAGATGCGCTTGCGGTCATAGACGCTGGCCAAGCTCAGTCCGGCGAAATCGCCCATGCCAAACGCCGCCACCGAGCGACTGGACAGCGGAAAGTCGGCGCCTTGTGCTTCGTCGATCAGGCTGCGGGTATTGAGCAGCGACTCGAGGTCGCGAGCGACAGTGTCCTTCAACTGCTCGATCGACAGCCGCCGCCGCGCCGCGGCGACAGGTCGGTCGTCGAACAATTTGTCAAACAGGGACGGCTCGAAACCTTTGTTCATAAAAAAGGCGGAAACGAGTTCCGCCATTTCGTGCACGAATCAGGGATCAGGTCAGGCTCGGCGTGTTGGTAGCGAGGTTCCAGGCACCCTGGATATTGACCTTGCCGGACTTGTTGCCGTCGATGTTCAGTTCGTCGTAGGTCCACTTGATCGCCGAATACTTGAGCGAGAAGGTTTCGGACGGAATGTCCTCGCTATCGACCGACGGCGAAACGGACGCGATGATCACGTTCTTCAGTTCGATCTTCATGTACTGATGGCGGTTCTGCGTACCCGACGGGGTGCCGGTCGTGTTCTTACCGCCGAAGGCGCGGTAGAAGTAGATCACCACGTCGTTGACGACGAGGCCGGACGAGCAGGCCTGGTAGAGCTTCGGGCTGGAACCGTCGATGTTCTTGGTGAAGAACATTTCGCCGTGCTCGACGCGCTCGGCAGTATGGCCGCCGGCACCCGAGGCGGTCGCCGACTTCGGCTGGCGCATCGTGTGGCTCCAGGTCGAAACTTCAACCTGATCCTTGTGTCGGGCATCGCGGGAATCCCCCTTGATGTCGCTACCCTTGAACTCAACGTATATATCCTTCATTTCCTACTTTCTCCTTGGTTAAAAACAAAGACAAGATCAGGCCTTGCCAGACTGCGGCAACTCGGCGACCAAACGCAATGAAACGGAAAGCTCATCAAGCTGGAAATGCGGCCTGATGAACGCTACTGCCCGGTAGACGCCGGGGCGACCCGGAACTTCTGCAACCTCGATCGAAGCTTCGCGCAACGGAAATTGCGCCTTGGTTTCCTGCGACGCGGAATCGTCCGCGGTCACGTACTGATCGACCCAGCGCTGCAGATAGTTCTGCACGTTCGCCGCTGAGGCGAAGCTACCAATCTTGTCGCGCATCATTGCCTTCATGTAGTGGGCGATGCGTGAAACCGCAAACATGTACTGCAACTGTGCCGAGAGCGAAGCATTGGCGTTGGCAGAGTCGGTATCGTACTTTCTGGGCCTCTGCGTCGACTGAGCCCCGAAGAAGGCCGCATAATCGGTATTCTTGCAATGCACCAGCGGAATGAACCCGAGATCACTCAACTCCTTTTCCCGGCGGTCGGTGATCGAAACCTCGGTCGGGCACTTCAGCGCGACCTCGCCATCGTCAGTCCGGAAGGTGTGCGTCGGCAGATCCTCGACCAGGCCACCGCCTTCGACACCACGGATGGCTGCGCACCAGCCGTAGTTTTCAAAAGCCGAGGTCAGCCTTGCGGCAAAGGCAAAGGCGGCATTGCACCAGAGGTACTTGTCGTGATTCGTGCCATCGACTTCCTCGACGAAGTTGAAGCCCTCGGTCACTTCACCGTCGATCGGATTGAACGGCAGGCGCCCGAGGAAGCGCGGCAGCGCCAGCCCGACATAACGCGAATCCTCGGATTCCCGGAACGACTTCCATTTGGCGTATTCGACAGTATCGAATACCTTCGACATGTCGCGCGGCTTGCTCAGGTCGGTGAAACTGTCCAGACCAAAGAGCTGCGGCGAGGCGGCCGCGACAAAAGGCGCGTGAGCTGCCGCCGCGATATGCGACATCTGCTCGATGAAGTACATGTCCTCGGCCTGGCGATTCAGTTCGTATTGACCTACTAGGGCGCCAAAAGGAGCACCGCCGAAAGTACCGAATTCTTCTTCGTAGACCTTCTTGAACAACGCGCTCTGATCGAAGTCGATCGCCGTCTTGAAATCTTTGACCAGTTCCCGCTTGCCGACGTTGAGAAGTTTGATTTTCATCATCTCCCCGGTCGAGGTTTGCTTGCACAGGTAGTGCAAGCCGGTCCAGGCGCTTTCCAGTGCCTGGAATTCCGGCGCGTGCATGACCTCGCTGAGCTGTTCGGAAATCAGCCGATCAAGTTCGGCAACCCGCGCGTCGAGCGACGCGGCGAGGTTTTCCGAGACGACCACTTCGCCCTGCAAGACCTGGCGAACCAGTTCGCTGATGATGTCGCGGGCCCGATGACGCTCCTGGTCGGATTGGGCGACACGACTTTCGGCGATGATCTGATCGAGAATTCCCGGCTGCACCTGGGCGGCCGGTTGGGCTACTGCCTGCTGCATGCTCATTTTTCGCCCCCGTCGTTGTCCAGTTCGTGCAGTTGTTCGGTATTGCTCAGGACGTCGCTGAGCAGATCCTCGAGTTTCTCGTTGCCGGCCAGCTTGTTGCGCAGATCGGCCAACTTGGAGCGTGCTTCCTGCAACTTGCGCAGGGGCTCAACCTGCTGCACTACAGCTTCTGGACGAAAGTCCTCGAACTTCTGGAATTCGAGATCGACACCAATCTCCCCGCCTTCCGGGGACAGACGATTCTTGACCCGATAGGCCGCCCGCGGTGCCATGCCAGTCATCACGTCATCGAAGTTGTCGAGATCGATATTGACGAACTTGCGGTCGCGCACCCGCCCCTGTGGGGTCTTGCTCTGAGCGGCAAAATCGCCCAGCACCCCAACAACGAAGGGAATCTCCTTGACCTCGACGGCGTCGCCGATTTCGACATCGTAAGTGAGTTGTACACGCGGCGGCCTGACCTTTTGCAGACGCTTCTGGACGCTTTCTTTCTTTGCCACAAATTTCTCCCGATGGATCGAAAAATGCCTCGGCTTACCGGTCCGTGGCGACCGGCGCCCCCCTACCCTCTACTTCAGATTCCCAAAAGGATTGCCAGTCGCGGTCGCCTGCGTTTCTCTGGCCGGTTGTTGCGGCTCGGCCCGAACGTTCCTCTGACGCGAAGCAATCGCTGCTTCTCTTCTGGCCCGGGCTTCACGACGCTTTCTGGCTTCGAGCTCAGCTGGGGGAACCAGGACGTCTTCGCCAAGAATGTCGCGCATGGTCATCGCCAGACCGGCTGCATCGGCGCGGGCATTGCCCTTGAGTTCGGCGTCATTGCGCAAATCGGCCAGCGACTGCGCGGCAACCCGCAGCCCGGATACCGCACGGATGCTCTTTGCGGTACGGTCGTTGTTATCGATCTTCAGGGCTTCGTCGGCAGCGACGATGGCTTCGGCATAGTCGGTCGCGTCGAAATGAATCTTGGCAATCCTGATCCACGGTTCCTTGCGCCCTGGATTGGCAGCCACCAACTCGCTGACGATGCGAACGGCGTCGTCCTTGTTACCGTTCTCGATCGATTCAGAAGCCCGAATCTCGGTCTGCATCATCAACTCGGAAAACTGCTCGTCGCTGGAAGCGGTCGGGGCTGTCGCGCATCCACCAAAAAAGACTGTGGCACAGAGGGTTACAGAAAAAATGAGCCTTGCGGGGCTGGTCATGGTCGCTCCATCTGAAAGCCGGCTTTGTATTTGTCATGACAAGTAATGCCGATGGGTTTGCCTGAAACAAGGAGGCATAGTACATTAACGCCTCCGGAAAAATCAACACGTATGCATATATGCCATTGTTGTTTTTTGACATCAAATATGAATCGCATCTATCGAAGAGGCCAAGAGTCGGCGCTCTCCTCGCGGCCGCACTCCTGGCTACAAACCTGACCGGTTGCGCCACCTCCGGCGTTCAGGTCGCCGGCGCCGCAATTGGCGCCGTCCTTGAAGCCGGCGGATTGATCAAGCGCGACGGTCGCCCGCGTGACATCGCGGTAAAACTGGTCGCCGACAAGACGCTCAACCAGACCAGCGAAGGCGTTCCGATGTCACTGGTGGCCAAGATTTACGTCCTGCGCTCCCCTGAGCGATTGAGAAGCCTCAGCTACACCGAATTATCGGAAAGCACATCGGAGGCAACCATTTTCGGCGACGATCTCATCTCGACGCGCGAAGTGGTACTGATTCCGGGAAAATCTTATGACCTTAGTCTTAAGATACCCAGCGATGCCAGAACCCTGGCCATCGTCGGCATGTATCGCTCGCCCTCCCCGAACCGCTGGCGAATTGCCCTAGACGCGCAGGAATCGGTTTCCGACGGCATCATCGCCACCGCACATGCTTGCGCCCTGAGTTTGAAGGAGGGGATTCTCGTCAACGACATCAGCGCCGAATCGGTTCGCTCGCTGCCCGAAATGCGCTGCAATGGCTGACCTGAAGGATATGGAATGAACGGAGCACAGTTGCTCTGGGGTGAGGGATTATTCCTTCGCCCCCAACATTTTCAGTTGCAGGACCTGCACTGGAATACCACGGCAAGACAAGTGCTGCTTTCCGCGAACCCCTACGCCTGGGGCATCCGGGAGTTGGAAATTGACCGCGACGCCTTGAAGAACGGCGTTCTGCGCTTCAATCGTGTCGACGTGTTGTTCGCCAACGGCGATTCGCTGATCGCTCCAGAAATCGATCAGCTACCGCCCCCGCTGGCGCTCGCCGATGCGGTGACCGAAGATGGAAACGTTGAATTTTACCTGGCCCTGCATCATCTCAATCCACATGGCGGCAATACCGCCGAGAATCAGGAAAACGCTAGTCAGGCCCGTTACCTCTCGCTGCCGCTGGAGGCGGCGGACCTGTTCACGGACGCCGCGGAGGCCGAAGTCACTACCCTGAGCAAAATCTGCCGGGTCAAGTCAGCCAACGAACCGCGCGACCAGTATCAGACGCTGCCCGCCACCCGGATCAAGCGCACCGCCAGCAACGGTTTCGAGATCGACCCTTCCTTCCTTCCGCCTTCGCTCAGTTTGCGTAGCGCGCCCAGCCTGCTGCAGATGCTGCGTCGGCAGATCGATGCGCTGCTGGCAAAGGTCGATGCGCTATACGGTTTTCATCGCGAACCATCGCGCCATGTGATCGAATTCCGCTCCGGCGATATCGCCTCGTTCTGGCTGCTGCATACGGCCAGCAGCGCCTGCGCGGCACTGACGCATCTTTTCCGCAACACCGAAACCGCTCCGGAACGCCTCTTCCAGGAATTGCTGCGTCTCGCCGGCGGTTTGATGACATTTTCCAAGACCCACACACTCAACGATCTGCCAACCTACGACCATGCGCAGCCCGGCCCGGCTTTCTGGCGCCTCGACGCGATCGTGCGCGAGTTGCTCGACACCGTCATCTCGACACGTTATTTTGCCATCGCCCTGAGCCAGCCCAAGCCAGCGTTTTATGCCGGACATCTTGATTCGGAACGCATCAACAGCGATACCGCCTTTTACATTTCGGTTTCCGCCGCCCATCCGCAATCGGAAATCATCGAATCGGTGCCGCTACGCTTGAAGGTCGGCGCGCCCGACGATGTGGAAAAACTCGTGCTTTCTGCCATGTCCGGGGTTCGTCTGAGCCACGCGGCGCAAGTACCGGCGCCCATTCCAGTTCGTCCCGGCGCCTGCTATTTCGCGCTCGATGCCCATGGCGCCTTGTATGAACGAATGCTCAAAGCCCAATCGGTGATGATCTACGTACCGGAAAGCTACCGAGAACTGAATCTCGAACTGATTGCCGTCACGCCATGAATCCAGCCCCCAGCCTGCTCTCGCTCTCACCAACCAGCCACCCACAAGCAGAGTATCTGCAACAGGAAAGCCAGGGAAAGAATCTCGTCGACCTCCTCTACGATGGCTTTTACCTGCTGATCCTGCTCCGCGGCCGTAGCGTGCCGACCGATGCGAACGCGTTTTCGTCCAGTATCCGGCAGTTTCTTGAGGATTTCGAGCGCACGGCGCGCAAGCGGAACTTCAGTGCTGACGATGTCTTCGATGCCAAGTACGCGCTATGCGCGGCGGTCGACGAAGCAGTGCTGACATCCAAGATGAACATCCGCGACACCTGGGAACGCCGTCCGCTGCAACTGGAATTGTTCGGAGACCAACTTGCCGGCGAGCACTTCTTCGATCGTCTGGAAATCGCCCGCAATAACGGTGCGGCACGCATCCAGGCGCTCGAGGTCTTTCACATGTGCCTGCTGACCGGTTTCAAAGGGCGCTACCTGCTTGAGGGGCCGGAGAAACTGAAGTACCTGGTGGCCCAGCTCGGCGAACAAATCGCCCACATCAAGGGACGTGCAGCAGCTTTCGCTCCGCATTGGGCGGCCCCCGACAGCATCAGCAACACCATCAAGCGCGATGTGCCGCTCTGGGTAATCAACTCCGTGCTCGCTCTTTTTGGAGTCGCCGCCTATGCCGGCATGGCCTGGCATGCCGGGAAGCAGGTCGAGGAACAACTGGCCCCCTTCCAGGACATCGTCCAGTTGGCGCCAAGAGCGCCAACCCTGACCATCACCCTGCCCTGAAATGTGCTAGCGGGGCTTGCGCGCCGCCATGAGCAAGGTGGCGATTTCGCTGTTGCCGGTGCGTTGGGCGATATCCAGCGCGCTGTCCCCGCGATCGGTGCGCCTTTCCAGATCTGCACCGCTGGCCAGCAAGGCCCGCACGACCGTCAAGTGACCGTTGCGGGCAGCGGCCATCAAGGCCGTCATGCCGCCCTCGCTACTGACGTTGATGTCAGCCCCCTTTTCCAGCAGGTAAGCCACGACTTCCTGGTGACCACCGAACGCCGCATATACCAGCGGCGGCCATCCCGGAACGGTCTGCGAAGCCCCTGCCGTAACCAATATCTCGACAATCTTACGCTGACCGCGCAAGGCCGCCATGGCCAGAGCCGTGTCGCCCGCCGCATTGCGGGCATTCAATTTGGCGCGGTAATCGATCAGCAACCGGGCCAGTTCCTCATGCCCGTCCCGCGCCGCCAGCATCAACAGGGTGTTGCCTTCGCCGTCGGTGGTATCCACCGAGGCGCCCCGCGCCAGCAGCGGCCGGATCGCGGCCGTATCGCCCATTTGTGCGCCATGCACGAGATCGTCATAGGTTCCCGCCACGACACGGAAAGGAGCTGTGGCAAGGAGCAGGATCAGCAGATGTTTTTTCATGAATTCCATCGCTCAGGAAGCCCCGGCTTGAACAACCGGATGAAGTTCTCGGTGCTGGCGTCGGCAACATCCTCGAAAGAAAGGTCGCGCAAGCGGGCAATTTCCTCGGCCACGTAACGGACGTAAGCGGGCTGATTCGGCTTGCCACGGTAGGGCGCCGGCGCCAGATACGGCGCATCGGTTTCGACCAGCAGGCGATCCAGCGGGCAACGGCTGGCGACTTCCTTGACGACGGCCGCATTCTTGAAGGTGACGATGCCAGAGAAGGACAGATGGAAGCCGATATCCAGCGCCTGACTGGCGATCTCCCAGTTTTCGGTAAAGCAGTGCATGACGCCGCCAACCGCTTCCGCACCTTCTTCGCGCAAGAGTCGTATGGTGTCTTCGGCCGACTCTCTGGTATGCACAACCAGCGGCTTGCCGCAGGCGCGGGCCGCCTGGATATGGGAGCGGAAGCGTCGCCGCTGCCATTCCGGGCGATCCTTGTGCCAGTAGTAATCAAGACCGGTCTCACCGATCGCCAGCACCTTCGGATGCTGTGCCAGCGTCACCAGTGTGGCGGCATCGGGCTCCTGACAATCGGTGTATTCGGGATGTACGCCGACCGAGGCATAAAGGTTGTCGGCTTGTTCGGCGACAGCCAGCACGGCAGGCAGGTCTTCGAGATTGACGCCGATCGTCATTGCCGCGCCAACTCCGGCCTCGCGCATTGTCGCCAGCACTTCGGGAAGACGTTCGCTCAGCCCCGGAAAATCCAGGTGGCAATGGGAATCGACCAGCATCGCGTGTTACAGGGTATGCGTCGGGCGAGCCGATTGCAGGACGCCGCCGAGCAGGCCTTCGATCTTGCGCCGTGCCTCTTGGCCGCTTTCATCATCATTGAAATGCACGCCGATACCTTGCGCCCGACCGTTCTGGGCACCGGCCGGCGTCACCCAGATTACCGAGCCGGCGATCGGCAGCTTGGTGGGATCATCCATCAGGGAAAGCAGCATGAAGACTTCATCGCCCAACGCATAGACGCGCGTCGTCGGAATGAAGATGCCGCCATTGCGCAGATGCGGCATGAATGCGGCATAAAGAGCGGACTTTGAATTGATGTTCAGCGACAGGACGCTGGGACGTTGCGGTACGGGTTTGACTTCGCTCATCCTGGATCAACGGCTAAACATGGCTCGATAGTCCAAAAAGACACTTTCCAGAAACAGTCGTGCGTTGAGAGGCTGTTCCGCCTCGCGGCGACGCTGGTTCATGTCCCGGTACTGATGGATCAGACGCACAGGCGGAATCATAGCAGCGAGCGCTGATATTTGGGACTGCTGTGCCAGAAAATATCTGATTGGCAAGCCGTTCCCGGCCAGCGTCAGATCGACTGTCCATTTCTGCAGGGCCTCGACAATCTGCTTGAGTTGCAAGCCGCCCTTGCTGTCCTTGATCGCCTTGTCGAGTTCGGCTGCACAAGCCAGCGCATCGGCCTTGCCACCAGCAGCGAGATTCGTCGCCAGTCGGTCGAGCCAGGCGACCTGCCCGGATTCCGCCAGTTCCAGGGCCAGCCGCGGCGAACCGCCGCTGATCGCCAGCCAGCGTTCGGCGTCGCGCAGGCCGGCGGCACCGAGAATGCGTGTCGCGGTTTCGCGTGACGGCGTGACGAAAGGTATCGACTGACAACGGCTGCGGATCGTCGGCAAAAGCCGGGATGGATCACTTGAAACCAATAAAAACAAGGTATTTGGCGGTGGTTCTTCAAGTGTTTTCAAGATCGAGTTCGCGGCATTCCGGTTCATCGCTTCCGCCGGATTGACCAGGACAATACTCAATCCTCCACGGTGACTGCCAACGCCGAGAAACTCGTCGAGCTCGCGCACTTGGTCGATGGTGATCTGCTGGCTCGGCTTCTTCTTTCCCTCCTCTGCCGCCACTTCCTCGCTCAACGCATCCGGTTGCAACAAGCGGAAGTCGGGGTGGTTGCCCAGGGCGAACCAGTTGCACGCCAGGCAGCCACCGCATGCCCGACCGTCCGGCGCGCCGCTCTCGCACAACAGCGCGGCGGCAAATTCGCGGGCCAGAGCGTACTTGCCTAGGCCTTTCTGACCGATCAGCAACAAGGCGTGCGGCAACCTATCCCGCCGCGCCAAAAGGCTGGACCAAATCTCTTTGTGTAGATCAAAAACATTTATCAACATAGTGTTGAAACGATTTCTTCAAGTTTTTCACGAATATTTTCCAGCGTATTGTCGGCTTGAATCACTCGCATCCGAGCAGGATGGGCATGTGCCCGCTCGAGATAGGCCTGACGCACCCGTTCGTGGAAGTCCGCCCTTTCCTGTTCGAATTTGTCGAGCACCCGGTTGGCTAGAACGATGCGCTCGCGCGCCACTTCCAGCGGCAGGTCGAAGAGCAGCGTCAGGTCGGGTTGCAGGTGCTCATGGACCCAGTGCTCCAGCGCCAGGAACTTGCTCTTGTCGAGCCCGCGACCGCCGCCCTGATAGGCCCAGGTGGCGTCGCTGAAGCGGTCACAGATCACCCACTCGCCGCGCGCCAGCGCCGGTTCGATACGGCTAGCCAGGTGTTCGCGGCGGGCGGCGAACATCAGCAGGGTTTCCGTCTCCAGATGCATGGTCTCGTTGAGCAGCAATTCCCGCAGCCGCTCGCCGAGCGGGGTGCCACCGGGCTCACGCGTCACCTGGACGACGCGCCCCTGGCGACGCAGGTACTCGGCCAGCCACTCGACGTGACTGCTCTTGCCGGCACCGTCGATGCCTTCGAAAGTGATGAACTTGCCCCTCATTTGCCGCCTCGCTGATAACGGTTGACCGCCCGGTTGTGCTCGTCGAGCGTCCGCGAAAAATGGCTGCTGCCGTCGCCGCGCGCGACGAAATACAAGGCATCGCTGGCCGCCGGCTGGAACGCGGCACGCAGCGAGGCCGGGCCTGGCATCGCGATCGGCGTCGGCGGCAGGCCGGCGCGGGTGTAGGTATTGTACGGGGTGTCGGTCTGCAGATGGCTCTTGCGCAGATTGCCGTCGAAATTCTCGCCCAGGCCGTAGATCACCGTCGGATCGGTCTGCAGGCGCATGCCTTGGCGCAGACGGTTGATGAAGACGGCAGCGACATGGGGACGGTCTTCCGGGCGTCCGGTTTCCTTTTCGATGATCGACGCCATGATCAGCGCCTCATCCGGCGAACGGTAAGGCAGGCCGGCGGGCCGCCCGGCCCAGGCGGCGCCGAGTTGCTTCTGCATCGCGGCGGCAGCCCGGGCGATCACCTCGAGATCGCTGGATTCCTTGTCGAACAGGTAAGTATCCGGCAACAGCCGGCCTTCGAGCTGCCGCCAGGGCAGACCGAGGCGGGCACTGATCGCGGCTTCGTCGAGCGTGCGGCTGTCGTGGCGCAGCGCCGGATGGGCGTCAAGCCGTGCCCGGAACTGGCGGAAAGTCCAACCTTCGACCAGCGTGACGCTGGCCTGGCTGACCCGGCCCTCAACCAGTTTGACGAGGAGCGTGAGCGGCGTCTCGCCGCTGTCGGTAGCATAACTGCCGGCCTTGATCGCATTGACCTTGCCCTGCCAGCGGGCCAGCAGTTTGAATAGATCGGCCTGCAGCGGGATGCCGGCCGCGTTGATCTGCTGGATCGTTCCGTGCAGGCTGCTACCGGGCGCCACCCGGAATTCGACGGCCTCGCCAGGCAGATCAAGCGGCCGATTCGCCCACCAGACGAAGGCGGCAACAATCGCAGCGGCGGCGAGCAGAAACAGGGCGACAAGGCGAAACACGAAACGCATGGGAACTCGCGGGCGGAAATCGGGTCTTGCCGGTCGGAAACCGCACGGCAAGGCGCATCGGGCGGCTGGCAAAACGGGCGATATAATAGCCCAAACCTCAAGGAGCCCCCCATGAATCCCAACTGGCGCAGCTTTCTCGAATCGGCCGAAGCGAACTTCGCCGCCGACGCGACCGACGTTCTCGACTTTGGCGACGCTTCCGGCGAACTACTTGCCGCCGGCCGGCAGACCGTTCTCGTTCCCCTCACCCACCTCGCCCTGCTCAGCGCCGAAGGCGAAGATGCCAAACGCTTCCTGCACAACCAGCTGACCAACGACATCAACCACCTGGCCGACGGCAAGGCGCAGCACGCCGGCTGGTGCACCGCCAAGGGGCGGATGCAGGCCAGTTTCGTCGTCTGGCACAGTGCCGGCCGCTACGACATGGTGCTTGCCGCCGACCTCCTGGAAGCCACGCGCAAGCGGCTGCAGATGTTCGTGCTGCGCGACAAGGTCAAACTCGCTGCCGGCGACGACACGGTACTGCTCGGCCTGGCCGGCGCCCAGGCCGGCGAGGCGCTGGGCGACGCCGGTCTGGCCTTGCCCGAAGCGCCGCTGGCAATCGCCGTCAGCGGCAACGTCACCGTCCTGCAAATTGAACCCCAGCGCTACATCGTCGCCGCCCCGCTCGCTGCCGCCCCGGCGCTCTGGCAGCAGCTCGGCGGCAAGGCGCGACCGGCCGGCGTGCCGGCCTGGCGCTGGCTCGACGTGCAGGCCGCCTTCCCGCTGGTGACGCTGGCGACCAAGGAAGAATTCGTGCCGCAGATGGCCGACTTCGAGAAGATCGGCGGCGTCAGCTTCCACAAGGGCTGCTACCCGGGCCAGGAAGTCGTCGCCCGCACCCAGTACCTGGGCAAGGTCAAGCGCCATCTCTACCGTCTCAGCGCCGACGTGCCGCTCAAAGCCGGCGACGACCTGTTCTCGCCCGACAACCTGGAACAGGCGGCCGGCAAGGTGATGACCGCGGCGCCGTCGGCGACTGGCGGCCACGTCGCGCTGGCCGTCGTGCAGTCCAATTTCGCGGCCAACCTGCGGCTCGGCTCGCGCGAAGGGGAACCGGTCTCGGCGATCGCCGTCAATCCGGCCTGAGCGCCGGGCATGTGCCTGATCGTCGTCGGCTGGCGGGTGCATGCCGATTATCCGCTGGTAGTCGCCGCCAATCGTGACGAGTTTCATGCCCGGCCAAGCGCCGCTGCCGGCTTCTGGCCAGGAGAGCCGGACATTCTCGGCGGCCGCGACCTCGAAGCCGGTGGCACCTGGCTGGGCGCAACGCGCAGCGGCCACTTCGCCGCCGTCACCAATGTTCGCGAACCAAGCCAACCGTCCGGCCGACGCTCGCGCGGCGCCCTGACGGCAGAGTTCCTGCGGTCGGCCAGCTCGCCCGCCGACTACGCGGCCAACCTCGTCCTCGACGATTACGCCGGCTTCAACCTGCTGCTCGCCGACAACGACAGCTTGCTCTACCTCTCCAACCGCGACGCCGAACCACGCCCGCTGGCACCCGGCATCTACGGCGTGTCGAACCATCGCCTCGACACGCCCTGGCCCAAACTACTCAAGGCCCGCCAGCACTTTGCCGCAGCGCTCGGCCATCTGCCCGATCCCGATGCCTGCTTCGAGCTGCTCGCCGATCGGGCCATCGAGCCCGATGAAAGCTTGCCCGCCACCGGCGTACCCCTACCCTGGGAGCGTCTGCTTTCGGCGGTCTTCGTGCAGTCTGCGGATTACGGCACGCGCGCCTCGAGTGTGCTGCTGCGCGGCAAGGACGGATCAATCACGATGTTCGAGAAAAACTTTAACTCTGACGGACAAGTGATTCAATCTTCAGTGATTTCAACTTCAGAATAGCAGGGCACGTAGTCGAACAACTCGACGATGTCGGCGTTGCGCATGCGCACGCAGCCATGCGATCCGGGAACCCCCATTTCCGCGTTGTCCGGCGAGCCGTGGATATAGACGTAGCGGCGCATGGTATCGACGCAGCCGAGGCGGTTGTGACCGGGTTGGCAGCCGGATAGCCAGAGGATGCGGGTGAGGATCCAGTCCCGCCCGGGGAATTGTTCGGCGAGTTGCGGCGTCCAGATTTCGCCGGTCGGCCGGCGGCGGACGAAAACCGTGTTGGCCGGCATGCCGGCGCCGATCTTGGCGCGGATGATGTGGCGACCGCGTGGCGTCTGAAAGCTGCCGGAGATTTCACCGACCCCGGCCTTGGCGGTCGACACCGGGTATTCGCGCAACACAGCGCCATTCTCGTCGAGAATCTGCAGCGCCTGGCGGGCAATCGAAACCAGCAGCTTCATGGCGCTTTCCGGCGGCGACCGGCAAAGAAGGCGGACAGCAGGCGGCTGCATTCGTCGGCGAGCACGCCCCCCTCGACCGTCGCATGGTGGTTCAGGCGCTCGACGCCGAACAGGTCGACGACACTGCCGTGGACGCCGGTCTTGGCATCGCGGGCGCCGTAGATGACCCGGCTGATCCGCGCATGCATGATCGCCCCGGCGCACATCGCGCAGGGCTCGAGCGTCACATAGAGTTCGCAACCGGGGAGACGGTAGTTGCCGAGGTTGCGGGCGGCATCGCGCAGAGCAGCAATCTCGGCGTGGGCGGTCGGGTCGTGTTCGCCGATCGGCGAGTTGAAGCCGCGGCCGACGATCTTTCCATCAAGGACAACGACCGCGCCGACCGGGACTTCGCCCAGACATTCGGCGGCCTGCGCCAGCGAGATCGCCTCGCGCATGAAATATTCGTCGCCCAGAGCGGGAAATGAGGAGTCAGCAGGATTTTCCGAAGTCATTGTCCGAGGCGCGGCGGCAAAGCGGGGGCGTAGTATACCGCAGCCACTTCGCCAGCTTTCCGGCGCCTTTTTGCACAGACCAGACCCATGTTGGAACATCTCCTGTTTTTCATCCTCGGCCTCGCCGCCCTGACCCTGGGCGCCGAACTGATGGTTCGCGGCGCCGCCCGTCTGGCGCTGACCTTCGGCATCTCGCCGCTGGTCGTCGGCCTGACCATCGTCGCCTTCGGCACCAGCGCCCCCGAAATGGCGGTTTCCGCCGGCGCCGCACTGAGCGGTGCCGGTGATCTGGCGATCGGCAACGTGGTCGGCAGCAACATCGCCAACGTCCTGCTGATCCTCGGCCTGTCGGCGCTGATCGTGCCGCTGGCGGTGAATGAACAACTGATCCGCCAGGAAATCCCGATCATGGTCGGCGCCAGCCTGCTCTTCCTGGTCCTGGCGCTCGACGGCGGCCTGAGCCGTGGCGAGGGTGCGCTACTGTTCGCGCTGGTGATTGCCTACACGATTTTCCTGGTCGTCCAGTCGCGCCGGGCCAGCAAGGCGGTCGAAGCCGAATTCGCCGACGAAATGCCTGATACCACCAGCCGCTGGGACGCGCACTGGAGCGTCCAGTTGCTGCTGGTTGCCGGCGGGCTTGGTTTGCTTGTCCTTGGTGCCGACTGGCTGGTCGATGCGGCAGTCGCGGTCGCCCGAGCCTTCGGCGTCAGCGACCTCGTCATCGGCCTGACCGTGGTCGCGGTCGGCACCTCGATGCCGGAAATCGCCACCTCGCTGGTCGCCGCCTGGCGCGGCGAACGCGATATTGCTGTCGGCAACGTCGTCGGCAGCAACATCTTCAACATCTTCGCAGTTCTCGGCTTCTCCAGCCTGATCGCCGACGGCGGCATCGTTGTCTCGGAAGCGGCGCGCAATTTCGATCTTTGGGTCATGCTCGCGGTCGCCTTCGCCTGCCTGCCCATCGTTGTAACCGGCCGCGAAATCGCACGCTGGGAAGGCGGCGTCTTCCTCGCCTACTACATCGCCTACACGCTCTATCTGGTGCTTTCGGCAACGCAGCACGCCAGCCTGCCGGCATTCTCGTCGGCGATGCTGGGTTACGTATTGCCGCTGACGGTGATCACGCTGATCGTCAGCTTCGTGCGCAATGGGATCAAGGCGCCACCAACGGTCTGAATCCGCCAGCCAGGTAGTCCATCAGCACGCGGACCCGGTGCGGCACATGGCGGTTGCCGGGAAGCAGTGCGTAAATGCCGAGTTCCGGTTGCGGAAAATCCTCCAGCACGGTCTCGATGCGGCCGGCGGCGAGCGCCGCCTCGACGATGAAATCCGGCTGCAGCGTAATGCCCAGGCCTTGCGCCGCCGCCTCGACCAGCACATCGCCATTGTTGGCCTGGATCCGGCTGCGCACGGGAAATGCCCGTAACTGACCGTCAACCGTGAACAGCCATTGCTGGGTATTGCCACCTGCCGCGTAGGCAAGGCATTCGTGGTGCAACAATTCGCCCGGATGGCGCGGCCGGCCGTGGCGGGCCAGGTAATCCGGCGCCGCTACCGCGTGCAGGCGGATGCTGCCGATGCGGCGGGCGACATCGCCACCGGCCAACTGGCGCGTGATACGTAGCGAGAGGTCAATCCCCTCTTCAATCAGTTTCACCGGGCGGTCACTGTAGTCCATGTCCAGCGTCACCTCCGGGTAGCGCCGGGCGAAGTCGAGCAGGAGCGGTGCCACCCGATTGAGGCCGAAACTGAGCGGCACGCTGACGCGCAGATGACCGCGCGGAGCCTGGTTTTCATCGCTCAATTCGCTTTCCGCCGCCTCGACCAGGTTGAGAATGACCCGGCATTTCTCCAGGTAGGCGGCGCCGGCGGCGGTCAGCGACAGCCGCCGCGTGCTGCGCGCCATCAGCTTGACGCCGAGGCGACTCTCCAACCCGGCAACCTGGCGCGTCACCACCGAACGGGCGACGTCAAGCTGCTGGGCGACGGCGGAAAAACTGCCGAGTTCGGCGACCCGGACGAACAGGCGCATCGCATCGAGACGATCCATTGTTGCAACTCCAGCAATAATTATTTGCGCATTGTCGGCTATTTCGCTCGAACGATGGCGAATAAAGTACGTCCATCGCACAGGAGTCATCGCCATGAACACATCGCTTCCCACGCTTTTCGTTCCGCACGGTGCGCCGACCTTCGCGCTCCAGCCGGGCGCCGCCGGCGCCGCGCTGGCCCGCCACGCGGCAACGCTGCCCTTGCCGCGGGCGATCATCGTCGTCAGCCCGCACTGGGATACCGCCGTCGCCACCGTCGGCAGCGCAAAGCGGCTGGAAACCATCCACGATTTCTGGGGCTTTCCGCGCGAACTGTACGCGCTGAACTACCCGGCCAGCGGCTGCCCCGAGGCCGCCACTGAAGTCGCCACCGCACTGACGGCCGCCGGCCTGGCGGTCGACATCGACCGCAACCGTGGCCTCGACCACGGCGCCTGGGTGCCGCTGCGCCTGATGTTCCCGGACGCACAGATCCCGGTCATTCCGCTGTCGCTGCAGAGCCGCGGCGGGCCTCAACAGGCCTGGCAACTAGGCCGAGCATTGGCGCCGCTGGTCGGGCGCGGCTTCCTGGTCGTCGCCTCGGGCAACATCACCCACAACCTGCGCGACTTCCAGCGCGCCTACGCCGCTGGCGGCCAGACGCCGGCTTACGTGCGCGAATTCGCCGACTGGCTCGACGCGCAACTGGCAGCCGGCAATCGCGACGCCCTGCTCGACTATCGCCAGCTAGCCCCCGGCGCCGTTCAGGCGCAACCGACCGAGGAGCACCTGCTGCCGCTCTTCGTCGCCCTCGCCGCCGCCGGCGATGACGCCGACTACGAACGTTTCCATGCCGGCATCGACGACTACGTGCTGGCGATGGATGCTTATCAGTTTTTGCCCCGTCAAGGAGCTTGACCATGAAAAACCACTACACCGCCACCGCCAAATCCCTGCACTGGGTCATGGCAGTCCTCATCATCGGCCTGCTCGCCCTCGGCTTCTACATGCAGGACCTGCCGCTGTCGCCCGACAAACTGAAGCTCTATTCCTGGCACAAGTGGGCCGGCGTCATCGCCTTCCTGCTCGTCCTCGTCCGCCTCGCCTGGCGCGCCGGGCACCGCCCGCCACCCCTGCCGGCGAGCATGCCGAAGCCGCTGCAACTGGCGGCGCACGGCGGCCACCTGGCGCTCTACGGGCTGATGCTGGCGATGCCGCTGTCCGGCTGGCTGATGAGTTCGGCCAAGGGTTTCCAGACCGTCTGGTTCGGCCTGTTGCCGATCCCCGACCTGCTGGCCAAGGACAAGGCGCTGGGCGACCTGCTGCAGAACGTGCATGCAACGCTGGCTGTGCTCTTCGTCCTGATCCTCGTCGGCCACGTCGCCGCCGCCCTCAAACACCACTTCATCGACCGCGACGACATCCTGACCCGGATGCTGCCCGCCCGCCCCACGGAGAAATAACATGAAACGCACCCTCCCCACCCTCGCCCTGCTCGCAGCGCTGTCGCCGCTGAACGCCAGCGCTGTCGAATACAACCAGGTGCTGCCGGCCAAGAGCAGCGTCGCCTTTACCTACCAGCAGATGGGCGTCGCAGTCGACGGCCAGTTCCGCAAGTTTTCCGGCCAGCTCTCCTTCGACCCGGCCAAGCCGACCGCCGCCCGCGTCAGCTTCGACGTCGAGCTGGCCAGCGTCGACACCGGCGCCCCGGAAGGCGACGCCGAAGTCGCCGGCAAGCCGTGGTTCAACACCGCCGCCTTCCCGGTCGCCCGCTTCGTTTCCAGCGGCGTCAAGGCAATCGGTGGCAACCGCTACGAAGTCGCCGGCAAGCTGACGATCAAGGGCCGCACCCAGGATGTGATCGTCCCCGCCACCTTCACCGCGCAGGGCACCGGCGGCGTCTTCGAAGGCGCCTTCACGCTGCGCCGCGCCGATTTTGCCATCGGTGAAGGCAGCTGGGCCAAGTTCGACATCGTCGCCAACGACGTCCGCCTCAAGTTCCGTATCGCCGCCAGCGGCAAGTAACCCTCAACCCCAAGGAGAAAACCCATGAAAAAGCAACTCGCCAGCCTCGTCCTCGCCCTCGCCGCCGCCAGCCCTGTCCTCGCCGCGCCGGAAACCTACACGGTCGACGGCACCCACACCTTCCCGCGCTTCTCGTACAGCCACTTTGGCTACTCGACCCAGCTCTCGCGCTTCAACAGCACCAGCGGCAAAGTCGTCTATGACGCTGCTGCGAAAACCGGCACGGTCGACATCGTGATCGACGCAAAATCCGTCGATACCGGCTACGCCACCTTCAACGAACACATCCAGGGCGAGGATTTCCTCGACACTGCCAAGTTCCCGACCGCCACCTTCAAGTCGACCAAGGTCGTCTTCGACGGCGACAAGCCGGCCAAAATCGAAGGCCAGCTGACGATCAAAGGCGTCACCAAGCCGGTAACGCTGACCGTCACCGACTTCAAGGCGGCGCCGCATCCGATGCTGAAGAAGAACGTCATCGGCGCCAACGCCTGGACCGTGATCAAGCGCTCCGAATTCAACGCCGGCAAGTACGCGCCCTACGTCGGCGACGATGTGCGCATCGACATCGCAATCGAGGCGATCGCGCAGTAAGCCACTGATCGGAAAATGAAAACGGCGCCTTGCGAGGCGCCGTTTTGGCTAGTGCTGATCTTGACCTGGGAGCACGATTGACATGCGTGCTGTGGCCAGATCCTGAGCTAGTCCTGAAACGCCCGACTGACGGCCTCGACGATTTCAGCCCACACGCCAGGCTGCTTCAACACAGGCATTTCCCTGGCAAGCACATTGCTGAGTTCGCCACGGTTCTGTTCAATCGAGCGCAACACCCTGTCTGCCTGCAGGTCCGGCATCTCGACAACTTCCTTGAGTGCGGCGCGTGCCCGGGCATGGCTGCGCAGGTAACGCGACTCTTCGCGCATCTGTTCGGTCAGGGTCCGCCCGATGACGTTGGAAAGGAAGACCACATGAGGCCCCAGATCGGGATAACGCCATAGCGGCCTGGCCTGTTCGGCACCGTGGAAGGCGAAATTCGACACCACGCCATCCGGGTAGGTGGTCCGCACCGACTCGAACACGATCTGCTCCCGCACGGCCTGTATCAAGGGCTTGGATACTTCATCCAGCACCCGGTCATAGCCGCGCCGCTCCCCGGAGTCGTCCGTGATGACGGCAGATACGGGCAGAATCACCGGCGCCGGAATCACGCCATCGCGGCGCAAGATGTCGTTGACCAGAAACCGATGCACACGACCATTGCCGTCGGCCAGCGGGTGGATGTAGACGAAGCCGAAAGCCGCCACGGCGCTACGCATCGTGGGCGACTGTCCTTGCGTTCTTTCAAGGAATGTCCGCAGCCCGTCCAGCATCGCAGCGATCTCGTCAGCTGGAGGCGCCACGTAGTGGACGACCTCCTGGAAGCGTATCGTCTCACCGACGAACACTGGGGACTGGCGCATCCCGAAATGGGAGATCGTTGTCCGCCTGCCCAGAATTTCCTGCTGCAACTCAGCCAATGCGGCATCGCTGAACGGCAAATCTCCCTGACCGGTACGCCGCGCCATCACCTCCGCGAAACGCTGCACCCGCCCGGCCTGATCGGCTTCGCCTTCGATGGCAAAGCTTGCCTTGCTCTCCCGCAGCGTCATCCAGACGGCTGCCCGCAGCAGCAGGTCTTCGCCAAACTCGGCGGTCAGTTCACCAAACAGGCGCGGCACGTCGAGACTGGCAGCCAGATTCACCGCGTCGGTCTTGACCACCATGGGGCAAAAACTCCGCGTCCCCGGCAGATTGTCATTCACCCGCCAGCGCTGCACCTTGACGACCCGCTCGGGTGAGGCCGCCACCAGCTTGGCGTCGTCAATGGCATCGACGTAATTTCCCCCCATCCGTTCCGGCACCACCAGCGTCTCACCTGTCAGCCATTCGTACAGGAAGGCAGCGCGACGGGCATACTGGCCGGTCGGTTCCGCCATGACCCAAGCCTGAACGAAATCCGGACCGCTTCGCTCGAAGAGGCGAGCGAGGAATTCCAGATGAGGCACCTCGTGACGAAGGTGAAACTGCAGGTGTGCCGCTGGCTCCATCGCTGGCCGCATGGCCTCGGTATAGACTTCTGAACGAAAGCCGTTGTCGACCTGAGTCGCACGCCGCCCTCCGATCTGACTGATCACGGGCGGCTTGCCCAGCGGCATTACACCGTAGGTCTGCGCCAGCCAGGCAGCGCCAATCAAATCTGTCGGTAATCCGCTCATGCGGCGTCTCCAGAGAATGCTGTTTTTGTTTGCTCAAAAACGATTACGCAAATAATGGTTCAGTATATATCAGGTTAAAATTGCGTGAAATCGATTGCAATAAACACATATTGCTCAAAAACGATTATGCAACAGATCAACTGACTCTCCAATCCTCTTCAAATGGTGGCCCAAACATCGCTCTAGCAGCCTGTCGGACTTGAGGCGACCTGGCTGCTGAAATTGAGCTTGGATGGCCGAGATTTGGTGATTTTTATCTGGAAGCGCACGATTTTCCCTTGTTTTTGCTACTGCGGACGCAATACGGC
>NZ_JBKJAD010000070.1:0-487 GCF_048146105.1 Azonexus caeni
TCACCGTCGACGTCGCCGTTCCGCCGTTGCCGTCGTCGATCGTCACCGTGAAGCTGTCAGTTCCGTTGTAGTCCGGGCCCGGGACATAGGTCCAGGTGCCGTCGCCATTGACCGTCACCGTGCCGTGCTGCGGGTCGTTGGCCTTGCTGTAGGTCAGCGTGTCGCCGTCCTTGTCCGAGCCGACCACGCGACCGGAGACCGGGGTGTCTTCCGGCGTCGTCACGTTGTAGTTGCCGGTCGTCGGGTCGAAGTTCGGGTTGCTCGGGTCGTCCGGAATCGGCGGGTCGTTGACCGGCGTCACACCGATCGTCACCGTCGACGTCGCCGTTCCGCCGTTGCCGTCGTCGATCGTCACCGTGAAGCTGTCAGTTCCGTTGTAGTCCGGGCCCGGGACATAGGTCCAGGTGCCGTCGCCATTGACCGTCACCGTGCCGTGCTGCGGGTCGTTGGCCTTGCTGTAGGTCAGCGTGTCGCCGTCCTTGTCCGA
>NZ_JBKJAD010000071.1:0-409 GCF_048146105.1 Azonexus caeni
TGCAGTACCTGGGCGAAGGCGAAACCAAGATCGAGACCTTCACCGTGAAGACGGTGGACGGGACGACGCACGACGTGGTGATCACGATCACCGGCACCAATGACGGCGCCGAAGTGAGCGGCAAGGATCAGGGCGCGGTGACGGAAGACGCCAGCAACCCGAACCTGACCGACACCGGCACGCTGCTGGTGACGGACGTCGATGGCCTGGACGAAGCCCAGTTCCAGACCACGGGCGTCGTTGCCAGCGCCGGCGCGCTGGGCGGTCTGACGATCACGACGACCGGCGACTGGACCTACACGGTGGCGAACGCCGACGTGCAATACCTGGGCGAAGGCGAGACGAAGGTCGAGACCTTCACCGTGAAGACGGTGGACGGGACGACGCACGACATCGTGGTGACGATCAC
>NZ_JBKJAD010000072.1:0-375 GCF_048146105.1 Azonexus caeni
CACCTGGACCTATGTCCCGGGCCCGGACTACAACGGAACTGACAGCTTCACGGTGACGATCGACGACGGCAACGGCGGAACGGCGACGTCGACGGTGACGATCGGTGTGACGCCGGTCAACGACCCGAGCGTTCTGGCCGCTGACACGAAGACGGTGTTTGAAGACTCGGTGGCGAGCGGGAACGTACTGGCGAACGACAGCGACGTTGACGACACGCTGACGGTGGCGAGCTTCACGGTGAATGGCTCGACGGTGAATGCGGGCGAGACGGTGACGCTGGCGAACATCGGCAAGCTGACGATTGGCAGCGACGGCGAATACACCTTTACGCCGGTGGCGAACTGGAACGGTTCGGTGCCGCAAGTGACGTACAC
>NZ_JBKJAD010000073.1:0-356 GCF_048146105.1 Azonexus caeni
TCACTTCGGCGCCGTCATTGGTGCCGGTGATCGTGATCACCACGTCGTGCGTCGTCCCGTCCACCGTCTTCACGGTGAAGGTCTCGATCTTGGTTTCGCCTTCGCCCAGGTACTGCACGTCGGCGTTTGCCACCGTGTAGGTCCAGTCGCCGGTCGTCGTGATCGTCAGACCGCCCAGCGCGCCGGCGCTGGCAACGATGCCCGTGGTCTGGAACTGGGCTTCGTCCAGGCCATCGACGTCCGTCACCAGCAGCGTGCCGGTGTCGGTCAGGTTCGGGTTCGAGGCGTCTTCCGTCACCGCACCCTTGTCCTTGCCGCTCACTTCGGCGCCGTCATTGGTGCCGGTGATCGTGATC
>NZ_JBKJAD010000074.1:0-342 GCF_048146105.1 Azonexus caeni
TCACCGTCGACGTCGCCGTTCCGCCGTTGCCGTCGTCGATCGTCACCGTGAAGCTGTCAGTTCCGTTGTAGTCCGGGCCCGGGACATAGGTCCAGGTGCCGTCGCCATTGACCGTCACCGTGCCGTGTTGCGGGTCGTTACCCTTGCCGTAGGTCAGCGTGTCGCCGTCCTTGTCCGAGCCGACCACGCGACCGGAGACCGGGGTGTCTTCCGGTGTCGTCACGTTGTAGTTGCCGGTCGTCGGGTCGAAGTTCGGGTTGCTCGGGTCGTCCGGAATCGGCGGGTCGTTGACCGGCGTCACACCGATCGTCACCGTCGACGTCGCCGTTCCGCCGTTGCCGT
>NZ_JBKJAD010000075.1:0-338 GCF_048146105.1 Azonexus caeni
TGTCGTGCGTCGTCCCGTCCACCGTCTTCACGGTGAAGGTCTCGACCTTCGTCTCACCTTCGCCCAGGTACTGCACGTCGGCGTTCGCCACCGTGTAGGTCCAGTCGCCGGTCGCCGTGATCGTCAGACCGCCCAGCGCACCGGCGCTGGCGACGATGCCCGTGGTCTGGAACTGCGCTTCGTCGGTGCCATCGACATCCGTCACCAGCAACGTGCCGGTGTCGGTCAGGTTCGGGTTCGACGCGTCTTCCGTCACCGCACCCTTGTCCTTGCCGCTCACTTCGGCGCCGTCATTGGTACCGGTGATCGTCACCACGATGTCGTGCGTCGTCCCGTCC
>NZ_JBKJAD010000076.1:0-325 GCF_048146105.1 Azonexus caeni
CGGTTAGAGCGCGGGGTGTGGCCGCCAAATGTTAATCGACCTCTCGTCCACCCTCTCCCACCCGCACATCATCGCCCATCGCGCGGCTTTCATGTTCGGGGGCGAGACTCTGAATCATGATGGTTAGAGCGAACTTGGTCCAATCATACGGGGATCCCCGCCGGCCGCATTTTTAGAAGGAGCGACGAACGGCTGCTCCTAGCAGCCTGTCGGACTAACTCTTTCCTGATGGGATAATGGCAGCGAGCCAACCGAACCGAGCCAGAGAGATGAGCCGTTTCCATCCTGTTGACCGCCAGACCGGCTACCTTTTACCGCCCTCGCT
>NZ_JBKJAD010000077.1:0-318 GCF_048146105.1 Azonexus caeni
ACGATGTCGTGCGTCGTCCCGTCCACCGTCTTCACGGTGAAGGTCTCGACCTTCGTCTCACCTTCGCCCAGGTACTGCACGTCGGCGTTCGCCACCGTGTAGGTCCAGTCGCCGGTCGCCGTGATCGCCAGGCCGCCCAGCGCACCCGCGCTGGCGACGATGCCCGTGGTCTGGAACTGCGCTTCGTCGGTGCCATCGACGTCCGTCACCAGCAGCGTGCCGGTGTCGGTCAGGTTCGGGTTCGACGCGTCTTCCGTCACCGCACCCTTGTCCTTGCCGCTCACTTCGGCGCCGTCATTGGTACCGGTGATCGTCACC
>NZ_JBKJAD010000078.1:0-315 GCF_048146105.1 Azonexus caeni
GGTGACGATCACCGGCACCAATGACGGCGCCGAAGTGAGCGGCAAGGACAAGGGTGCGGTGACGGAAGATGCGTCGAACCCGAACCTGACCGACACCGGCACGCTGCTGGTGACGGACGTCGATGGCACGGACGAAGCGCAGTTCCAGACCACTGGCATCGTTGCCAGCGCGGGTGCGCTGGGCGGTCTGACGATCACGGCGGCCGGCGACTGGACCTACACGGTGGCGAACGCCGACGTGCAATACCTGGGCGAAGGCGAGACGAAGGTCGAGACCTTCACCGTGAAGACGGTGGACGGGACGACGCACGACAT
>NZ_JBKJAD010000079.1:0-310 GCF_048146105.1 Azonexus caeni
ACATGGATCGCCGAATGCTCACCGATGACCAGTGGTCACGCATAGCGGATTTTCTGCCTGGGAAGTCCACAGACAGAGGACGCACGGCAGCGGATAACCGTTTGTTCGTGGAGTCGGTACTCTACATTGCTCGAACAGGCTGCCCTTGGCGGGACATGCCAAAGGAGTTTGGCAACTGGCACTCGGCCTATGTTCGATTCGCCCGCTGGGAGACCAAGGGCGTTTGGGATCAAATAGCTGCTGCGCTTCAAAGAGATGCCGATCTTGAAGAGTTGTTTATCGATGCGACGATTGTTCGTGCCCATCAGCA
>NZ_JBKJAD010000007.1:0-142801 GCF_048146105.1 Azonexus caeni
GCCAATCTGGTGCTGGCACGTCGTTGGCTACTCGAGGCCAACACCCAAGGTGCGTCCTGAAAACGGAAAATGAACAAAATGCCACGAGAATCCCCGTACCGGACCACAAAAATCAGCCCACTTCCCGGTCAAATCACCTTCACCTGCTTCATTCTCCAGGGCTCGGTGAATTGTTCAGCGTTTCCTTAAACACATGTGGCGAATCTATCTCACTGCGGCTAGCTGATGAGACCATTTTCGTTACGCCACGAAAATGGTCTCGTGTGTCCCTGATCCTTTGAGCGGGCAGAGCCTTCGAACTGTCCTGTCGCTATTGAGGGGATTGGGTGTCTAGGCGGTACGGTTAATCTGTCGATCACCAAGATGCACGGAAAGAAAAGACGCGAATTGAATGGGATAGGCTTGCGAAGTCATTGCCACTATCCGACCTCGATGCTGCCGCAGCGAAGCTCAGGAAATGCTCTATGGGATCGGCAGGAGTATCGGCAAAGTGGGTGGCTTTCTTTCTTTTAACTTATTGATAGTTAATGGATGTTTTCTTGTTTCGAATCGGCAAAATTGGCTGCGGATTCCCAATTCTTCTGTCCTCTCATGCAGGTGGCGTAGCGCTTCTCTGACGGCTGGCATTTCTTTCGTTGAAGAACTTTCCTGAGACAGGTTGGCGTTTTTTTCAGGGAAGGATGACTAAGCCAGGGTTGTTGTGCTGTTGCAACACCTGTTGCATCCATGCCGAAACATCACCTTGACCCCTACCCCATCCCCCCGCGATACTTCCCCCACGTTTTGCCAACCGCATTTTTTGAAAGGAGTACGACATGCCTGCACTAGATCACGAGGTTTTCCAGCGCTGAGCCGCAGGCGAGTCGTCGCCCGGAACGCGCTGATCAGCGAATCCGGGCCGGGATATCAACCCTGGCCGTCTGCCGGGGTTTTTTTATGCCTTTTTGGCGGTTGACCGCAGGGTTTTCCCCGGCGGGCCGGATTCCATAGCAAAGCAATATTCTGGAATCCATCATGGGCATTCAATTAGAACTGAACAAGGGGCGCGTCCCGGTCAAGGTGTGGACGCGCGATATCGAAGCTTCGGCCATGCAGCAGTTGCTGAACGTGGCCAATCTGCCGATCGTGCATGGCCATGTCGCGGCGATGCCGGACGTGCATGCGGGCATCGGCGCCACCGTCGGCAGCGTCATTCCGACGCGGCAGGCGATCATTCCGGCGGCGGTCGGCGTGGACATCGGTTGCGGCATGAACGCGGTGCGCACGACGCTGCGTGCCAAGGATTTGCCGGACAACCTGCGCAGCTTGCGTCTGGGCATCGAAGGCAGCGTGCCTTGCGGCTTCGAGCAGCACGCGGCGAGCCGGATGCGCGGCAGCGCCTTGCAGCGGGTCGGGCGGGTGCTCGACCAGCGGCTGGACGCGATTGTCGGCAAGCATCCGGGGCTGATGAAGATGCAGCGCCGTTTCAGCGAAACCTGGCTGTGCCAGCTTGGCACGCTGGGCGGCGGCAATCACTTCATCGAGCTCTGCCTGGACGAGGCCGGCGCGGTGTGGGTGATGCTGCATTCCGGCTCGCGCGGCATCGGCAACGTCATCGGCCGCTATTTCATCGCCGCCGCGCAGAAGGACATGCAGCGTCACCGCATCCATCTGCCGGACCGCGACCTCGCCTATTTCAGCGAGGGCTCGGACCTGTTCGACGATTACGTCGAGGCGGTGGAGTGGGCGCAGGATTACGCGCTGCTCAACCGGCAGCAGATGCTGGCGGCGGTGGTCGAGGTGTTGAAGAAGCAGCTGCCGCCTTTCCGGCTGGAGAGCGAGGCGATCAACTGCCACCACAACTACGTGGCGCGCGAGCGGCATTTTGGCGAGAACCTGTTCATCACCCGCAAGGGCGCCATTTCGGCGCAGGCGGGCGAACTGGGCATCATCCCCGGCAGCATGGGGGCGCGCTCGTACATCGTGCGCGGGCTGGGCAATGCGCAGTCGTTCTGCTCGTGCGCGCACGGGGCGGGGCGGCGGATGAGCCGCAGCGCGGCCAAGCGGCGCTTTTCCCGTTTCGATCTGGAAGACCAGACGGCGGGCATCGAGTGCCGCAAGGACAGCGGGGTCGTCGATGAAATCCCGGCGGCATACAAGGACATCGATCAGGTGATGGACAACCAGCGCGATCTGGTGGAAGTGGTCCATACCCTGAAGCAGGTTCTGTGCGTGAAGGGGTGAGCGATGGCGAAGAAACTTGAACCGCTGATCCTGCCGCAAAGCCGGCCGCGCAACCCGCTGCTGGTGCCCGGCCTGACCCGCCGCGCCGGCCCGCACGGCAACACCCGCAAGGCCGCCCGCCAGCAGGCGCGGCAGCGCACTCGAGAGATGCTCGATGCGTTGCTCGCCGGCGATGTGGCGGAGTTTGAAATCGATTGAAGGACAAGGCCGCGGCCCTTCCGGTCGCGGCGCATTTTTTACCAAGGAGAAAACCATGACTGACTTTGCCCAGCCCCCGCTACGCACCTCTTTCCCGAATGCACCTCCCGGAGTCATCCATGCAAAAAGCACTCGCCGACGAGATCGTCGCCTGCCTGCAGGGCGAACGCACCGTCTATTCCTATTACCGTGACCGCTACGGCATCGGCCTGTTGCGGCACCACTGCCGCCAGCAGCCGGGGCGCCGCGCGCCGGTCGCCGCCTTGCGCCGTTCCGCCTACGCCGGCCTGCTCGAAAAACCGCGCCTGAAGCCGCTGCTTGCCACCTGCGGCGGCAGCCTCGACGAAGCCTGGCTCAACGCTGCCGATTACGATGCGGCGCAGATGCCCTTCATCCTCAACCTTGCGCTCTGGGGCGACGAGCCGCGCAGCAAGTGGCGCTGGCAGCAAACCTCGCGGCCGGGCGTCAATCTGGTGCTGCAACTCAATTTCAGTGGCGAACACGAGCGCCTTTTCGCGCCGCTCGGCGACGTCAAGCACCTGTTTACCTACTACGGCCACCCGGTTGCCCGCCAGCGCCACACGCTGGCCTGGTCGCGCATCGACATCGACTGGGCGAGCGGCACGGCGCTGATCGAGGAAATCCAGAACGACTGGCTGCGCTACGCGGACGATCTGGAGGATTGGTTATTGCGACAACAGCGGGCCGGTGCCAGCGACAAGGACGTCGTCAAGTACGGCTACCGCAAGCTGCCGTTACCGCTCGGCCAGTCGCTCGCCTACTGCCGCCACTTGCGCGAACGCTACCGGCCGATCTGGGCCGAAGCCATGCTGTGGGCGGCGATTGACTTCCTGCGCGAGGAAATCGGGGTCGCACACATCTACTACCACAGCGAAGCCAGCGGCCGCCTGCTCAAGCGCATCGGCCACACGGCGCCGCCGCGCTCGCTGTACACCGAACTGCCGCGCCGCTTCTGCTTCCAGCCAACCGCCGACTGGCCGGATTTCCTGCTCGCCGACAAGGCGAACGCAGGGCTGCGGCGGCAGAATCCGGCGGTGGGGATGTTTCGGTTGGCGGCGTAGGGAGGGAGAGGTTCCGCGCTGGTTCTCTTGTGTGACGCCAGAAAGTTCTACATGGATTCGATCAGCGCTGTGTAGAACTTGCCGGAAGCGTTTCCGGGCGTGCGCCTATTCGGTGCTGACGGCGGCGATCAGTGCATCAAGCACCGCAAGCTTGCCGCGCGCCTGTTCGAGCTTCTCGTGCGGAAAGTACTTTTCGTGATAGCTGGCCTCGGTCGGGTCGCCGGGGGCATGCTTTTGCAGTTCCTTCTTGCTGGCTTCGGTAGTGTCCGGCGCTGGCTTGCCGAGGATCGCCAACAGGGTTGCTTCAATCGCGGGCACGGAAACGATGGTGTCGACTTTTTCTTTTCGTAGCCAATGCGCTTCCGCTGCCGTGAGCGGTATGTCGGCATCCAGCACGGCAATGCGTTGGCTGAAATCTTCCGTCTTGGCGACCGACTTCAGCTTGTCGATGATGCCCTGCGGGCCATGCCCGTGGGCATTCCTGATCCTGACGGACAGTCGCATCCCCCGGCGGTAGTAGAGCTTTTTGAGGTGAGTGGTGAAGGCTTCTTCCGTTTCGCCCTCGACCACGATCAGCACGGTCCGGTTGGTTTTGCGCAGCGGACGTTTTGCCATGCGCCTGTCTCACAGCATGGGCACGGCGCCGTAAGTGCCGGCCATGTACTTGGCGTAGAAATTGTCATCGGCGCGCACGCCTTCCATGTCCGACAGGCGCCAGGCTTCGCTGCGGCAGTGTTCGGTCTTCTCGACCAGCATGATCTGGCCTTTCCTGAGCAGGTTGAGGATTTCCAGCGAGTGGCAGGTGAAGATGATCTGGGCGTTGTGCGGATTGCTCTTCGGGCTGATGAACAGGTTCAGGATCGGCTCCAGCATCAGCGGGTGGAGGTCGGATTCCAGTTCGTCAAAGATCACCACACCGCCTTCCGCCAGAATGGGCAGCAGGCCGGCAAGCAAAACGAAGGCCGCCTGGGTACCGCTGGATTCGGCAAACATGGGTAATTTCATTTCGCGTTCGCCGTCGCGGTGGATGCCAAAAGGCACCAGGACCTCTTCTTCCTTGCCGTCCTGCATGCTGCGCAAGGTCTCGATCTGGACGTCCTGCAAGCCGAAATCCCACTGGTTGAGCAGCGTCGTCATCTTCTGGCGATGTTGTTCGCTATCGAAGAAGAATTGGGTAGCGTTCATGACATCGTGCATGCCGCGAAAGGCCTTGCGACCGGCCGGGCCGACGTTGCTCCGGCGCTTGCCCAGGGCGTTGACAATGCTCCGGGCGGTTTCCACGCCGAACTGCTCCGCCGTGGAAATCAGCGAGGCGAGCGGCTTGACCTTCTCGGCCTGTTTCTGCGGCAGGCCAAAACTGCGTTGCTGGATTTTCTCCGTGCCGCTGGCTTCGTCCCATTCGCGTGTGAACAGCGTGCTGAACAGGCGGCTGGTCTTGAGTTGCAGGGATTCGGAAAGCACGCGTTCGCTGCTGACTGCGAGCGTGTAGCGGTACAGCTTGTGTTCGGCTTCAAACTCCAGTTCAAAGTGGCTGGCGCGATCCGCGCCGAGCAGATGGGGTTCGACGGCCAGGGCGCCGCCGCCCTCCTTGAAAAAGGACTGGGTGATGAACCAGCAGACGAAATCCAGCGCCTTGATCACGTTGGTCTTGCCCGCGCCGTTGGCACCGACGACCGCCAGCAGCTTGCTCAGTTGGCGGTCGGTGGCGGTCGAGGCAAAGCTGCTCTCGGTGCCGCTGGCGCGTGCGTCCAGGACGAAAGAGATTTCGCTTTCGTCGGCGAAGGAGAAGAAGTTGGAGAAGCGCAGGGCGTGGATCAATTTGTTGCTCGGCTGTTTTCAACAATATATTGTTGATTGTGCCTTGGTGTGAGGAATTTTGCACGCTGCTCGCATGGGCACGGTTGATCATTTTCGTGGCGCCACGAAAATGGTCGCTTACAGGGCTATCCGCGCGCCAGCGTCAGCCGCGCCTCCCCGCCGCCATCCGGATGGTTGGCAAAGCTGGCCTCACCACCATGCAGCCGCGCCACCTCGCGCACCAGCGCCAGCCCCAGCCCGGTGCTTTTCTTGCCGGTGGCCGGGCGGGGCAGGGAGTAGAAGCGGTTGAAGAGTTGCGCCAGGGCGTAGTCGGGGGCGCCGGCGCCGTGGTCGCGGATGCGGATTTCGGCGGCTTCGACGGTCGACCGCAGAATTAGCGAAATTTCACCGCCGTCGGGCGAGAATTCGATGGCGTTGTCGAGCAGGTTGAGGACGGCCTGGCGGAGCAGGAAGGCGTCGCCGTTGAGGGTGAAGCCCGGTTCGGCGTCGATCACGCAATGCAGATGGCGGGAGGCGAGGGCCAACTGGCGGTCGGCGACGGCGGTTTTCAGGAGTTCGGCGAGGTCGACCGTGGCCTTGGCGCCGGGCGCTTGCAGTTGTTCGACGCGGGCGAGTTGCAGCATGCGGTCGATGATGTCGCGCAGGCGCCCGGCCTGTTCGCCGATGCTGGCGGCGAAGCGGCGGCGGTCTTCCGGCGGCAGTTCGTCCTCGAGGATTTCGGCGGCGCCGATCACCGCGGTCAGCGGGCTTTTCATCTCGTGCGCCAGGTTCTGCACGTAGCGTTCGACGTACTGCTTGCCTTCGAGTTTTTCGCGCATCGTCGCCAGCGCCTGCGCCAGTTCGGAGAGTTGCCGGCCGCCGCCGCTCGGCGGCTCGGCCTTCTGTCCTTCGCTGACGGCGCGGGCGTAGTCGCGCAGGCGGTGGATCGACCAACTGAGCCAGGCGGTGAACACCAAGCCGATCACTGCCGTCGCCAGCAGCAGCGTCAGCCCGGAGGCGCGCACGCGGTCGGTGGCGCGGTCGACGAAGGGGGCGATCGAGGTCATCGGCTTGGCCAGCGAGATGACGCCGATCAACTGGCCGTCGCGGCGCACCGGCGCGGCGACGTGCATGACCGAGGTGGTCGGGTCGTCCGGGTTGTAGCGGCTCTGGCGGGCGCCGTATTCGCCGCGCAGGACGCGGGCGATGTCCTTCCACTGCGAGAAATCCTCGCCCTGTGCCTGGCCGGCCGAGTCGTAAACGACGACGCCACGCGCGTCGGTGAGGTAGATACGCAGGTCGACGCTGTCCTTCCTGATGCCGTAGATTTCGGCGCCCGGGTGGCGTTGCAGCGCGGCGGCGACGGCCGTGGCGAAGGCGCCATCGTTGATCTGCCCGGCGGCGAGTTCGCCGGCCGCCAGTTCGGCGAGCAGGTTGGCGCTGTCGACCAGGCTTTCCTCGGTGGCCTGGCGGATGCTCGGCTCGCTTTCCTTGACGAAGGTGTACAGCACGAACCAGGCGGCCAGCCCGACTACCAGGAAATAGCCGAAGAACAGGCGGACCGAGATGTTCACGGTTCAGGCGGCCAGGCTGTAGCCGAGGCCGCGATGGGTGAGGATGACCTCGTCGTCGCGCACCGCGCGCAGCTTGCCGCGCAGCGTCTTGATGTGGGTGTCGACGGTGCGCTCCAGGCTTTCGCCGTCGTCCTGCCAGACTGCCGCCATGATCTGCGGGCGGCTCAGAATGCGTCCCGGGCGTTCGAGCAGGAGCGCCAGCAGCAGGTATTCGTAACGGGTCAGCGCCAGCCAGTGGCCGTGGTAGGCGATGCGCAGGCCATCGCGGTCGACGGCGAATCTTTCCGGCTTGGGCGCCGGGGCGCCGGAGTCGCCGTTCTGGCGCGGCTCCGGATGCAGGCGGCGCAGGATGGCGCGCACCCGCGAGGCGACCTCGCGCGGGCTGAACGGTTTGGTGACGTAGTCGTCGCCGCCGAGTTCGAGGCCGACGATGCGGTCGACCTCGTCGGAACGGGCGGTGAGAAAGAGCACCGGCAGGTCGGACTCGCGGCGCAGCGCGCGGCAGACGTCAAAGCCGGTGATGTCGGGCAGGCCGACGTCGAGCACGACGAAATCGACGCCGCCCTGTTGCAGCCGCGCCAGCGCTTCGCCGCCCAGCGTGCAGCATTCGGTGGCAAAGCCCTCGGCGCGCAGCGCGTAGCTCAGCGTATCGGCGATGGCCGGTTCGTCGTCGACGATCAGGATCTTCATGATGGCGGCAATGATAAGACATCGCGCGCGCCGTCAACTTGCCGTGTTGGCGATTTGCGCGATTGGCGGTGAGCTTGTGCGCAACATTAAGCTATTGGTATGGTGAGCGTATCCTTCGCCGTTCTCGGTTCTGGTGCGCCGGGCAAGCCCCCAGCATAGGCCGGACTAGGCAGAAGCGGATGGCAGGGGGATAATTGGCCATTCGGTATGGGGGTGATATGGCAGTTGAATTGTTTAATGACGGCAAGCACATCGTCCACGCGTTCTACGATCTGGTAGACGATTCGCCGGGCGGCGCGGTTCAGTGCAACCAGTTCCTGATCGTCGACAACGGTCACGGCGCGCTGATCGATCCCGGCGGCAACATGACCTACTCCGGGCTCCTGATGGACATGCAGAAGTATTTCTCGTCCAAGGATCTGGATTACATCCTGGCATCCCACCCGGACCCGGACATCATCGCTTCGGTCAACAAGTGGTTCGTCGCCTCGCACTGCAAGGTGATGATTTCCTCGTTGTGGACGCGTTTCGTACCGCACTTCACGACCGGCAAGGACGTTTCCCACCGCATCGTCGGCATTCCCGATCAGGGATCAGTGATCCGCCTTGGCCAGAGCAATGTTCTGGCGCTACCGGCGCATTTCATGCATGCCGAAGGCAATTTCCAGTTCTACGACCCGGTGGCCAAGATCCTGTTTACCGGCGACCTCGGTGCCTCACTGGTGCCGCAGGCGTTGGCGGCCAGTGCGGTGACCGATTTCCATAGCCATGTCGGCTACATGGAAGGCTTCCACAAGCGCTACATCGTTTCGCGCAAGGTCTGCCGCTTCTGGGCCAACATGGTTCGCCAGCTCGAGATCGAGCAGATCGTGCCGCAGCACGGCTCGCGTTTCGTTGGCCGGCGCGCCGTCGAGGATTTCATCAGCTGGGTCGAAAGCCTGGAGTGCGGGGTGGACCTGATGACCCAGGGCAACTACCAGATTCCCCGCTGATTCCTTCTCAGCGCTGGCCGCCCCGCAGCCGGATGGCCTCGATGTAGGCCTGCGCGTCCATCGCCGTTCCCTGGCGCTGGGCGCGCCAGATGGTTTCTCCCAGACATTCCAGCAACACGTGTTCGGCCTCGTGCGCGTCCATCCGCGCAAGCAGGCTGTCGAATGCCGCCCTGATCCCCGGCGGCTGGTCGATGCTCAACTGCTCATGAATCGCCAGGTGCAGCGAGAGGTGGAGGAAGGGGTTCATTTGCCCGCCGTCCGGCGTCCAGTCCTGGTTGAGTGCCATTTCGGGGCTGGCGAGGAGGGCGTGGTACTCGGGGTGCCGGGCGGCAATGTCGGCGGCGGCGATTTCGGCGCCGACCACCGGCAGGCGTTCAAGGTGTTTTTTCCAGGCGGCGCAGAAGAACTGGCGCACCTGATCACGGCTGGGATTGAACATTGGGTTTCTCGTAAAGCAGGGTCAGGACGGCATTGCTGAACAGACGGTTGGCGTCGGCCAGCGGAAAGATTTGCCCGGTACCGTAGGCGCCGAGCAGGGGAACGTCGGGGAAAATCCCGGTAAAGGCCAGGCGGTCGAGGTCGTCGTTGCCGTAAAAAAGGGGGCCGCGGCCGAGACAGGAGAACATCAGTGCGAATGCCGGGCTGCTGCCGGCGGCGCGCACCTCGTGCAACTGCTCGTGGATTTCCTGGCTGGCGGCGGTCGGCTGGCGCATCGCCCAGCGCACGGTTTCACCGATGGCGAACGGCGCGGCCATGGTCAGCGAGCCGTCCGCGTTGAGCGCCAGGATGCCGGTGGCCGGCGCAGCGTCGGCGGCCAATAGATACAAGTGGTGGAGCAGGGTTTGGTCGCGCCATTCTTCAGGGAGGCTCTGGCGCAAGCTGTCGATTGCCGGCTGCCCGTTCAGTTTGCGCAGTTCATGGCCGTGGGCGGCGGTGACGGTCATCGTTTCGCCAAGCCGGCGCAAGCCGGGGGAGAGCAGCGCCGTGGCAGACAGCGCGGGCAGGGCCACGGTGCACCGGGCGTCGGCGCAGGGGCGGGCATTGATCCAGACCTCGCCCTGGCTGTCGATGATGCCGGCACGCCGTTCGCCATGCTGCCAGTCGAGCGCCAGCCGTCCCTGATTGCTCAGCGAGAGCAAGGGAGAGCCGGCCTTGTCCGGCGGCTTCGGCAAACCGGAAAAAACCAGCGCCGCCGCGCCCGGTTGGTCGATTTGCCAGCCCTCCTCGGTGAGCAGGCCGCTTGCCGTACAACCGCTGATCTGCAGGCAGGCCGCGGCGCTGGCGGCGCAGCGCAGGGTTTCGGGCAAGAGGCGGGTGAAATCGCGCGTCAGCAGCAGCAAGACGAATTCGGCGCGGCGCAGGCTTGCCCGCTCGAGGGCGCGCGCGACCGCCTCGCCGGCCAGCTCGGGCGTTGCGACAAACCCTTTCGCCTGGCCGCTGGCGACGATCACGCGGTCTTGTCCCTGAATTCGCAGAGATCGTAGACGCAGCACGCCGCGCAAGCCGGTTGGCGTGCCTTGCAGACGTAGCGGCCGTGCAGGATCAGCCAGTGATGCGCATCCTTGAGAAATTCGCGCGGGGTGACGCGGAGCAGCTTGTTTTCCACTTCGACGACGGTCTTGCCGGGGGCCAGGCCGGTGCGGTTGCCGAGACGGAAGATGTGCGTGTCGACGGCGATCGTCGGTTGACCGAAAGCCGTGTTGAGAACGACGTTGGCGGTCTTGCGGCCGACACCGGGCAGTGCTTCGAGCGCGGCGCGGTCGGCGGGAACCTCGCCGGCGTGTCGTTCGAGCAGGATGCGGCAGGTGGCAATGACGTTTTTCGCCTTGGTCCGGTAGAGGCCGATCGTCTTGATGTAATCGCGCAGGCCATCTTCGCCGAGGGCGAGCATCGAGGCGGCGTCGGGGGCGACCGGGAAGAGGCGGGCGGTCGCCTTGTTGACGCCGACATCGGTCGCCTGGGCGGAGAGGATGACGGCGATCAGGAGCTGGAAAGGGGTCGCGTAAGCCAACTCGGTAGTTGGCGCCGGATTGTTTTCGCGCAGGCGCTGATAGAACTGTTCGACGACGGATTTTTTCACGGTCAGGCGGGGGCGGGGATTGTCAGTCGTTAGGGAATGCGCGATATTGGCGGGCGATGCATTTTAACTGATGAAGAATAGAGCAAACGACGCAGATGCGCTTACGGTCGAGGAGGAGGCAGACTCGGGAGATTCCGCTGTCGCCATGCCGGATGAATTTCGCGAGGCGTTGCGGGTTGCTGATGTGCGGGCGGTGGGTGTGAACGGGGAAACCCACCATTTCGCGGGGCCGGCATGAAAAAACTGCTGGCTTCCCTGCTGCTGCTGGTCGTGGTGGTCGGTGCGGCCTGGTACTCGATGACCGGGCGCGACGATGACAACCTGCTGGACGAAGATTTCACGCTGCCCAACGATGGCGCGACGCTGGCCCTGCGTCCCCTGCCTTTGCCCAAACAGCAGCCGCCGCTGCGCGTTTCGCTCGGCGAGCGCCTGTTCTTCGATACCCGCCTCTCCGCCGACAAGACGATAGCCTGCGCCACCTGCCATCGCTTCGATCTCGGGGGCGCCGACGGCCAGCAGGTTTCGATCGGCATCGGTGGCGCCCGTGGTCCGATCAATGCGCCGACCGTCTTCAACAGTGGCTATGCCTTCGCCCAGTTCTGGGACGGGCGGGCGGCCACCCTTGAGGAGCAGGCGGCCGGGCCGGTGCACAATCCCCTTGAAATGGGATCGTCGTGGCCGGTCGTTCTCGAACGTCTGAATGCCGATGCGGCGATCCGGCGGGATTTTTCGCTGGCCTATGCGGACGGTCTGACGGCGGCCAATGTCGCCAACGCGATCGCCACCTTCGAACGCACCCTGATCACCCCGGACGCGCCCTTCGATCGCTATCTGGCGGGAGATAGGCAGGCCATCGGCAAACTCGCCATCGACGGTTATCAGCGTTTCCGCGACTATGGCTGCATCAGTTGTCACCAGGGGGTGCTGCTGGGCGGCAACATGTATCAGAAATTCGGCGTCCTCGGCGACTACTTCGCCGATCGCAAGCTGACCACGGCCGATCTCGGGCGCTACAACGTCACCGGTCGCGAGGAGGACAAGCATGTCTTCAAGGTACCGAGTCTGCGCAACGTTGCCCTGACTGCGCCCTATTTCCATGACGGTTCGACCTATTCCCTGGCCGCCGCGGTCGCCATCATGGGGCGCTACCAACTGGGGCGCGAGTTGTCGCAGGAAGACGTGGCGGCGATCGTCGCCTTTCTCGAAAGCCTGACCGGCAAGCAGCCCGTCAAGGGGCTGACCCAATGAGCCTGACTCTGGCCGAACTGCGGGCGCACCGGGGATGGAAGGTGATGCTGGTCGTCACCCTGACCACCTTGCTGACCTGGCTGTTTTTCAAGGCCGACGAAGTCTCGTCGCAGGCGCACGATAACTACACCCGCATGCTGCGCCAGTTTCAGCGCTACGACGAACAACTGGCTTCCAAGGTCGTCGCCAGCCATGCCGGGCTGGTCCAGAACTACGACGGGATGGCCTTCTATCTGGCCCGCCTGCGGGAAACCGGCCAGTCGCTGCGATCCTTCCCCGCCTGGCTGAACGGGACGCAAAGCGAATCGATCGCCCGGACGTTACAAGAATTGATCGCCGCCGAAGAGGCCAGGGCGCTCGATATCGACCGCTTTCAGCGGGCCAACGCCGTCCTGCGTAATTCCAAGCTGTATTTGCCGCAGGCGGCAAATGCCCTGCTTGTCAGCGAATCGTGGCCAACCGCGGGGGCTTTTGGCGATTTCATCCGCCACCTGGTCGGCATCAGCATGACGCGCAACCCGGATGACAGCGAATTGCGCCAGTTGCGCCGGGAACTGCAGGCGCTGCGCAATGCCGGGGGGCCGCCAGCGCTGGCCGGTATTCTGGTGCATGCCGAAGTTCTGCTTGAACAGAGTCCGGTGGTGGCAACCCTGGTCGACCGGATCACCAGGGCGCCGACCGCCGAACTCCATGACAAGCTGTTGCGCAGTTACCTGGAGGCTTACCGGTCGGCGGTCGCCTCCGCTTCCTATCACCGCACGCTGCTCTACGCGATCGCCATGATGCTGCTCGGCTACGCGCTGTACGCGGTGTTCCGCATCGAGCGTGACCGGCGCGCCTTGCGCCTCGCCCACGCCGACCTGGCCACGCGCTACGAGGCGCAGCGGCGGGCCGAAGGCGAGTTGCGCTTGTATGGCACGGTGTTTACCCACGCCACCGAAGGCATGGTGATCACCGACGCCAGCTCCCGCATCGTCGCCGTCAATCCGGCCTTCTGCGCGATTACCGGTTACGCGCCCGAGGAAGTCATCGGCAAGACGCCGGCCTTGCTCAATTCCGGGCGCCAGGGCGAGGATTTCTACCGCAACATGTGGCAGTCGCTGATCCAGATCGGCCAATGGCAGGGCGAGATCTGGAACCGGCGCAAGGACGGCGGCATCTATCCGGAGTGGCTGTCGATCGCGGCAGTGCCCGACGAACCCGGCGAATCCGGCCATTTCATCGGCGTCTTCACCGATATTTCGGAACGCAAGCAGAGCGAGGCGCGCATCCATCACCTGGCGCACCACGACGCGCTCACCGGCCTGCCCAACCGGCTGCTGCTGGAGGACCGGATCGAACAGGGGATGCTCAAGTCCAAGCGCATGCACCGGCAGATGGGGATCATCTTCATCGACCTTGATCGCTTCAAGAACATCAACGATACCCTCGGCCACGCGGTCGGCGACGAGCTGCTGATCCAGGCGGCGCAGCGTGGACTGAACGCATTGCGCGAGACCGATACGCTGTGCCGGCAGGGCGGCGACGAATTCGTCGTCGTCCTGCCCGAGCTGGAGGGCGGTCAGGACGCGGCGCACATCTGCAGCAAGCTGCTCAGCGCCTTCTGTCAGCCCTACCTGTTGGCCGGGCACGAACTGACGGTAAGCGGCAGCGCCGGCATCGCCCTCTATCCCGAGGACGGCGAGTCCGCTTCCGAACTGCTGCGCAAGGCGGACGCGGCGATGTACCGGGCCAAGGAGGAAGGGCGCAATACCTTCTGCTTCTTCTCGCCGGAAATCAGTACCGCGACGCTCGGCGACCTGCTGCTGGAAAACGACCTGTTCGGCGCCCTCGACCGCCAGGAACTGCTGATGTACTACCAGCCCAAGGTCGATGCCGGCAGCGGCGAGGTGGTCGGCGCCGAAGCACTGATCCGCTGGCAACATCACGAACGCGGCCTGGTTTCGCCGGAACAGTTCATCCGCCTGGCCGAGGAAAACGGGCTGATCAACGCGATCGGCGAATGGGCGATCCGCAACGTCTGCGCCCAGCAGCGTGCCTGGCTCGACGCCGGCCTGCTGGTGGTGCCGGTGGCAGTCAATATTTCGGCGCTGCAGTTCGCGCAGCAGGATCTGCCCAACATGCTGGCACACGTCCTCGCCGATTACGGCCTGCCGCCGCAACTGATCGAGCTTGAACTGACCGAATCCCTGCTCATGCGCAATTCGGCGCGCGCCGCGCTGGTCCTCGACCGCTTGCGCAAGATGCACGTGCAGGTGGCGCTCGACGATTTCGGCACCGGCTATTCTTCGCTCAGCTACCTGCGCCAGTTCCCGCTGCATGCGCTGAAGATCGACCGCAGCTTCGTCAGCCAGATCGACGAGAACGGCGAGCCGGTCCGCCTCGCTTCAGCGATCATCGCCATGGCGCACGAACTCGACCTGGTGGTGATCGCCGAAGGTGTCGAGAACGAGGTGCAGGCGAATTACCTGGCGGCGCACGGCTGCGACCATTTCCAGGGTTATTTCTACGGCCGTCCGCAGGCCGTCGAGGATTTCGGCAAGCTACTGGCCGGCCGCCGGCTTGGCAGCGTTGCCTGATCCGGCGCGGCGTCCGCTTGCCAGCGAGCCGTCCAGGCGGCGGGCGCGCAGCTGGCCGCAACCGCCATCGACTTCCTGCCCGGCCGACTGGCGGACCGTGGTGCGGATGCCACGGGCGTGCAGGTAATGCGCCAGTTCGGTGATGCGTTCGCTCGAAGGGCGCTGGAAATCGAGAGCGGCCGTCGTGTTGTACGGGATCAGGTTGATCAGCGCGTACTTGCCGCGCAGCAGGCGGACGACGCCGTCCATTTCGGCGAGGCTGTCGTTGATTCCGGCGAGCAGCGTCCATTGGTACTGGATCGGATAACCGGTCAGGCGGGCGTAGTCCTCGGCCAGCGCCACCAGCAGTTCCGGCGTCATCTGCGGCGCGCGCGGCAGCAGGCGGGCGCGCAGGGCGGCGTCGGTGCTGTGCAGCGACAGCGCCAGCGCCGGGCGCACCTTCTGTTGCGGCAGGCGCTCGAAGACGCGCGGATCGCCGACCGTCGAAAAGACCAGGTTCTTGTGCCCGAAGCCGCCGGCGGTGCCGAGCAGGTCGACGGTTTCGAGCACATTGTCGAGGTTGTGCGCCGGCTCGCCCATGCCCATGAAGACGACCCGGCGCAAGCTCTGGCGACGGCGGGCAAGGACCACCTGGGCCAGCATCTCGGCGCTGCTCACCTGGCGCAGCAGGCCGCTGCGACCGGTCATGCAGAAGGTGCAGCCGACGGCGCAGCCGATCTGCGTCGAGATGCAGACGCCGTCGCGCGGCAGCAGCACGCTCTCGACGCTCTGGCCGTCGGCCAGCTCGACGAGCAGGCGGCTGCCGTCGCTGGCCGGATGTTCGGAAACGACGCGGGCGAGCCCGGCGAGTTCTTCCTCAAGTTCGGGCAGCGCCTGGCGCAGCGCCAGCGGCAGGTAATTTTCCGCCGCCTGGCGGCGGCTGCCGGCGTCCAGGGACGAGCCCTGCAGCCAGGCGCGCAGCAGGCGTGCCTCGTGGGCCGGTTTGGCGCCAAGGGCGCGCAGCCGGGCGCGGAAATCGTCCAGGTGCACTGCGCTGGCTGTCAGGCGCCGGCTTCGGCGGTCGCTTCGCCGGCGACCGGCGGCTTGCGCCGGGCGCGTTCGGCGGCGCGGGCATCCATCCAGTTCTTCCAGGCGATCAGGCAGCCGAGCAGGATGAAGGCGCCCGGCGGCAGCAGGGCGAGCAGGAAGCCGGGATAACTCTCGGGCAGGATGCGGATCGGACTCAGCGCCGGGAAGACCATGTCGATGCCGCCGAACAGCATGCCGTTACCGAGCAGCTCGCGCAGGCCGCCGAGCAGGGCGAGCACCCAGAGCAGGCCGAAACCCATGAAGATGCCGTCGATCGTCGAGTCGAGCGGCGGGTTCTTGGCGGCGAAGGCCTCGACCCGGGCGAGCACGATGCAGTTGGTGACGATCAGCGGAATGAAGATGCCCAGCACCACGTAGAGTTCGTGCAACTGCGCGTTGAACAGCAGGTCGACGACGGTGACCAGCGCGGCGACGATGAGGATGAAGACCGGGATGCGGATCTCATGCGGAATCAGGTTGCGCAGCGCGGCGATTGCCAGATTCGACATGGCCATCACCAGGATCGTCGCCAACGCCAGCATCACCCCATTGACGATGTTGGTACTGACCGCCAGCAGCGGGCAGAGGCCGAGTAGCTGGGCGAGTGCGGTGTTCTGTTTCCACAGGCCGTTGTAAGCGATTTTCGAGAACTGGTCGCGGGTCATGGTTGCTTCCCCTCCGAAAACAGCCGGTCGCGTTCGCCGTCCACCCAGCGCACGGCGCGCTGCACCGCCTTGGCGACGGCGCGCGGGCTGACCGTGGCGCCGGCATGGTAATCGAGACGGCCGCCGTCCTTGCGCACGCGCCAGGCCTTGTCGCCAGCGCTGGCGAGCGAAAGACCGACGAACTGGTCGATCCAGGGCGCCGTCTTGTTCTTGTCCTTGCGCGGGTCGATGTAATCGCCCAGACCCGGCGTTTCCTTGTGCTGGGTGACGCGCACCCCGGCCACCTTGCCGTCGGCGCGAACCGCGATCAGCAGGCGGATACGGCCGGCGTAGCCGTCCGGTGCCGCAGCTTCGAAAATCAGCGCGGCGGGCTGACCCGCCTTGCGCGCCCGGTACAGCGTGCTGGCTTCCTTCAGCCCGAGTTCCGGGGTCGGTGGCAAGAGCAGGCTGTCATCGAGCAGATTGTTGTCGTAATCGGCGGCCGGCAGTACCTCGTTGAGCAGCTTCATCTTCTCGGCCAGCGCCGAGGCTTCGATCGACGGCTTGGTCCACTGGTAGGCGGCGGAGAGCAGGCCGGTAAACACGATGACGAAGAGAAAGAGGATGGCGGCGGTGCGCAGCGCCATGCCGGAGGCGGTGAATTCGCGCGGCGTGCTGGTCATGGCCGTCCCTCCTTCATGCCGAAGATGCGCGGCTGGGTCAGGCGGTCGATCAGCGGTGCCGAGAGGTTCATCAGCAGTACCGCGAAGGCGACGCCGTCGGGGTAGCCGCCGAAGACGCGGACGATGTAGGCGAGCAGCCCGGCGCCGAAGCCGAAGATCAGCTTGCCACGCGGCGTCGTGCAACCGGAGACCGGGTCGGTGATGATGAAGAAGGCGCCGAGCATCGCACCGCCAGACAGCAGGTGGAACAGCGGGCTGGCGAAGCTGTCCGGCCGATACAGCCAGAGGCCGCCCGAGATCAGCACCATGGCGGCGAGGAAGGCGAGCGGCGCGTGCCAGGTGATGAGCTTGCGTTGCCACAGCCAGAGGCCGCCGAGCAGGTAGGCGCCGGTCACCCATTCCCAGCCGCGGCCGGCGAAGTTGCCGTAGATGTCCTGGTTTTCCAGCAGGTGGGCGACGTTGACCTGGCCTTCGCCGAGTTTCAGTGCCGTCTTCATCGCGTCGAGCGGGGTTGCGCCGGACAGGGCGTCGACGTGCGGCGCGAGGCCGAAGATGATGTTGAGCTGGTCAAGCAGCGGCAGCTTGAGGCCGATGCTCGGCCACTGCGACATCAGTGCCGGGAAGGCGACGATGCAGATGGCGAAGGCGACCATCGCCGGATTGAACGGGTTTTGCCCGAGACCGCCGTAAAGGTGCTTGGCGACGACGATGGCGAACAGTGTGCCGGTGGCGACCAGCCACCACGGCGCCAGCGGCGGGAAGGTGAGGGCGATCAGCCAGGCGGTGACGACCGCCGAACCGTCGGACAGGAAGAGCGCCAGCGGCTTGTCGCGCAGACGGAGGATGGCGGCTTCGGCGAGCAAGGCGGTGAACGAGGCGATCGCCAGCTGGACCAGGATCGCCGGGCCGACCAGCCAGGCATAGACGGCAATGCCGGGGATCAGGGCAAGGCAGACCTGGGTCATCACCTGGCTGACGCTGGCGTCCTTGAGCAGGAAAGGGGCGGGGGCGAACATCATTCGGTCCTGGAATCGGTGCTGGCGGCAGGCGCTTCGGAGACGCCGGCAGCGGCGCGGCGGGCTTCGATGGCGGCCATTTCATGCGCCTGTTGCGGGGTCAGTTCGTCGGTATTCTTCGCCTGCACGGCTTCCCGCTGGGCTTTGGCGCGCGCCATCGCGGCGGCGATGGCGGCCTTCTTGGCCGCCGCGGCGGGGTCGTCGCCGGCCGCTGCCGGCGCTTCGGCGGCGACCGTGCCGCCAGCCGCCGCCGCGGCTTCCGCCGCCTTCTTGGCGGCCTGGGCGGCAGCCGCCTTGGCCAGCTTCTCCGCCTTGTCGGCCTTTTCGCGCTCCTCGCGGAACTGCTTGAATTCGAAGCGCTGCTTGGCTTCCTCTGAGGCCTTCTTCTCCCGCTCGCGGGCCCAGATTTCGCTCTTCGCGAAGCGGAAATACTGGACCAGCGGAATCCGCGACGGACAGACGAAGGAACAGCAGCCGCATTCGATGCAGTCGAAGATGTGGTATTGCTGGGTCTTGCCGAAATCCTTGGCGCGCGAGTGCCAGTACAGTTCGAACGGCTGCAGTTCGTGCGGGCAGGCGCGGGCGCAGGCGCCGCAGCGGATGCACGGCATTTCCGGCGCCTTCGGCGGGAACAGGCGCGCCGAATGGGCGATCAGGCAGTTGCTGGTCTTGACGATCGGTGCCGTTTCGTCGGGCACCAGAAAGCCCATCATCGGGCCGCCCATGATGATGCCGTCGGTGTCCGGGTTGGGGCTGGCCAGGCGCAGCAGTTCGTCCATCGGCGTGCCGATCAGCGCTTCGACGTTGTGCGCCTGGCGGACATTGCCGGTCAGTGTGACGACGCGCGAGATCAGCGGTTCGCCGTGGCCGATGGCGCGCCAGGCGGCGTAGGCAGTACCGACGTTGAAAACCTGGACGCCCATGTCGGCGGTCGAGCGCATGGCGCCGGGGACTTCCTTGCCGGTCAGCACGCGGATCAACTGCTTGGCGCCACCGGCCGGATAGAGCGCCGGCACCGGAACGACGGTGAAGGGTTCGGCGAGCGCCGTCACCGCCGCGCGCAGGGCGGCGATCGCTTCCGGCTTGTTGTCCTCGACGCCGATGATCACCTGTTGCGGCTTGAGCATGTCGCGGAAGATCGCGGTGCCACGGACGATTTCCTCGGCACGCTCGCGCATCAGGCGGTCGTCGCAGGTGATGTAGGGTTCGCATTCGGCGGCGTTGATGATCAGTTCCGCCATCGCCACCTTCGGGTTGGCGGTCAGCTTGCCGTGCGTCGGGAAACCGGCGCCGCCGAGGCCGACGATGCCGTAACGCTGCAGGTAGCTGCAGATGTCGGCCGGCGTCATCGCCGCGTAGTCGGCCGGGCCGTGCGCGATCCATTCGTCGCGTCCATCCGGTTCGATGACCACGCACTGCGAACCCAGCCCGGAAGGATGCGGGCGCGTGTGCATGGCGATTTCGACGACCGTTCCCGAGGTCGGCGCATGGACGGCGGCGGACAGCCAGCCGTCGGCCTCGCCGATCAACTGGCCCTTGAGCACGCGATCGCCGACCGCGACCACCGGTCGCGGCGTGCCGCCGATGCTCTGATGCAGCGGCACGATCAGCCGCGACGGCAACGGCGCGGTGACGATGGGCGCCTGGTTGGAGAGGTCCTTGTGGCTGGCCGGCTTGACGCCGCCATGGAACTTGAACAACTGGCTCAGCATCAGGCGGCCTCCTTCTCGGGCGAGGCGGCGGGGCTGGCAGGATGGATGCTTACCATCGGGTATTTCCATTTCCAGTTATCCAGCGTTTCCGGCACCACTTCCATGTGGATGCATTCGACCGGGCAGGGCGGCAGGCAGAGTTCGCAGCCGGTGCACTGCTGGGTGAGGATGGTGTGCAGTTGCTTGGCGGCGCCGACGATGGCGTCGACCGGGCAGGCCTGGATGCACAGCGTGCAGCCGATGCAGGTGTTCTCGTCGATGCGGGCAATCTGCTTGGGTTTTTCTTCGGCTTCCAGCGCCTTGACCTCGCGGCCGAGCAGGTCGGCCAGGCGCTGCACGCCTTCCATGCCGCCCGGCGGGCACAGGTTGATGTCGGCCTCGCCCTTGGCGATCGCTTCGGCGTAGGGCTTGCAGCCGGGGTAGCCGCACTGACCGCATTGCGTCTGCGGCAGGATGGCGTCGATCTTTTCGACCAGCGGGTCGCCCTCGACCTTGAACTTGATCGACGAGAAACCGAGCGCGGCGCCGAGCACGAGCGCGCCCAGGGCCATGATCGCAATGGCGAGCAGGATGTCCATTATTGATACTTGTCCAGACCGGCGAAGCCCATGAAGGCCAGCGCCATCAGGCCGGCGGTGACGAGAGCGATGGCGGTGCCGCGGAAGTGGGTCGGCACGTCGGCGCCTTCGATGCGTTCGCGGATGCCGGCGAAGAGGATCAGGACGCCGGAAAAGCCGACCGCGCTACCGGCGCCGTAGAGCAGCGATTCGACGAAGTCGTAGCCGTTGGCGACGTTGAGTAGCGGCACGCCGAGCACAGCGCAGTTGGTCGTGATCAGCGGCAGGTAGATGCCCAAGGTCTGCTGCAGCGTCGGCGAGGTCTTGGCGATGACCATTTCGGTGAGCTGGACGATGGCGGCGATGGTGACGATGAAGGACAGGGTGCGCAGATATTCCAGCCCGAAAGGCATGAGCAGGAAGTGGTCGATGATGTAGCTGGAACCGGTCGCCAGGGTCAGCACGAAGGTGGTCGCGGCGCCCATCCCGTAAGCCGTCTCCAGTTTCTTGGAAACGCCCATGAAGGGGCACAGGCCAAGGATCTTGACGAGCACGACGTTGTTGACCAGCACCGCGCCGACGAGAAGGAAAATGTAGTGGCTCATGAAAGGGGGAGGGAGCGAAGGCGGCTATTATCGGAGTTTGCCGCAGCGCGAACAACCGCGCGCCGGGCAGGGAAATTTATGCGGTGATGGGTTTTTTCTCGGCCAGTGCGCGGGCGACGGCTTGGCCCATTTCGGCCACCAGTTCCGGTCCACGATAGATGAAGCCGCTGTACACCTGGACCAGGCTAGCTCCGGCACGGATCTTCGCGGCGGCATCCTCCCCCTTGAGAATGCCACCGACGCCGATGATCGGCACTTCGCCGGCCAGCGCCGTCGCGAGCTTGTGTTGTACGTCGGTCGATTTGCGGAATACCGGCGCCCCGGACAGGCCGCCGCCTTCGTTGCCGTTCGGCAGATGATCGACGCCCTCGCGGGAGAGCGTGGTATTGGTCGCGATGACGCCGTCGAAACGGTGCCGGCGCAGCGCGTCGGCGATCGTCGCGATCTGCGCGTCGTCGAGGTCGGGCGCGATCTTCAGCGCCATCGGCACATAGCGGCCGTGTTGCTGAGCGAGCGCCTGCTGGCGTGCTTTCAGTTGCGACAGCAGATCGTCGAGTGCCTCGTCCTTCTGCAGTTCGCGCAGGTTGCGGGTGTTCGGCGACGAGATGTTGACGGCAACATAGCTGGCGTCGCCATAGACCTTGTCGAGGCAGATCAGGTAATCGTCGGCCGCCTTCTCGATCGGCGTCGTCGCGTTCTTGCCGATATTGATGCCGAGGATGCCGCCGTTCTTCGGGAAGCGGGCGGCCCGCACGTTGGCGAGCAGCGCGTCGACGCCGGCATTGTTGAAACCCATCCGGTTGACGATGGCCTGCGCTTGCGGAATGCGGAACAGGCGTGGCTTCGGGTTGCCGTCCTGGGGGCGCGGGGTGATCGTGCCGATCTCGATGAAGCCGAAACCGAGCCCGGCCAGCGCGTCGATATGGGCGCCGTTCTTGTCCAGCCCGGCGGCGAGGCCGACCGGATTCGGGAAGCGCAGGCCCATCACCTCGACCGGGCAGGCCGGCGCCGGTTTCGCCAGCAGGCCGAGCATGCCCGCCGACTCCAGGAAGGACATGCCGGCGAGGCCGATGCCGTGCGCCGTTTCGGCGTCGAGCGCGAAAAAGAACTTGCGGATGAGCGGATAGAGCATGGTGGCCGGCATTTTAACGCATCTGGCGTAAATCGCAGCCGTTCGCCTCTATCTTTCGTGATATGGCTCAGCCCATCCCCAGGCGCAGCACATGCAGTACCGCCATGCCGACGATGAAGGGCAACCAGGGGTTGCGCCAGCGCAGCGCGGTCGCCGCCGCGGCCAGACCGGCGGCGAGCTTGGCGTTGAACGGCGCGAGCTGGCCGCCGACGACCAGCAGGTCGGGGGCGACGATCGCCGCCAGCGCCGCCGCCGGCGCGTAGCGCAGGGCGCGCTGGACGGTGCCGGGCAGGCTGACGCGGTTGCCGAGGACGATGAAGCTCGCCCGCGGCAAGGTCGTCGCCAGGCCGATGACGATGAAGATCAGCCACAGGTCGGCATCGTTCATCGGCGCTGCCTCCGGTGTTCCAGGTTTTCCGCCAGGAAGCCGGCGGCGATGCCGAGGACGATGCCGACGACGGCACCCAGCTTCAGCGGCATGCCGCGCAAGAGCGTCGCCGCGCCGCCGCCGACGAGTGCCGCGACCAGCATCGGCCGGACGCGCGACATCGGCACCAGCAGCACGATCAGGGCGATGGTCGCCATGAATTCCAGCGACCAGCTCTTCGGCACCACCGCCGCGGCATGGACGCCGAGCAGGGTGAATGCCTGCCACAGCAGCCACGACCACAGCGACGGCGCCAGGTAGTAGCCGAGCCGCCAGCGCGCGTCGTCGGCCTTCTGCAGGCCGTCGGCGCAGGCGGCGAAGACGCCGTCGGTGAGCAGGTGACCGGACAGCCAGCGGGCGCCGGGGCCGACGCCGCGGAAGGCGGGGGCGAGGGCGGCGCTGAAGATGACGAAACGCAGGTTGAGGGCCAGCGCGGTGAAGAAGATCAGCCAGAGCGGCGCGCCGGCGACGATCAGCGGCAGCGTACCGAGCTGGGCGGTGCCGGCGAAGACGATCAGGTTCATGCCCATCGCCTCGACCGGCGAGAAGCCGGCGCTGCGCATCGCCATGCCCATGACCAGCGCCCACGGCACGAGGCCGACCGAGAACGGCAGGAAAACGGCGAAGCCGGCGCGGGCGCCGGTGAGGAAGGGGGAAGTCGCGGTTCCAGACATGGGTCCGAAGATACAACAGCCGGCAAACAATTTGTAACAGCGTGGATTCCGCCGCCCCGGCTAAACTGTCGGCCATGCGTGCCCTGACCAGAATTTTCCCGGTTTTACTCGTTTTGACCGCCCAGGCGGCGGCAGCGGTCGACCTGGCCGATCCGCTGGCCACCGACGCCTTGCTGCCCCTGCGTCAGGCGTCGGCGCTGGCCGCCCGCGTCGGCGCCGTGCCCTGCGCCGACAGCTTGCCGGAGGCGCCGCTGACAGCGCAGGACGCCGTCGATCTCGCGCTCTGCCGTCACCCGCAGACCCGCGAACTGTGGGCCAACGCGCGGGCGCAGGCGGCGCAGCTCGGGGTCGCCCGGGCGGCCTGGCTGCCGACGCTCGATGCTCGCGCTTCGACCGCGCGCAACTTCAACGAAGACAGCCGCTTCACGTCGAGCAGCGCGGCGCTCGATTTCTCCTGGCTGCTGTTCGACGCCGGCCGGCGCAGCGCCGCCGAGGAAAACGCCAGCCAGTTGCTGGAAGTCGCGCTGGCGACCCGCGATGCCAGCGTGCAGGCGCTGTTCCTTGCCGCCCTGCAGGGCTATTACGGCGCCCAGGCGGCGCAGGCGGCGGTGCAGGCGACGCTGGACAGCGAAACCGCCGCCCGCGCCAGCCTGGAAGCCGCCGAACTGCGCTACAAGGTCGGCGTCGCCACACCGGCCGATCGCCTGCAGGCGCAGACCGCGCTGTCGCAGGCACGGCTGGCCCGGCAGCGGGCGGCTGGCGAAGCACGCAAGGCGCTGGGCGGGCTGGCCAACGCGCTGGGCTTCCCGGCGCAGACGCCGCTGCAACTGGCGCCGCCGGCCGAAATCGGCGAAACCACCGCCTTCCGCGACGAGGTCGAGGCGCTGATCGCTCGTGCCGTCGAGCGTCGCCCCGACCTCAAGGCGGCCGAAGCGCAGGTGCGCGCCGCCGCCGCCGCGGTCGACGCCGCCCGTGCCCAGGGGCGGCCGACGCTCGGCCTGTCGGCCGGGCCGGACTGGCAGCGGCTGGCGGGGACGACGACGCACGGCGGCAGCATCGGCCTGACCCTGAACGTGCCGCTGTTTTCCGGCTTCGATACCACCTACCGCGTGCGCGCCGCCGAGGCGCAGCAGGAAGCGCGCGCCGCCCAGCGCGACCGCCTGCGCAACCAGGTCTCGCTCGACGTCTGGCAGGCCTACCAGAATCTGGCGACGGCGACCGAGACATTGCAGACGACCCGCGACCTGCTGGCCAGCGCCGAACAGGCCGACCGCGTCGCGCGCGGCCGCTACCGCGCCGGCGTCGGCAACCTGCTCGACCTGCTCAACGCCCAGAGCGCGCTGGCCGACGCCCGGGTCCAGCGCATCCGTGCCGAACTCGACTGGAACATTTACCGCGCCACCCTGGCCCTGGCCATGGGGGCGCTCGACGACACGCTGCTGCGGGCGGCGGAGGAAAAACGATGAACAGGAAGACAGGCCGGCTGTTGTTCGGCGCGCTGCTGATCGCCGCGCTCGGAGGCGGTGCTTACTGGTATTTCGCCGGCGGCGCCGGCCAGACGCCGGAACAGCGCTACCGGACGGCAGAGATCGGTCGCGGCGACGTCACCCAGACGGTGTCGGCCAACGGCACGCTGAACCCGGTGGTACTGATCAGCGTCGGTACCCAGGTCTCGGGCACGGTGAAGAAGCTCTACGTCGATTTCAACGACAAGGTCACCGCCGGCCAGCCGCTGCTCGAACTCGACGACGCGCTGGTCTCGGCGAGCGAGCGGCAGAGCGCGGCCAGCGTCAGCAGCGCGCAGGCGACATTGGAACTGGCGACGGCCAACGAGGCGCGGATGAAGGCGCTGCTCGCCGAGGAGTACGTCTCGAAGCAGGAATACGACCAGGCGGCACAGGCGCTCAAGGCGGCGCGCGCCCAGCTGGCCCTGAGCCAGGCGCAGAACGCGCGCGACCGGGCCAACCTGGGGTTCACGACGATCCGCTCGCCGGTCGACGGCGTCGTCATCGACCGCGTCGTCGACCTCGGCCAGACGGTGGCGGCCAGCTTCCAGACGCCGACGCTGATCAAGATCGCCAAGGACCTGTCGGAGATGCGCATCGATACCAGCTTCGCCGAAGCCGACATCGGCGCCATCCGCGAGGGGCAGAAGGCGCGCTTCACGGTCGATGCTTTCCCCGACCGCAAGTTCGAGGGCGTCGTCCAGCAGATCCGCCTCAACCCGACGACGCAGCAGAACGTCGTCACCTACAACGTGCGCATTTCCGTCGCCAACCCCGACCAGATCCTGTTGCCGGGGATGACCGCCTACGTGACGATCGGCGTCCAGCAGCGCAAGGATGCCCTGCTGGTGCCCAACGCGGCACTGCGCTTCAAGCCGGCGGAGGCCGCTCCCGCCAAGGCGGAAGGCGGCCGGCCACCGGCCGGCATGGCGCCGGGCATGGGCGCCGGGGCCGACGGCGGCGGTGCCAAGTCCGGCAACGCCAAGGGACGCAAGCGCGACGGCCAGCAGGCGACGGTCTACGTGCTGGCCGACGGCAAGCTGCAGCCGGTGGCGGTCCAGCTCGGCATCACCGACAGCCGCAACACCGAGGTGCTGGGCGGCGAACTCGCCGAAGGGGCGCAGGTGGTCGTCGGGGAGAACGGGGGCGGCGGCAAGTCGCCGTCGTCGGTCGGCATGCGGATGTTCTGATGGCCGGCGACGTCATCCGGGTGCTCGGCCTGGGCAAGTCCTACCCGACCGCCGCCGGCGAGTTTCCGGCGCTGCGCGGCGTCGACCTGGCGATTGCAGCGGGCGAGTACATCGCGATCATGGGACCGTCCGGTTCCGGCAAATCGACCTTCATGAACCTGCTCGGCTGCCTCGATACGCCGAGCCTCGGCGAGTATTACCTGGCCGGCGAGAACGTCGCGACGCTGGACAAGGACGCGCTTGCCGTCCTGCGCAACCGGACGCTCGGTTTCGTCTTCCAGGGTTTCAACCTGCTGCCGCGCATGAGCCTGCAGGACAACGTCGCGCTGCCGCTGGTCTATGCCGGCGTCGACAAGGCAACGCGGCGGGCGCGGGCGCGCGCCCTGCTCGAACGGGTCGGTCTCGGCAAGTACGCCGAGTCGCTGCCCAACCGGATTTCCGGCGGCCAGCAGCAGCGGGTGGCGATCGCCCGGGCGCTGGTCAACGCGCCGCGGCTGATCCTCGCCGACGAGCCGACCGGCAACCTCGACAGCCACACCAGCGAGGAAATCATGCGCCTGTTCGGCGAACTCAACGGCGACGGCATCACCATCGTCCTGGTCACCCACGAACCCGACATCGCGGCGCACGCCAAGCGCCAGGTGCGCTTCCTCGACGGCCGCATCGTCAGCGACCACCTCACCGGAGCCGGCGCATGATCCATCCGATGCTCGGCGAAGCCTGGCTGGCGATGGGCGCCAACCGCCTGCGCACGGCGCTGACCATGCTCGGCATGGTGATCGGCGTCGGCGCCGTGGTGATCATGCTGGCCATCGGCCAGGGCGCGCAGTACGCGGTGCAGCAGACGATCAGCACGATGGGCGCCAACCTGTTCATCGTCCTTTCCGGCTCCTTCACCACCTCCGGCGTGCGCAGCGGCAGCGGCGGCGGGCCGACGCTGAGCGTCGCCGACGCCGAGGCGATCGCCGAACTCGACGGCGTCGTCAACGTCGCGCCGACCCACCAGGGAACGCGGCAACTGGTCTATGGCGCGCAGAACTGGAGCAGCCAGGTGATCGGCACCACGCCCTCCTACCTCGACGCGCGCGCCTGGAGCGTCGTCAATGGCGGCGCCTTCGGCGATTCCGACGTGCGCTCGGCGACGCGGGTGGCGCTGATCGGCAAGACCGTCGCCGAAAACCTGTTCGGCGACGAGGACCCGGTCGGCAAGACGCTGCGCATCCAGCAGAGCCCCTTCGTCGTCGTCGGCGTGCTCGGCGCCAAGGGCCAGAACCTCGACGGCCGCGATCAGGACGACAGCGTGATCATTCCGCTCAGCACCGCCCAGCGCAAGGTCTTCGGCACGCCCTTCCTGGGCTCGGTGCGGATGATCATGGTGCAGGCCGACTCGGCCGACAACATGGAACGGGTGATGGACGCGACGACCGCGCTGCTGCGCCAGCGCCACCGCCTGCGCGACGACATGCCCGACGACTTCTTCATGCGCAACCTGTCGGCGGCGGCCGAGTCGGAAGCGGCGACGACACGGACGATGTCGGTCCTGCTCGGGGCGATCGCCTCGATCTCGTTGCTCGTCGGCGGCATCGGCATCATGAACATCATGCTCGTCTCGGTGACCGAGCGGACGCGCGAGATAGGCATCCGGATGGCGATCGGCGCCCGGCGCAAGGACATTCTCAGCCAGTTCCTGCTCGAATCGGTGATGATTTCCTTCGCCGGCTGCCTGCTCGGCCTGCTGCTCGGCGTCGGCATCGCGCTGGCGATCAACGCCTTGACCGGCATGGTCGTCGTCATTTCCGGCAGCGCCGCCCTGCTCGCCTTCGCGGTGGCGGCCGGGGTCGGCATCTTCTTCGGCTGGTATCCGGCACGCAAGGCGGCCCGACTCGATCCGATCGAAGCCTTGCGCTACCAGTAATTCAGCGTACGCGCGGCCGGTTGGCGAGTTCGTCCGGGTTGTCGTCGCCGGCCGGGAAGTGCTGCGCGAGCAGCGCCGTCGCCCGGTCGACGGCGAGGTGCAGGCCGTTGGCGTAGCGGCCGGCGGCGAACTCGGTTGCCACGGCGCGGCAGATGGCATCCCATTCGGCCTGCGCGACGCAGGCGGCGATGCCGCGGTCGGCGAGGATTTCCAGGCGGCGGTCGAGCAATTGGACGTAGATCAGGATGCCGGTCGCCTCGCGCGTCTGATCGACGCCGTACTGCTGGAACAGTGCTTCGGCGCGCTGCCGGCTGTCGAGGTCGCGGCGTAGCGCCGACCAGGGCAGGGTGCTGTCGACGGCGACGCAGATTTCGCCGCGATGCCGCCGTTCGGAAGCGGCGATGCTCGCCGTCAGCGCGTCGAGTTCGGCCGGACCGAGGGCGCGCCGGAGCAGCCAGGACGGTGCGCTCAGATGACGCAGGACATGCCGGAGTCGCATTTCACCACCTCCCCGAGGCGCCGCCGCCACCGAAACTGCCGCCACCGCCCGAGAAGCCGCCGCCGCCGGAAAAACCACCGCCGCCGCGCCAGTTGCCGCCACCGCGACCGGAACGCAGGAAGGAGGCGAAAAAGGTGACGACGATGGCGATCAGGCAGGCGCCGAGCGAGCCGAAAGACAGCCAGGCCAGCCAGCCGGCGAGCAGCGAAACCGCCAGCGAACCGAGCAGACCGAAGATGGCGCGGGCGATGCTGGCCAGGAAGATGGCGACGAAGAGCAGGGTGTCGCTGTCGAAACTGCTGCCCTTGTCGCCTGGTTTGGCGGCTGGCGGCGGCAGCGCTTCGCCGCCGATCAGGCGGCCCAGCGTATCGACCGCGGCGTTGAGGCCGCCGGCGAAATCGCCCTGGCGGAAACGCGGCGCCATCTGTTCGTCGATGATGCGGCGGGCGATGGCATCGGGAATTGCCCCTTCCAGCCCGTAACCGACCTCGATGCGCATCGTCCGGTCGTCGCGGGCGACGATGACGATGACGCCGTCGTTGACGCCGCGGCGGCCGATTTTCCAGGCTTCGGCGAGGCGGATGCCGTACTGTTCGATGCTTTCCGGCTGCGTCGTCGGCACGATCAGGACGACGACCTGGGCGCCCTTGTCGCTTTCCAGGTGGGCCAGGCGTTCGTTCAGCGCGCCGCGTTCGGCCGCGTTCAAGGTCGCCGTCGTGTCGACGACGCGTCCGCTCAGCGCCGGTAGCGCGAGCGGCCCGGCGCTCCAGCCGGCGAGCGGCAGCAGCGCGAACAGGCAGGCGAGGAGCCAGCGGCGCAGCGACAATTTACTTGTTGTCGAACTTGACGGTCGGCGCGTCGGCAATCGCCTTCTCGTTGTCGACGCTGAAGTTGGCCTTCGGCTTCCAGCCCATGGCCATCGCCGTCAGGTTGTTCGGGAAGGTGCGCACCGAGACGTTGTAGACGCGCACCGCGTCGATGTAGCGGTTGCGGGCGACGGTGACGCGGTTCTCGGTGCCTTCGAGCTGCGCCTGTAGGTCGCGGAAATTGGCGTCGGCCTTGAGTTGCGGATAGTTTTCGGCGACCACCAGCAGGCGGGCCAGGGCGCTGCTCATCTCGGCCTGGACCTGCTGGAACTTGGCAAAGGCGGCTTCGTCGTTGATCAGCTCCGGCGTCGCCTTGATCCCGCCGACGGCGGCGCGGGCCTCGGTGACGCGGGTCAGCACTTCCTTCTCGTGGGCGGCGTAGCCCTGGACGGTGGCGACCAGGTTGGGCACCAGGTCGGCGCGCCGCTTGTACTGGTTGAGCACTTCCGACCAGGCGGCATTGACGCCTTCGTCGTTGATCTGGATCTGGTTGTAGCCGCAGCCGGAGAGCAGGGCAGTGATGAGGGCGAGCAGGGCAAGGATGCGCAGGCGCATGGGGGAACTCCTGGGGGCTTCAGTGAAAGGTTGGGGCGGCGTTCACGCGTCGCCGACCTGGGCGGTGGCCCAGCTCAGCGCCTCGCGGTAGCAGGCGACCAGCCGGGCCGTTGGGATCTGCAGGGCGCCGGCGAGGATCACCGCCTGGTCGAGCTGGCAGCGTTCGAGCATGATCGCCAGTTGCAGCGGCGGCGCGTGCGGCCCTTCGTTGCGCAGCAGCGCGGCGGCGACCGCTTCCGGCAACTGGATGCGGGCGAGGATTTCGCTCAGCGGCCGTTCGAGCAGGCAGTCGATCAGCGACAGCAGGCCGACCAGGAAGGCTTCGTCGGCGGCCTGGCCGCTGTCGCGGGCGAGGCCGGCAAGCAGCGCAGCGCGGCCCATGGCCAGCATGAGCAGGGTGCCGTCGCGGCCGTTGTCGCCGTCCATCCGGAACATCGCCAGCGACAGCCAGCGGTACAGCGCGTCGCGGCCGAGCAGGGTGATCGCCTCCTCGATCCCGGCCACCTTGCGCGGCAGGCCGTAGAGCGGCGAGTTGGCCATTTCCAGCAGCTTGACGACCACCGCCGGGTCGCGCATGGCGGTGGCGGCGATCGCCTTCAGCGGCGCGTCGGCGCGGATCTGGTTGAGCATGTCGATGACCACCAGCCGGCTTTCGCTGATTCGCTCGGCGCTCGCCGCCTGATCCCGGCTGGCGGTGAAGCCGCCGCTGCAGTAGGTGATGCCGAGGCGCTGGCAGAGCCGGAATTCGTCCCAGGATTCGATGCCGTCGGCGAGCAACCCGACCCCGGGGCGCCGCCGGGCGAGCGCCTGCAGCCGCTGTTCGAGTGCGGCCAGCGGCACTTCGTGGAATTCGAGCAGGAACAGGTCGACCGGCAGTTCGGCCTGGGCGTCCACCTGCCAGGGCAGGTAGGCGGCGACCCGGCCGCCGGCGACGTGGATGGCATCGATCAGGGCGCGCGGGTCGGCGCAGGCGGCAAGGTCGGTGATCAGCAGGTGGCTGTGCGCGGCGAGCAGCGGCGTGAAGTCGGCGTCGGCCCATTGGGCAGCGCTCAGGGGGATCAGCAGCGGGCGCTGTGCGGCGGCCGGGCGGACGTTTTCGTGTGCCAGGCCGGCGCTCAACTGAGCGCCGCTGATTGCCGCATCGCCGTCGAGGGCGCGCGGCAGCAGCCGGTAGCCGGCGATCCGGCGGTCGGCGCCGATCAGTTCCTGCCAGGCGAAAAGGAGGCGCGGCGCCGCCGCTGCCGGGGGCGTTGCCTCGACCTTGGGGGCGCTGGCTTTGGCCGGCGGCGGGCTGCTCAGACGAGCGAAGAGTTTCTTGAACAAGGGGATGGACAAGGTGGGTTGATCTGCCTGGCATCATAGGCCAGAGCGCGGCTTTCGGGAATGCCGGCAGCCTTGCCCTTACGCCGGCAGGCGCACCCAGTTGCCGTCGCGGTAGCCCTCGATCGGTTGGAAGCGCGTCTTGTAGGCCATCTTGCGGCTTTCCGCGATCCAGTAGCCGAGATACAGGTAGGGCAGGCCGAGTGCCTGGGTCTGCCGGGCCTGCCAGAGGATGTTGAAGGTGCCGTAGCTGGCGCCGGGGACGTCGGGGTCGAAGAAGGTGTAGACCGACGACAGGCCGTCGTCGAGGACGTCGATGACGCTGACCATGCGGACCTTGCCGTTGTCCGAGAATTCGATCAGGCGGCTGTCGACGTGGCTTTGCAGCAGGAACTGGGCGTACTGTTCGCGGCTGTCCTCGTCCATGCCGCCGCCCGGGTGGCGGCTGTCCTGGTAGCGGCAGTAGAGGTCGAAATGCTCGGCCACGAAACGCAGCGGCAGTTCGCGCACCTGCAGCCCGGCATGCTGCTTCCAGGCGCGGCGCTGGCTGCGCGTCGGGCGCAGTTCGGCGACCGGCAGGCGGACCGGGACGCAGGCGCGGCAGCAGTCGCAGTGCGGCCGGTAGGTGAACAGGCCGCTGCGCCGGAAACCGGTGCGGATCAGCACGCCGTAGATCTGGCTGTCGATCAGGTGGGCCGGCGTCGCCACCTGCGAGCGCGCCTCGCGATCCGGCAGGTAGCTGCAGGGATAGCGCGAAGTGGCGTAGAACTGGAGCAGCGAGAAGGGCAGGTCGGCGTCGTCGGGCTGGGACATGGCGGTCATCCAACGCTTGCCAGGTTGGCCGCCGTCCAGCGGCTGCCGACCTCTCCGCCAACCAGGTCGGCGAGACGGGACAGGAAGTCGGCGCGCGGGATTTCGCGGGCTCCCAGCGAAGCGAGATGGGGCGTGTACATCTGGCAGTCGATCATACCGAAGTCATGAGCACGGAGGTGGCGGATCAGGTGGGCAAAGGCAAATTTCGAGGCGTTGTCACGGCGGGAAAACATCGACTCGCCGTAGAACATGCGGCCGATGGCCAGGCCGTAGAGTCCGCCGACCAGCTTGCCGTCTTCCCAGGTTTCGACCGAATGCGCCCAGCCGAGTTCATGCAGGTGGACATAGGCGGCCATCATCTCGGCGCTGATCCAGGTGCCGTCCTGGTCGGGGCGCGGAGTGGCGGCGCAGCCGGCGATGACGCCGCGGAAATCGCCATCGAAACTGACCCGCAGCGGCCCGCCGCGCAGCAGCCGGCGCAGCGAGCGCGACAGGCGGAATTCCTCCGGGAACATCACCATGCGCGGGTCGGGGCTGTACCACAGCGGGTGACCCTCGACCGTGCCCCAGGGAAAGATGCCGCGCCGATAGGCGTCGAGCAGCCGTGTCGGCGAGAGTCCGCCGCCAACGGCGAGCAGCCCGCCCATTTCGGCACTGGCCGTGGCGACCGGCGGAAAAGGCGTCTGCGGGCCGAGGTAGGGGACCATCCGGGTCAGGCCGGCGCCGCCGCCTGCTGTTCGAGGCGGCGTTCGCAGGCGGGATCGTCGCCGCAGGCTTCGTGTTTCTTGAAGGCGATGACGTGGTCGGCGTCGAGGCGGATGCCGATCTGTTCGCCGAGCGCGTGATTGTGGTGCGAAGGAACCAGCGACAGCACCTCGCTGCCGCTGGCCAGGCGCAGGGTGTACAGGATTTCGGCGCCGCGGAAAGCCTTGTGCAGGACTTCGGCACGGACCGGGCTGGCATCGTCGTGGACCACGTCGTCGGGGCGCAGCAGGACGTCGACCCGGCAGCCGTCCTCGCAGTGGGCGCAGCTTTCGTGGCATTCGACCGGAGTGTCGGAACGCAGCGTGCCCAGTTCCATGCGCACGCTGTTGCCGTCGCCGACGACGCCGGGTAGCAGCACGCCCTGGCCGATGAAGTCGGCGACGAAGCGGTTGGCCGGGCGGTGGTAGAGGTTGTACGGCGTATCCCATTGCTGGATGCGGCCGTGGTACATGACGCCGATCTCATCGGCGATGGCGAAGGCTTCGTTCTGGTCGTGGGTGACCATAATCGCGGTCGAGCCCTCGCGCTTGAGGATTTCCCGGACTTCGAACGAGAGACGCTCGCGCAGGCCAACGTCGAGGTTGGAGAAGGGTTCGTCGAGCAGGATCAGTTCCGGACGCGGCGCCAGCGCCCGGGCCAGGGCGACGCGTTGTTGCTGGCCACCGGAAAGTTCGTGCGGGTATTTGTCGCCGAGGCCGGCCAGGCCGACGGTGGCCAGCATCTGGCGCACGCGCAGGCTGGCCGCTTCGTCACGGCGCCGATCAAGGCCGAAGGCGATGTTTTCACCGATGCTGAGGTGGGGGAACAGTGCGTAATCCTGAAAAACCATGCCGATCCGGCGTTTTTCCGGGGCGATGTGCAGTCCCGGACGGCTGACGACCTGATCGTGGATGCGGATTTCGCCGCCGACGATTTCTTCGAAGCCGGCGATGCAGCGCAGCAAGGTCGTCTTGCCGCAGCCCGAGGGGCCGAGCAGACAGGCGATGCTGCCGGTTTCGAGACGGAAACCGACACCGTCGACCACCAGGTGTGTGCCGTAGCGCTGAAGAATGTGGGTTAATTCGAGCTGTGCCATGGTGCTCGATTATAATTCGCATTCATGAACTCGCGCTCAAGCTTCCTCTTCCCGCGGTTGTCGCCGCTCCTCATCGTCGGTCTCGTCGTCGCAGCGCTTGCCGCCATGCCGGTAAGCAGCGTCGGTCTCAACCTGTTCGTCGGCGGGACCAGCGCAATCTGGGCCCATCTGGCGCAGACGGTGCTGAGCGAGTACATCGCCAATTCGTTGTGGTTGTGTCTGGGGGTTGCGGTCGGGGTTGCCGTGGTCGGCGTGACGACCGCCTGGCTGACGGCGATGCACGATTTTCCCGGGCGGCGCGTCTTCGAATGGGCGATGGTTTTGCCGCTGGCAGTCCCGGCTTACGTGATGGCGTATGTCTATACCGACTTCCTGCAGTTCGTCGGTCCGGTGCAGACCGCTCTGCGCGAGACTTTCGGCTGGGAACACGGCGATTACTGGTTCCCCGACATTCGTACCTTACCCGGCGCGGTGCTGATGTTCGTCAGCGTTCTCTATCCTTACGTCTATCTGCTGGCGCGCAGCGCCTTCCTCGAGCGGGCGAGCGGCATGCTTGAGGCGGCGCGGACCTTGGGCATGGGGCCGTGGCGCGCCTTCTTTTCGGTGTCGCTGCCGCTCGCCCGGCCGGCGATTGCCGCCGGTATCGCACTGGCCCTGATGGAAACATTGGCCGACTATGGAACGGTGGCCTATTTCGCGGTGAATACCTTCACGACCGGCATCTATCGCGCCTGGTTCTCGCTCGGCGACCGCGTTGCGGCGGCCCAGCTGGCGGCGATGCTGCTCGGTTTCGTGCTGCTGCTGCTGATGGTCGAGCGGGTGTCGCGCGGGCGTGCCCGCTATCACGATACGACCGGGCGTAATCGTCCGCTGGCCGGCAGGCGTCTGAGCGGTATCCGGGCGTGGCTGGCCTCCGCCGTGTGCCTGTTGCCGTTGCTGGTCGGCTTCCTGCTACCTGCCGGCTTGCTGTTGAAGATGGCTCTGACCGAAGGCGACGCACAGTTTGGCGAGCGCTTCCTGCTTCTCTCACGCAACAGCTTCGTGCTGGCCGGGACGACCGCATTGCTTGGTGTCCTGCTGGCGTTGCTGCTGGCGTATGGGGCGCGGCTGGCGAAGGGCGGGCTGGCGGCCGGGTTGAATCGCCTGGTCGGTCTCGGCTATGCGGTGCCGGGGGCGGTGATCGCCGTTGGCGTGCTGATTCCGGTGACGCGGCTCGATCAATGGCTGGCCGGCCAGTGGGAAAGCTGGTTCGGCAACAACCCGGGTCTGCTGCTGACCGGCGGCATCGCCGCCCTGGTCTACGCCTATCTCGTGCGTTTCCTGGCGGTGGCGCTGCATACCGTGGAGTCCGGGCTGGGCAAGATCACTTCCAGCATGGACGACGCCGCCCGCAGTCTCGGGCTCGGTCAGGGAGCAAGCCTGCGCCGGGTGCATGCGCCGCTGTTGCGCGGCAGTCTGCTGACCGCAGGCTTGCTGGTTTTCGTCGATGTGATGAAGGAATTGCCGGCAACGCTGGTGATGCGCCCGTTCAATTTCGATACGCTGGCGACGCAGGCCTATACCCTGGCTTCAGACGAGCGGCTGGCGGAAGCGTCTACCGCGTCGCTGGCCATCGTCGCCGTCGGCATCCTGCCGCTGATCCTGCTCTCGCGCCAGATTGCGGCAAGCCGTCGTCGCTGAGACTTACTTTGGCTTGTCGTCGATCGAGGCAGGCGGCGTCGGGTCGGTCTTTTCCCAGGCGCCGCCCGAGCGCTCGAAGTCCAAGGCCAGAACGTTGGTGTCCACGCCATAGACCCCCTTCAGATCGACCTGTTCGATAGCGTCCTTGGGTTGCGAGGTAATGAACCTGACCATGCTGTCGTGCCGTGTTTCCGGTGGCGTTGCCGGTTTGCTTGGCGCTTGGTCGAATTCGAGCATGGGCATGTCCAGAACCGGTTTGTCTCCGGAGGAGAGTTCCTTGGCGCGTTCGAAGATGGACGGCGGGATATCCAGGTCGAAAGGAATCTGGGCGTTGTTGGCGAGCAGCAGGGCGGCGATTTCCGTATGTCCGGCCCGCATCGCCAGACGCAAGGGAGCACCGGTACCGTCCGCGGTGGGTGCATCGAGATCGGCGCCGCGGCGTATCAGTTCGCGAACGATCGGCACATTGCCGATGAAACAGGCGGTACGCAACGGCAGTCCACGATAGCCGTGGATATCCGGTGTTTCGATGTCAGCATTGTCATCAAGCGCAGAGGCGACCCGGTGCAGACTGTTGGCTCGGATCGCCTCGATCAATGAATTTGCGGCACCAAGGCGGTTGGATCCCATGTCTCTTTCTCCTGTGCTGCGGGGGATTCTAGGGGATGCCAGCCGCTTTGGCGAGAGGGAAGAGCGCCTGATTTACTTGAAGCCGACCCGGTCGAAAATCATCTGCGCCTTGACCTGGTACATTGCCAGGCTATTGACTGGCAGCGTGTCGGCCTTGAATTTGCCGAGCTTGTCCAGCGCAGGGTTGGCAAGCTTGACCGATGCGACGACGGGCCATTCGTTGTTGCCGTCGGCAAAATAGCGTTGCGCCGAATCCGATGCCAGGTATTCCAGGAACTTCAGCGCCGCAGCCTTGTTCGGCGCATGTTTCAGGATGCCGCCGCCGGAAACGTTGATGTGGGTGCCGGTCGTCGCCTGATTGGGCCAGACGATCCCGACCTGTTCCATGACTTTCTGGTCAGCGGCCTTGTTCGAACGCATCAGGCGGGCGACGTAGTAGCTGTTGGAAATGGCGACGCCGCATTCGCCGGCGGCGACCGCCTTGATCTGGTCCGTATCACCGCCTTTCGGAGCGCGGGCGAAGTTGGCGACCATGCCACGCGCCAGTTCTTCGGCCCTGGCCTCGCCGTCATGCGCGATCACCGAGGCGAGCAGAGACAGGTTGTAGGGGTGCGAGCCAGAACGCGAGCAGAATTTTCCCTTCAGTTTCGGGTTGGCGAGGTCGCTGTAGTTCTGCACATCGGCCGCGGAGACTTTCGCCTTGTTATAGACGATGACGCGGGCACGGGTGGAAAAGGCTGCCCATTCGGCGGTGCGGAGGTGGGCCGGGATGCGTTTTTCCAGAATCGGCGAGCTAAGCGGCGCGAACAGTCCCATTTCCCGCGCCTTGGCCAAGCGTGAGGCGTCGACGGTCAGCAGGACGTCGGCTGGGCTGTTGGCGCCTTCGTTGCGTATGCGTTCGAGCAGCTCGTCCTCCTTGCCTTCGATCCGGTTGATCTTGATGCCAGTCTGCTTGGTGAAATCGGCGTACAGCGCTTCGTCGGTCTGGTAGTGACGGGCCGAGTACAGATTGAGCACTTTTTCCTCGGCCAGCGCCGGTTGCAGGGCGGCGGCAATGGACAAGGCGGCGAGCGAGACTTTCAACTTCATTGGTTTCTCCAGTTTTGCGGATGGGGCATTTTCTATTCTACGGCAAAAATTATTAATGAGAAACATTACCAACTGTGGGTGAAAAAAAACGGCCGAACGGCCGTAATTTCGATCAGCGGGCTTCGATGATCCTTCTGGCGCCGTTGAAGCGACTTTGCCAGTAGCTGTTGTTCATGTTCTCGACCCGGACTTCCGAGCCTGCGCGCGGTGCATGCATGAAGTGATTGTCGCCGAGGTAGATGCCGACGTGCGAGAAGGTGCGGCGCATGGTGTTGAAGAAGACGAGATCACCGGGCTGCAACTGGCTGGCGTCGATCTGTTCGCCAACCTGGCTTTGTTCGCGCGCGGTGCGCGGCAGGTAGGCACCGATGCTTTCCTTGAACACCATCTGGACGAAACTGCTGCAGTCCAGGCCATTCTCGACGCTGTTGCCGCCCATCTTGTAGCGCACGCCAACCAGCTTGAGGCCTTCCAGGATGACATCCTGAGTGACGTTGGTGTAACGTTCGACGAAGGACATCGGAGTTTCCGGCGAACGCGTCGCTTCGGCCGCGCCAACCGGGCAGACGCCGGTCAGGAGAAGTGCGGAGCCAAGCAGAAGGGATGTGATTTGTCGATACATGGGCGCGTAATCTATTTGAAATCTGCCGCTCTGTAAAGCCCATCGAAGCTGCTGGCGAGTGGAAATGAAACTATGTTCATAATCCGTAATTATGAATACAATCCCAACCCCTAGGCGTGAGGAGGCAGGTCACCGTGGATTCGTTCAAGGCATTGTTGATTGAAGAGAGCGAAGGCAAGGTCGCCAATCGCTTCGTCGATATGACGGTTGCTGACCTCGATGCTGGCGAAGTCCTGATCCGGGTCGCCTATTCAAGCGTCAATTTCAAGGATGCGCTGGCCGCTACCGGTGCCGGCAAGATCATCCGGCGCTTTCCCTGTGTCGGTGGCATTGATCTTTCCGGAACTGTCGTCGCCAGCGATGATGCCAGATTCAAGCCCGGAGACCCGGTCATTGCGACCAGTTTCGACATCGGCGTTGCACATCACGGCGGTTACGCCGAAATGGCCAGGGTGCCGGCCGATTGGGTGGTGCCGCTGCCTGCCGGAATGTCGCTTTACGAGGCGATGGTGCTGGGCACGGCGGGTTTCACTGCGGCGCTGGGCGTGGTCCGGATGGAAGAAAACGGTCTGACGCCGGCCAAGGGGCCGGTGATCGTTACCGGCGCGACCGGCGGAGTCGGCAGTCTGGCCATCGACATGCTGGCGCAGCGCGGCTATCACGTTGTGGCGCTGACCGGCAAGGAAAGCGAAGCAGACTACCTGCGCAGCCTCGGCGCGGCGGAAGTGATGCTGCGCCAGAGCCTCGATCTGAGCAAGATCCGGCCGCTCGATCGGGCGCGCTGGGCGGGCGCCGTGGACAATCTGGGCGGCGACGTGCTGGCCTGGATCGCCAGCACGATGGAGCAGGGCGGCACCATCGCCAGCATCGGCCTGGCTGCCAGCATGAAGCTGAATACCTCGGTGGCGCCATTCATCCTGCGCGGGGTTTCGCTGCTCGGCATTGATTCGGGCTACATTCGCGAGCCCTATCGGCATGGCGTCTGGCAGCGTTTGGCCAGCGATCTGCGCCCGCCGCACCTGCTGGACATGGCGCGGACGATCAGTTTTTCCCAGTTGCCGGAGACTTTCGAGCAATACATTGCAGGCAAGGCCAAGGGGCGGGTCGTCGTCGAACTGGCCGGGGGCTGAGATGGCTACCCTGCCGCGCATTCTCATCGTCGATGATTCGAAAGTGGTGCGGACCTCGCTGGCCCAGCACATGCGCGATCATTACGAGGTGCGGGAGGAGGCCGACGGCGAGGCCGCCTGGCAGACGCTGGTCCTCGACCAGTCAATCCGGGCGGTGGTCTCGGACATCCAGATGCCGAAGATGAACGGCTACCAGTTGCTGGAGCGTTTGCGCTCGTCGCGCCTGCGGCGCTTGCAGCAGATGCCCTGCATCCTGGTGACCGGTGAGGAAACCGAGGAAGAAAGAGGCAAGGCGCGCGGCCTGGGGGCTTCCGATTTTCTGACCAAGAGCAGCGGCGCCAGCGAGGTGCTGGCCCGCTTGGGCAACCTGCTGGCCCTGCAGCAGGCCCAGGAAAGTCTGGACAGTGGTCGCGAGCAGATGGTCCAGAATCCGGCGACCGGCCTGTTCACCCGCCGCTACCTGGAGTTGCAGGTGGCCCAGGCGCTGTCGCATTCGGCGCGGCATGGCATGGACGTCAGCATGATGGTGCTCGGCTTCGACGGGTACGACCGGCTGTGCGAAAAACTGGGCCCGGAAATGGCCGAAGAAGTTGGCAATCGCTTTGCCCGGATGCTGGCCGGCAAGGTCCGTCAGGAGGATAGCCTTGGCCACGTGGCGGCTGGACAGTTTGCGGTTGTCTCGCCCGGAACGGCGGCCAATTTCTGCGCCTGTTTTGCCGAGCGGGTCCGCCAGGCAGTGGAGGTGGCGCGCCTCTCGGTACACGGCGAGGCGCTGGCGCTGACCGTCAGCATCGGTCTGGCAAGCGTGCCGGTGGATGTCGTGAGTTCCGCTGGCGCCTTGCTGGAACTGGCGACGCAGCGCATGCAGCAGGCGATGGCGGCCGGCGGCAACCGGGTCGAGGCCGGTGGCGTGTTGCCGGCGACGCGGCCGATTTCCCTGCCGCACGCGCTGGAATTGCTGCGTGCCAACCGGCCGGCGCCGGTGGTGCCGCATCTTGATGCCTTGCTCGGGCAGTTGCTGCCGATGCTCGTGCTGATCGACAAGGAACTCGACTTGACGCTCCCCATTGGGGAGATCGAGCGTTATCTGGGCGAACGGAACAGTAAAAACCAATAATCCGTTCTTTTATTTTGTGCAGGAACCATTAGCTAGCTAGAGGGAGCTTTATGACGACTTACAAGGAGTTTCACCAGTATTCGATTGAGAATCCGGATGCATTCTGGACCGAACAGGCCCAGCTCATCGACTGGAAGGAACCGTTTACCCAGGTCTGCGATTTCTCGCGGCCGCCGTTTGCCAAGTGGTTCGTTGGTGGCAAGACCAATCTCTGCCACAACGCGATCGACCGTCATGCGGCGAAGCGTCCGAACGACAACGCGCTGATCTACATCTCGACCGAAACCGACGAAGAGAAGATCTATTCCTTCGCCGAGCTGCAGGCCGAGGTCGAGCGCATGGCGGCGATCTACCTGAGCCTCGGCGTCAAGAAGGGCGACCGCGTCCTGATCTACATGCCGATGATCCCGCAGGCGGCGTTCGCGATGTTCGCGGCGGCCCGCATCGGTGCCATCCACTCGGTGGTTTTCGGCGGTTTTGCTTCCGGTTCGCTGGCCACCCGCATCGACGACGCCAAGCCGACCCTGATCGTTTCTTCCGACGCCGGCATGCGCGGCGGCAAGGCGGTTCCCTACAAGCACCTGCTCGATGAGGCGATCGAGATCGCCGAGCACAAGCCGACCAAGGTACTGATGGTCGACCGTGGCCTCGACAAGGGCTTCAACAAGGTTGCCGGCCGCGACGTCGATTATGCGGCGCTGCGCGAGCAACTGATGAATGCCCGAGTCGAATGCGAATGGCTGGAATCGTCCGAGCCCTCGTACATCCTCTACACCTCCGGTACCACCGGCAAGCCGAAGGGCGTGCAGCGCGACACCGGCGGCTACGCCGTGGCGCTGGCCTCGTCGATGAAGCACATCTACTGCGGCGGCGAAGGCGAAACCTACTTCTCCACTTCCGACATCGGCTGGGTGGTCGGCCACTCCTACATCATCTACGGTCCGCTGATCGCCGGCATGGCGACGATCATGTACGAAGGCACGCCGCTGCGCCCCGATCCGGGCATCTGGTGGCAGATCGTCGAGAAGTACAAGGTCAACGTGATGTTCTCGGCGCCGACCGCCGCCCGCGTCCTGAAGAAGCAGGACCCGGCGTACATGCACAAGTACGACCTGTCGTCGCTGAAGCACATCTTCATGGCCGGCGAGCCGCTCGACCAGCCGACCCACGAGTGGTTCCAGAACGAACTGCAGAAGCCGGTCATCGACAACTACTGGCAGACCGAAACCGGTTGGCCGATGCTGGCCGCGCTGCACGGTGTCGAGAAGACGCCGATCAAGTTCGGTTCGCCGTCCTTCCCGGTCTACGGCTACAACCTCAAGATCTTCCGCGAGGACGGTTCCGAGTGCGGCGCCAACGAGAAGGGCATCGCTGCGGTGATCCCGCCGCTGCCGCCCGGCTGCCTGTCCACCGTCTGGGGCCAGGACGACCGTTTCGTGTCGACCTACTTCACGCTGTTCAAGGATCCGCTGGTCTATTCTTCCTACGACTGGGCGATCAAGGATGACGACGGTTACTTCACCATCCTCGGTCGTACCGACGACGTCATCAACGTCGCCGGTCACCGCCTGGGCACCCGCGAAATCGAGGAAGCGATCCAGAACCACGCCGCCATCGCCGAAGTTGCCGTGGTCGGTGTCGAGGACAAGCTGAAGGGGCAGATGCCGATGGCCTTCGCCGTGGTCAAGGACGCGTCCAAGATCGCTACCCCGGAACTGGTCAAGGCGCTGGAGAAGGAAGTCTTCGCCACCGTCGACGGCATTCTCGGCGCCATTGCCCGGCCGGCCCGCGTGCACTTCGTCGTCGGTCTGCCCAAGACCCGCTCCGGCAAGATGCTGCGCCGTTCGCTGCAAGCGCTGGCCGAAGGCCGCGACCCGGGCGATCTGACGACGATCGAGGACCCGTCGACGCTGGAAAACATCAAGAAGCTGCTGGCTGGCTGATCGCCAATGGCCTTCCCGAAAACCGCCGGCAGTTGCCGGCGGTTTTTTTTGTAAGAATCCGTGCCGATATCGGGTGCTAAAATCGCCGCCTGACAGAACGGACAGATTCCATCGAATGATTTACGAAACTGTGGCGGCCGTCGATCTCGGATCGAACAGCTTCCGGTTGCAGGTCGGGCGCGTGGTCGACGACCAGATTTACCCGCTGGACTCGCTCAAGGAGCCGGTGCGTCTGGCCTCCGGGTTGACTGAAGACAAGCTGCTCGATGCGCCTTCGCAGGAGCGCGCGCTGAGCGCCTTGCGCCGTTTCGGCGAACGCCTGCGCGGTCTCGACCGCGGCGCGGTGCGCGCCGTGGCCACCAACACCCTGCGGGTGGCCAAGAATGTCGGCGAATTCCTGCCTCATGCAGAGGAGGCCCTGGGTTTTCCGATCGAGGTCATTGCCGGTCGCGAGGAAGCCCGCCTGATTTACATCGGTGCCTCGCATTCGTTGCCCAGCGCCAATTACAAGCGTCTGGTCGTCGACATCGGGGGCGGTTCGACCGAATTCATCATCGGCAAGCGTCACGATCCGCAACTCATGGAATCGCTGTACATGGGCTGCGTCAGCTTCACGCTCAAGTATTTCCCCGGCGGACGCATCGACAAGCGGCGCTTGCGCGAGGCGCAGGCGGCGGCGGCCAAGGAAATCGAACTGATTGCTCACGATTTCCAGAAACTGGGCTGGAAGGAGGCGGTCGGTTCTTCCGGATCGGCGCGGGCGATCGCCGACATCCTGGAAATGAACGAATTGAACCCCGGTAACGTCGGCGGGATCACCCGGGAAGGTCTGGAGCGTTTGTGCGCCCTGCTGGTCAAGGCGGGTTCTGCCGAAAATCTCGACCTGAAAGGGGTCAAGGGCGACCGGATGCCGGTCCTGCCCGGTGGAATCGCGATCATGGCGGCGATTTTCGAGGAACTCGACATCGACTGCATGACCTATGCCGACGGTGCCCTGCGTCTTGGCGTCCTCTACGACCTGCTAGGGCGTTTCCATCAGCACGACATGCGCGATGCGACCGTCGCCCACTTCCGCAAACGTTACCAGGTCGAGCGCGACCAGGTGGAGCGGGTCGAGGCGGTCGCGCTGTCGGCATTGACCCAGCTATCCGGCGGCGCGCCCGGGGAGGCTGACATCCAGTACCTGTCCTGGGCCTGCCGCTTGCACGAGATCGGCATCTCCGTGGCGCACAACGCCTATCACAAGCACGGTGCCTATATCCTGACTTATGCCGACATGCCGGGTTTTTCCAAGAAAGACCAGGCGCGACTGGCGCTGCTGGTGCTCGGGCATCGCGGCAAGCTGGAGAAACTGGCCGAGGTGCCGGCTGCGGATGGGGTCTGGCGCCTGATCTTCTGCCTGCGGCTGGCGGTCGCGCTGCATCGTACCCGCGATGATCGACAGCTACCGGCCTGGCGGGTGGCAAGTACCGAGCGCGGTTTCATGCTGTCTCTGCCTGACAAATGGCTGGCGAAAAATCCCTGGACCGCGGCGGCGCTGGCGGAAGAGTCGCTGATCTGGAAGCAGATCGGCCGTGAGTGTGTGGTGCGTGCGCTCGACTGAAACGGCTCAGCCGGCGACGATGTGCTGGGCGATGCGTCGCTTGAGGTCGGCCGGGTCGGCGTCGAAGTGGTCGTAATGCATCAAGGACAGGCCGAAGACGCAGGCGTAGAGCAGCAGGCTGCGGCTTTTGGCGCTGGCTTCCGTCATTCCTGAGGCAACAAACAGGCGGCGGGTACATTCCAGCCGGTACAGGTCGACAGCCTCGACGACGGCTGCGGCGCGGCTGTCGTGACGGGCCCAGTCGCGCACGGCGAGTTCGATCGACATCCCCTTTTGATTGCGGTTGGCGCCGTACAGTTCGATCGCGTAATGGAGCTGTTCCAGTTCCTGCCCGGCTTGCACGGCCGTGGTCTTCTCGATGTCGCGGATTCGTCCTTCGCGCCAGCGTTCAAGCACGGCGTCGAGCAGCGCTTGACGATCCCTGAAGTGCCAGTAGAAACTCCCCTTGGTGACACCGCAGCGTTTTGCCAGGACCTCCACCCGCAAACCGGCGATGCCCTCCTTGGCGAGGACGTCGGTGGCGACATCGATCCAGCGTTCCGGGTCGAGTTGGGTGCGGCCGCTAACCGCCTTGCGACTGGCACGAAGACCTTGGCTCTTGATCGGGGGCTTGACAGCTTGATTTTCCATACGCTACCGTATGCTTTTCCATACGACACAGTATGGGGATTGTCCGGTTTGCCAAGTCGTCTGTCAAACGGCGAAGATCAATAAAAATACTGACCGAAATAATTAGGAGAAAACAGTGAAAATTCTTGTTCCCGTCAAACGGGTGGTGGATTACAACGTCAAGGTGCGGGTCAAGGCCGACGGCAGCGGCGTCGATCTGGCCAACGTCAAGATGAGCATGAACCCCTTCGACGAAATCGCCGTCGAAGAGGCGGTGCGGCTCAAGGAAGCCGGCATTGCGACCGAAGTCGTTGCCGTTTCCTGCGGTCCGGCCGCCTGCCAGGAAACCTTGCGCACGGCGATGGCGATCGGTGCCGACCGCGGCATCCTGGTCGAGACCGATGTCGAACTGCAGCCGCTGGCCGTCGCCAAGTTGCTGAAAGCACTCTGCGATCGCGAGCAGCCGCAACTGGTCGTCTGCGGCAAGCAGGCGATCGACGACGATGCCAACCAGACCGGGCAGATGCTGGCTGCGTTGAGCGGTTGGCCGCAGGCAACCTTCGCTTCCAAGGTCGTGATTGCCGACGGCAAGGCGACGGTGACCCGCGAAATCGATGGCGGCCTGGAAACCCTGCAGTTGTCGCTGCCGGCGGTGGTGACCACCGATCTGCGTCTGAACGAGCCGCGCTACGCGACCCTGCCGAATATCATGAAGGCGAAGAAGAAGCCGCTTGATACCGTCAAGCCGGACGTCCTTGGCGTGGACGTGGCGCCGCGCCTGAAAACCCTGAAGGTCGTCGAGCCGGCGAAGCGCTCGGCCGGTGTCAGGGTTGCCGATGTCGCCGAACTGGTCAATAAACTCAAGAACGAAGCAAAGGTGATCTGAGATGACGATTCTTGTTATTGCCGAACACGATCAGCAAACGATCAAGTCCGCCACCCTGAACACCGTGGCCGCCGCCGTCAAGATCGGTGGCGAGGTTCATCTGCTGGTTGCCGGTAGTGCCTGTTCGGGCGCTGCAGCACAAGCTGCAACGCTGCAGGGGGTGGCCAAGGTGCTGGTGGCCGATGCTGCGCAGTATGAAACCCAGACGGCGGAAAATCTGGCGGCACTGGTGCTGGCGAATGCTTCCGCTTATACCCACATCCTGGCGCCGGCGACCACCTTCGGCAAGAACCTGCTGCCGCGGGTTGCCGCCTTGCTCGATGTGGCGCAAATCTCTGAAATCACCGCGGTGGAGTCCGCCGATACCTTCGTCCGTCCGATCTATGCCGGCAATGCGATGGCGACGGTGCAAAGCCAGGACCCGGTCAAGGTGATCACCGTTCGTACGACGGCTTTCGACCCGGTCGCTACCGGCGCTGCTGCTTCCGTGGAAAGTCTGGCGGCTGCGGCGGACACGGGCCTGACGGTACTGCAGGGGCGCGAGTTGACCAAGTCCGAGCGTCCTGAACTGGGGGCGGCGAAGATCATCGTTTCCGGTGGTCGCGGTCTGGGTAGCGGCGAAAACTATCACCGCCTGCTTGAGCCGCTTGCCGACAAGCTCGGTGCCGCGCTCGGCGCCAGCCGGGCTGCGGTCGATGCGGGGTTTGTTCCGAACGACTATCAGGTTGGTCAGACCGGCAAGGTGGTTGCGCCGCAGCTCTATGTTGCTGTCGGTATATCCGGTGCCATCCAGCATCTGGCCGGCATGAAGGATTCCAAGGTGATCGTCGCGATCAACAAGGATCCGGACGCGCCGATCTTCCAGGTGGCGGATTACGGTCTGGTGGCCGATCTGTTCGAAACGGTTCCGCAACTCGAGAACAGTCTCGGCTAAAATGCGTCGGTGAATCTCACCGACGACCTCTTGGGCGAAATGTGGTACTGGGCGGCATGGGCTGCCTGGGTGCCGCTTTTCGCCCTCAGTGTCTGGCGCGCCCCGTGGAAGCGTCTGGCGACTTCCGAGCAGTCCAATCTGTGGCTTGGAATGATTGTCTTGCTGATGCTGGTCTGGAGTATGAAGGCTGGGGTCAAGCCAGGACTGGCGCTGCATTTGCTCGGCGCAAATGTTTTTGCCTTGGCATTCGGGCCGCATCTGGCATTCATCGGGCTCTCCCTGGTGACTTTGGGCGTTACCCTGAACGGTGGTGCCGGGATCCTGGCCTACGCGGTCAATGCCTTGCTGTTGGCCGGATTCAGCGTGCTGGTCAGCAACCAGTTGTTTCTCCGCTTGTCCCGCGTCTTGCCCAGGCATTTCTTTGTCTATATTTTCGTAAATGCTTTTTTCTGTGCCGGGATCGTCATCTTGAGCGTGGGGTTCGTGTCGTGCCTGCTGCTTGGGGTGGCCGGGGCTTATTCATGGGCCTATCTTTTCGATGAGCATTTTCCGTATTATCTCCTCCTGGCATTTTCGGAATCCTGGTTGTCAGGAATGGTGGTCACGTTGTTCGTCGTTTATCGGCCGCAATGGGTGGCGTCTTTTGATGATTCGAGCTATCTTTCCGACAAATAGTTGATACAATCCGCTTATTTGATCGTCATCTGGGGGCATTGTTGAATCAGCAGGGATTTCGGATAACGCTAGGCTTGCTGTGCTTTGTCGTACAAGGCAGCGCGATGGCGATTGGGCTGGGTGAACTGCATGGTCAGCCCGCGCTGGGCAGCCGCCTGGAATTATCAATCAGCATCCTGGGGCAGGAGAAGGAAGGCCTCGATACCAGTTGTTTCCGTCTGGTGCGGCCGAGCGGTGGCGATGACCTGCCTTGGTTGAAGCAGGCGGAGTTGCGTCTTGTGCCGGGGAGGCCGGCGCAACTGAAGATTTCTTCGCAACAGGTGCTGCGCGATCCGGTAATGCGGCTTGCCGTCCATCTGGCATGTGGCCACGAAGTCAATCGGGAATACACCATTCTGGCTTCGCCCAGCATCGATGCTGCTCAGGAGAACGTAGTCACTCCTGCTGTTGCGGCCGTTGTCAAGGAAAAGCGGCCGGCGCCGGCGCGTCGAGCGGCCAAGCCGTCGACGAGCATGCCCGGGCGTCAGGTGGCGAGTGGCGCGGCTTCGTCATCCGCTATCGCTAGCCCCAAAGAAGTTGCGCAACCGGGCGGCGACCAGCTTTTGGTCTCGGCGGCCGATGGTGATGGCGATCTTCCGCTACGCGTTTCGCCGCTGTTGCGCGAGCAGTCGGCGGAGGCCAGTGAAACCCAGCGTGAAATGCTGCGCCTCGAGTTTCGTATGCTGCAGGCCTTGCATGAACAGGCGGGTGGGCAACTCGAAATGGCGGAAAAATTGCGCGCCATGGAGGGGGCGCTTGCCGAACTCCAGGGGCGGGCGCTGTCGTTGACCGAGAGTGCTTCCGAGAACAAGGCCTCGGCGCCAGCCCAGCCGGCTGGTGCAGCGGCCAGCGAGGAAGCGGTTGAAGAGGACTCGGCTTGGTGGTTCTATGGCTTGCTGCTCGGTGTTGTGCTGGTACTTGGCGGCTGGCTTTTCTTCAGAAATCGCCATGGTCGTCGGGCACAGGAGGAAATATTCCCCAATGCGACTCCTGAGCAGTTGATCGACGCGCCGCGTAAGGGGGAGTTGGACGAGAGCCGGCGCAAGGTGGATTTGCCGCTGGATGTGCCGGTTGCGGGGGCTGCCCAGAAAGTCGACGTCGAATTGGCCGGTGGCGCTGCCGTTCCCTCCGTGGCTCCGGAGAGGCCGCAGCCACGTGCTCTGCCCGGTGATTCGGTGCTCTCCATAAATGCGACGACGCTGGACGAGCATTTCGAGGCCAATCCGGTCATGGAGCTGGCTGACATCATGCTTTCCTTCGGGCGGGTCAAGGGAGCTGCTCAAGCCTTGCAGGAATACATCGACAACAATCCGCAGGAGGCTTTGCAGCCATGGATACGGTTGATGGATGTGTATCGCATGGCTGGCATGCGGGAAGAATTCGAGGCGGTTGCCCGTAACCTCAACCAGCATTTCAACGTCGAGGTGCAGTCCTGGAGCGACGGTAAGGAGGCGGCGGAAGTTGACCTCGTGCTCGACGGAGGGAATGCGGGTGGGCTTCCTGCATCTGCTGCGCCGACGCGGGCGCAGGCATTGGAAGATATGCCGAGGATCATCAGTAGTGTCGTCAAGATGTGGGATGACGAGGATGTGGTGGGATATCTGTACGAGCTTTTGCGCGACAACCGGGGAGGGCAGCGACAGGGTTTCTCGCTGCCTGTCGTCGAGGACATCCTGTTCCTGATTGAACTCAAGGAAACGGCAAACCGAATGGAAAAAGAAGGTGGGCGTAGCCTCTGAGGTTGGCCCGGGTTCCCCAAAAAAAAACGGCAGTCGATGCCGTTTTTTTTCGTCGCGCCTTGCCGGGGAATACAGCCTTGATCTTCAGGAAGAATCAGGCTGAGTGACGAAATCCAAAGGCCGTGCCCCCTGAGTTGAGCCGCATGGGCAATCAGCAGAAGTTGCACCAGTGCCTCTACCCAGGCGCGCATCCGATGGGGCGCCCGGCAGCGTCGATCCGGTCAGCCAGTGTGTTCCACTAGGTGGGTGCCGCAGTGATGGCAGTCCATCCGCCGAGCCGGCATATACCAGTCAGGCACACCGGTCAAAGCAGTCACGACCCCGCACCCGCCGTCGGCTTCGCTCATGCAGCAACCCGCAAGCCCCCGTGGCGGGCGCCGCAACGGGTGGAAACTGCAGGAAATTCCGAGAGGCGGATCAGCAGCGAACCATTGGCTTGTTCGCTACGCGATTCAAGACGCGTCCTTCCCTGAATGGAAGGATCAACATGGCCGAGGGGGAGATCGGACTGTTTGGCGACAGTCGATCAAGCAACGTCGACCTCCACTTCTGCTCCTTCGGCAAAACGTCATGCCTCGATTCCCAGGGAAGACGCAATGTGTTTTTTCCTGATTTTTCGTGATTTTGTCCGTTATCTGTTTTGTGGTTTGGTGTTAGCTGTTATCATAGCCGGCTTTCCACCTTGCCCTACCGTTACGCATGACGGAGGGTTTATCCCAAAAGGAGTATGCATGCGCCACTACGAAATCTGCTTCATCGTCCATCCGGACCAGAGCGAACAAGTGCCCGGCATGGTCGAGCGCTACCGTTCCATCGTCACCACCAAGGGTGGTACGGTGCACCGTCTGGAAGACTGGGGTCGTCGCCAACTGGCCTATCCGATCCAGAAAATCCACAAGGCTCACTACGTGCTGATGAACATCGAGTGCGACGGTGAGACCCTCGCCGAGCTTGAGCATTCCTTCCGCTTCAACGATGCCGTTCTGCGCCATCTGACTGTGAAGATGAAGGCCGCCGTGACTTCTCCTTCGCCGATGATGAAGGAAGAGAAGTCGAAGTCGCTGCTCGCCGGCGAAGCTGAAGCGGTTGTCGAAGCCGCTGCCTGATCGCGGATTGCACGGGGAATAGCGTACTGAATCAGATCACCCTGTCCGGCCGCCTGGTCGAGCGCAAGCGTTTGCGCTACACACCGAGCGGAATTCCGGTCAGCGAAGCCAGGATAAGCCACCAATCGACGCTGACCGAAAACGGTAGCGAAAGGCAGGTGGAAGTCGAAATGGCAGTTGTCGCTCTGGGTGATACAGCACGCTGGCTGGAAGCCGCACCGCTCGGCAGCAGCATCGGAATCCACGGATTCCTGGCTGCCCGGGGCAGGAACAGCAGAACCGCCGTGCTGCACGCCAACACTATCGAATATTTGGAAGGAAACGAAAATGGCACGATTCTTCAAGAAGAAGATTGATGACAAGAAAAAGCGCCGCGGCAACAGCCTGTTCAAGCGTCGCAAGTTCTGCCGCTTCACCGCGGAAAAGGTCGAACAGATCGACTACAAGGATGTTGACGTCCTCAAGGAATACATCCAGGAAAACGCCAAGATCATGCCGGCTCGCCTGACCGGCACCAAGGCCGGCTATCAGCGCCAGTTGGGTACCGCGATCAAGCGTGCCCGCTTCCTGGCCCTGCTGCCCTACACCGACAACCATCAATAATCATCGGGGAGACGAAACATGCAAATCATTCTGCTCGAAAAGGTTGTCAATCTGGGTAACCTGGGGGACGTGGTCAAGGTCAAGGACGGCTATGCCCGTAACTTCCTGATCCCGCAACGCATGGCCAAGCGTGCCACGCCGGCCGCCATGGCTGAATTCGAAGCGCGTCGCGCCGAACTGGAAAAGGCTGCCGCCGAGAAGCTGGCTGCTGCCCAGGGCGTCGCCGACAAGATGAACGGTACCGCTGTCTCGGTCGCCCGCAAGGCCGGCATGGACGGTCGTCTGTTCGGTTCGGTCGGCAATGCCGACATCGCCGATGCCCTCAAGGCTGCCGGCTTCGATGTCGACAAGGCTGCCGTCCGCATGCCGGAAGGTCCGCTCAAGGCGATTGGCGAATTCCCGATCGACATTGCGCTGCACACCGACGTCGTCGCCAACATCACGGTTGCCGTGGTTGCCGAGTAAGACGCTTTAATTGCGCTTCAAGGCCTCGCAATTGCGAGGCCTTTTTTATTGGTGTGCCCGGTTGGGTGCGTTCCATCGGGTGCAAGTTCCGCTGTAAGTCGATCGCCGCGAACGGAGTGAAGCGCAACTGCGTGAGGGCGACCGAGCGTGGATCGTGATCCGCGAGCCGATGGACGAGAATCGGATAGAAGGCGTTGCCGAGCAGGGCGAGTGGTCAATGGACCCCGAAGCTCTCGTGATCAAGCTGAAGGGCCAGCCGAGAAGGAATGCGCTACGTCGTGTCGATGCGTGAAGCCTTGCGTCAGACGCCTGGGAAACCGGGGCGGGGCCCGTAGCGGACGGAGGCGAGCGCGAGCAGGGCATTCCGACGGTGATGGATCGACATGGTGGAAGTTGTTGAAGCGCTGCGCGCCTCAGAAACTGTGGCGCGCCGGGGGGTGGGAAAGGCTCGCAGTTGGTGGCGAAATGGCTGCCGGATGATCAACTCGATACTGACCATCGCCCACTTTGATCGACTCTGGCTGCCTCGTCTTTCATGATCTCAACTTCTCGAACCGCCTGGTGTGGACCCGTATGACGGGTGGTGTGGCAGGGGCTGCTTGTAATGGCCGCCCCCGATGCCGATATTGGCGCAAAAAAACCGGCCACGCGGGCCGGCTGTGCGGGAGTGCGGGCGCCTTACTCGCGGTAGAAACCGACGCCGATCAGGCTGTTGCCTTCGCGGCGGACGAAGGTGCGCTTCTTTTCGACGGCGTTGGTGACCGGGTTGCGCCAGACGTAGTCGACCGTGCCTTCGCCTTTGCTCTTGGCCAGGTCGAGCATTTCGCGGATCAGCGGCTTGCCTTCGACGTCATGCAGGTCGCTGGCGTCGGTGCCGGTCCATTTCGGGTTCATGCCGTGCGCTTCGAACTTGCCGCTGTCCAGATTGACGGCGAAGACGTAGAGGTCGTCGTGGGCGAAGCGGCCCTTGGGGTCGTTGAAGCTGGCCAGGGCGGCGGCCAGGCCGCGCTGGCGGATTTCGGCGCTGGCGGCGTCGAGCAGCTTGCGCGCATCGTCGGCGCCGGCGCGGACGGCGTAGTAGCCGACGCCGAGGATGTAGTCGCCCTGGCGGTGCAGCCAGGCGAACTTGGGTTCGACGCGGTTGCTCTTGCGGTTGAGCCAGACGTAGCCGATGCGCGCTTCCGGCTGTTTCTCGGTGACCGCGATCATCTCGCGGAACAGCGGCAGGCCGGCGGCGTCGACGCTGTCGAGGACCTTGAGGCCGATCAGGCTGTCCGGCGCGGCGCCGTTGGCGACGTAGGTGCCCTGGCGGTCGATCACGTAAACATAGAGGTCCTTCCTGACGAACTGGCCTTTCGGGTCGCTGAAGGCGGCCCAGGCTTTTTCCGGACCGTTGGCCTTGAGGTAGGCGACGGCCTCGTTGAACAGGGTGCGGGCTTCGCGCGGCGTCGCGTGGTCGGCGGCTGCGGCCAGGGTCGAGGCGGCTGCGAGCAGCAGGGCGCCCAGGCAGCGGGCGAGTGACGATGACTTCATTGTGGTCTCCGGGTGTGGTGGATGGTTATGGATTCAGGCGCCGAGCGCGTGATGGATATCCACCAGGCCGTGCCGGGCGGCCAGGTGGAGCAGTTTGAAATCGTTGTCGGCGTCGAGTTTCTGGCGGATCAGCGTGAGGTAGTTGAGAACCGTCTTCGGGCTCAGGTGCATCGAGCTGGCGATGCCGCTGGCCGATTCGCCATGCACCAGCATGCGCAGGACCTCGAATTCGCGCGGCGTCAGGTGGGCCAGCACGCCGTCGCCGTCGATTGCCTCGGCGGCCAGGACCTGGGCGATTTCCGGGGAAAAGACGCGCTTGCCGGCGGCGATGCGGCGGATGCCGTCGATCACCTCGGCCGGTTCGCTGTACTTGGTCAGGTAGCCGTGGGCGCCGCTGCGCAGCGCCTGGGTGACGTGGCCGGCGCCTTCGTGCATGGACAGTACCAGCACCTTGAGCGCCGGCTGGCGGGCGAGCATGCCGCGGATCGCCTCGATGCCGCTGCTGCCACGCAGGCTGAGGTCGACCAGGGCAACGTCGGCGACGGTGCGCAGGGCCAGCGCGTTCGCCTCGTCGGCGCTCGCCGCCTCGCCGACCACCTGCAGCCCGGGCTCGGCGTCGAGCAGGCGGCGGTAGCCGTTCCTGACCACGGCGTGGTCGTCAACCAGAATGATGCGGATCATCTTGTTCTTCCTCCTTTGTCTCTTCCTCTTGCAGCGGCAGGCTGACCTGCAACTGCACCCCGCGCCCCGGCCCGCCCGCCACCTGCAGGCGGCCGCCGACCATGTCCAGGCGCTCGACCATGCCGAGCAGGCCGCCCTGATGCGCCGGGCGGTCGGCCGGCAGCCCCTGGCCGTCGTCCTCGATGCACAGCAGCAACGCCGCTGCCCGGCACTCGATGCCGACCCGGCAGTGGCGGGCGCCGCTGTGGCGCACGACATTGGTCAGCGCTTCCTGCACCACCCGGTACAGCGCCAGGCTGGCCGCCTCGGCCAGCGCCGGCAGGGTGCCGGCCAGGTCGAGCCGGAATTCGATCCCCGTCTCCCGTTGCTGCCAGTTGCCGACCAGCTCGCGCAGGGCGCCGGCCAGGCCGCCGGCCTCCAGCCCGTGCGGCCGCAACTGGCCGAGCATGGCGCGCAACTGCAGGCCGCTGGTACGGACGTCGCGGCGCAGTTCGCGGGCGCATTCGGCCAGTTGTTCGCCGCTCAACTGGCCGGCGTGGCGCTCCAGGTAAGCGGTGGTGATGCCGATGGCGGTCAGCGTCTGCCCCATCTCATCGTGCAATTCCCTTGCCAGGGTCTTGCGCTCGGCTTCCTGCACCTCGATCAACTGGCGGGCGAGCTGGCGCTGAGCGGCGCGGGCGGCACCCAGGGCGGCGGCAAGAACGTCGATGGCACCGGCAACGCGGCTGAATTCGCGTAGCGCGAAGGCCGGCAGGCGCGCCGCTTCCTCGCCGCGCGCCAGCCGCTGCAGACCGGCCTCCAGTTCGCGCACCGGGCTCAGCGCGCGGTGCGCCGCCCACCAGGCGACGAGCAGGGTTGCTCCAGAATAGAGCAACAGGGTGATGCAAAGTCGAACAGTGTCGTCCAGCCGTTCGTCGATTTCCGAATCCGGGTTGGCGGCGATGTACAGCGTCTGCCCGCCGATGTGCACGGTGCGCGGCGTCGGCCGCGCCGCCTCGGGGGCGAGCAGGGCGGCCAGCCAGCTGCGTTCGGCCGGCGCTTGTGCCGTCGCTTCGATGCTGAGGTGGCGCAACGGCGCATCGCGCAACAGCGCCTGCACTTGCTCGGCGCTGGTGCCCGGCTGGCTGGCGGCGACCAGGATGTCCACGAGGTGGGTCGAGGCGGCGACTTCGGCGTCGAGATCGCCGCGCAGCGAATGCAGGTGGATGGCGACGGCCACCACCAGCAGGCCGCCGAGCAGGGCGCCGAGATAGCCCACCAGTCGTCGTCTGAGATCCATTGCGCCCCCTTCTTATTGTCATGGGCGAGGCTGAGCAGGTTTCGTACCGAGCGTGCTGAAGGTCGGGAATTTTTCCCGGTTTGCCAGGGAGCTTCTCCCGGGACGGGGGGCAAAAGCGCTTCCTATACTCGGCTCGCCTGTCGCAATGGACAGGCCGCCCCCGATCCATCGGGAAGCAGACGACACCTTTCAGGAGACAAACAAGATGGCAACAACCCGGTTCAATCCCCGTCCGACCCTCATCGCCGCCCTCGTCGCCGCCACCCTTTGCGCCCCGGCGATGGCCGGCAGCAAGGTGAGCTGGGAAGACATCCTCAACGACGACAAGACCACTCAGGACGTGCTGTCCTACGGCCTCGGCCTGAAGGCGCAGCGCTACAGCCCGCTGACCAAGGTCAACACCAAGAACGTCGAGCACCTGGTGCCGGCGTGGAGTTTCTCCTTCGGCGGCGAAAAGCAGCGCGGCCAGGAGGCGCAGGCGCTGGTCCATGATGGCGTGATCTACGTCACCGCCTCCTACTCGCGCATCTTCGCCATCGACGCCCGCAGCGGCAAGCGCCTGTGGGAATACGAGGCGCGCCTGCCCGACGACATCCGTCCCTGCTGCGACGTGATCAACCGCGGTGCCGCCATCTACGGCGACAAGATCTACTTCGGCACGCTCGACGCCGCCATCGTCGCGCTCAACAAGGACACCGGCAAGGTCGTCTGGCGCAAGAAGTTCGGCGACCACAAGGTCGGCTACACGATGACCGGCGCCCCCTTCGTGGTCAAGGACCAGAAGAGCGGCAAGGTGCTGCTGGTGCATGGCTCGTCGGGCGACGAGTTCGGCGTCGTCGGCTGGCTGTTCGCGCGCGATCCGGATACCGGTGAGGAAGTCTGGGCGCGGCCGATGGTCGAAGGCCACATGGGCCGCCTGAACGGCAAGGAAAGCACGCCGACCGGCGACAAGAACGCGCCCTCGTGGCCGCGCGACAAGGACGGCAAGCTGGTCGAAGCCTGGCATCAAGGCGGCGGCGCACCGTGGCAGACGGCCAGCTACGACGTGGACAAGAACATGGTGGTGATCGGCGCCGGCAACCCGGCGCCGTGGAATACCTGGCACCGGACCGCGGAAGGCGACGATCCGCGTAACTGGGACAGCCTGTTCACCTCGGGCCAGGCCTATGTCGACGCCAGCACCGGCGAGCTGAAAGGCTTCTTCCAGCACACCCCGAACGACGCCTGGGACTTCTCCGGCAACAACTCGGTGGTGCTCTTCGAGTACAAGGACCCGAAGACCGGCAAGCTGGTCAAGGCCTCGGCGCACGCCGACCGCAACGGCTTCTTCTTCGTCACCGACCGCGAGAAGCTGACCAACGGCGCCGGCTACCCGAACAAGCCGACCTCGCTGATCGGCGCCTGGCCCTTCGTGGATGGCATCACCTGGGCCAAGGGCTTCGACCTCAAGACCGGCAAGCCGATCGAGAACGACAACCGGCCGCCCAAGGTAAAGGACGGCGCCGAGAAGGGCGATTCGATCTTCGTCTCGCCGCCTTTCCTGGGCGGCACCAACTGGATGCCGATGAGCTACAGCCCGAAGACCGAGCTGTTCTACATCCCGGCCAACCACTGGGCGATGGACTACTGGACCGAGAAGCTGACCTACAAGGCCGGCTCCGCCTATCTCGGCCAGGGCTTCCGGATCAAGCGCCTGTTCGACGACCACGTCGGCATCCTGCGCGCCATCGATCCGAAGACCGGCAAGATCGCCTGGGAGCACAAGGAGAAGTTCCCGCTCTGGGCCGGCACCCTGACCACCGCCGGCGGCCTGTTGTTCACCGGTACCTCGGATGGCTACGTCAAGGCCTTCGACGCCACCAACGGCAAGGAGCTGTGGAAGTTCCAGACCGGTTCCGGCGTGGTTTCGGTACCGATCACCTGGGAAATGGACGGCGAGCAATACCTCGGCATCCAGTCCGGCTACGGCGGCGCGGTGCCGCTGTGGGGCGGCGACATGGCCGACCTGACCAAGCAGGTGACGCAGGGCGGCTCGATGTGGGTGTTCAAGCTGCCGAAATCGCTGAAGAACTGAGTTGGCGGCCATCTCCGCGTGGGCGGGGATGGCTTTTTTCCTGACGATCGGAAACGCGATGTCTCTTCGTAACCTGTTAATTGCCCTGTGGCTCAGCCCCCTGGCCGCCAGCGCCGCCGAACCGGTCGAGCCGCTGGTCATCAACGGCTGCGGCATCTGGCCGCACGCCCGTTGTGCCGGCGCCGACCTGCGCCACGCCAAGCTGGCCGGGCGCAACCTGGCCGGTGCCGACCTGCGCGGGGCGCAACTGGTGCGCGCCGATCTGCGCGGCGCCAACCTGGCCGGCGCCAATCTCGACGGTGCCGACCTGACCGCCGCCCAACTCGGCAAGGTCAGCGCGCCGACGGCGACTTTCCGCGGCGCCCGGCTGGTCGGCGCCGATCTCGAATTCGCCCGCCTGTTCCGTGCCGACTTTTCCGGTGCCGACCTGAGCGCCGCCAATCTCGAAGCGGCCAAGGCGAATTTCGCCTGGTTCGTCGGCGCCCGCCTGAACAACGCCAACCTGCAGGAAAGCAAGTTCTTCACGGTGAATTTCCGCCACGCCGATCTGAGCGGCGCCTTCCGCCGCTTCACGGTCTTCCAGGATGCCGACTTCGAGGCCTGCACGGCCTGCCCGACCGATTGGTGACGCCCATGCCGCTGCTCGTTTCCCTCTTCCTCCTCGTATTCCTGGCCGCGCCGGCGCTGGCTGGCGAGGTCGCCGTCGCGCCCGAAGTCGACGCCTCGGCCTTGCCGACACTCGGCGCGCAGTGGCTGACGGCCAATCCCTATCGCGGCAACGCGGTCGCCGTCGATCTCGGCCGTCTCGCCTACAACCAGGCCTGCGCCCGCTGCCACGGCGCCGATGCGGCGACCCGGGCGGCGCCGGCGCCCGACCTGCGCAACCTCGACCGCTACTGCCGGCGCATCGCCGACGCCGAGCTCCAGGCTGCCTGCCTGCGCGACAACGACGACTATTTCGCGCACAGCGTCCGCCACGGCAAGATCATCGTCGGCGTCACCCACATGCCGCCCTGGGAAGGCGTGCTCAAGCAGGAGCTGGCCTGGGCGATCCAGGTCTTTATCGAAGCGCAGGCGCGCGGAGCGCGCGAATGAGGCGCGGGTCGTCGGCGCAAGAAAAACGGCGCCCGGGCCGTAGCCGGGGCGCCGCTGTTGCCGGGCGTCGTTGTTCAGCGCTTGTGCAGCTTGAACACCCACACCGAACCGCCCTGTTCGAGGAAGTTCACGCGCTTGGCGACATCGCCGCCCCACAGCGGCACGGCGCCGCCCCAGCCGGTGGTGACGGCGAGCATCTGTTCGCCGTCCTGTTCCCAGGTGACCGGCGGTGCGACGATGCCGGTGCCGACCTGGAAGGACCAGATTTCCTTGCCCGTCTTTGCATCGACGCCCTTCAGGTAGCCCTCAGGCGTGCCATAGAAGACCAGACCGCCGGCGGTGGCCAGCGCGCCACCCCACAGCGGGGCGTAGTTCTTGTTCTCCCAGACGATCTTGCCGGTGGCCGGGTCGACCGCGCGCATGACGCCGATGTAGTCGTCGTGGATGGCCTTGATGGTGAAGCCGGCACCAAGGTAGGCGGCGCCCTTCTTGTAGGAGACCGGTTCGTTCCAGATGTCCATCGACCACTCGTTGGCCGGCACGTAGAAGAGGCCGGTCTGCGGGCTGTAGGCCATCTGCTGCTGGTTCTTGCCGCCGAGGAAGGACGGCGCCGAGAAGACGACCTTGCCCTTCTTGCCATCGACGCCGGCCGCCGGATCGCCCGGACGCCCTTCCTCGATGTAGTTGGGACGGCCGGTTTCCAGGTTGATGCTGCTCGCCCAGGTGATCTTCCTGACGAAGGGGAAGGCGTTCAGCAGCTTGCCGTTGGTCCGGTCATTGACGAAGAAGAAGCCGTTGCGGTCGGCCTTGCCACCGGCCTTGATCAGCTTGCCGGTCTTCGGGTCCTTGTAGTCGAAGGAGACGAACTCGTTGACACCGTCGAAGTCCCAGCCGTCGTGCGGGGTGTTCTGATAGTGCCAGACGATCTTGCCGGTGTCGACGTCGATGGCGACGGTGGACGAGGAGAAGAGGTTGTCGCCCGGGCGCAGGTGGCTGTTCCACGGGGCCGGGTTGCCGGTGCCGGCGAAGATCAGGTTGGTTTCCGGATCGTAGGTGGCGCCATTCCAGGTGGCGGCGCCGCCGGTCTTCCACAGGTCGCCGGTCCAGGTGGCGTTGAGGGTGCCGGAGATGCCGTTCTCGATTTCCTTGCCTTCGGCGTCGTAGCGGTAGCCCATGTGGCCTTCGACGGTCGGGCGCGTCCACAGCAGCTTGCCGGTCAGCGGGTCGCGGGCGTCGATGCGGCCGACGGCGCCGAATTCGCCGCCGGAAACGCCGGTGATCAGCTTGCCCTTGGCGATGATCGGCGCTGCGGTGGCCGAGTAGCCGGCGGCGTAGTCGCCGATCTTCTGCTTCCAGGCGACCTTGCCGGTCTCCTGGTTCATGGCGACCAGTTGCGCGTCGAGCGTGGCGAAGATGACCAGGTCGCCGTACAGCGCAGCACCGCGGTTGATCACGTCGCAGCAGGGCATGATGCCGTCGGGCAGGCGGTGCTCGTACTTCCACAGCTTCTTGCCGGTCTTCGCGTCGAAGGCGAACAGGCGGCTGTAAGAGGCGGTGACGAACATCCGGCCGTTGTGGATCACCGGCTGCGATTCCTGGCCGCGCTGCTTCTCGCCGCCGAAGGACATCGACCAGGCGGGAACCAGGTCCTTGACCGACTTGGTGTTGATCTGCGTCATCGGGCTGAAGCGCTGACCCTGGGTGCCGAGGCCGAAGCTGACCACGTCGCCGACGGTTTTCGCGTCGTTGAGGATGTCGGCATCGCTGACCGTGGCGCCGGCCGGGCTGCCGGCGACGGCGAGCGTCGCCGCGAGGGCGAGCCCGAGCAGGTGCCGGGGAAGTTTGTGACTGTGCATGGAACGTCTCCTTGGTTGTGCGTTGATTCCGTCGCCGCAGTGACCCCTTGCCGGGGTCGGTCGGCGACGAAGCTAGCCGACTGCAAGCCCTGTGCCATCACCGCGCAGGGGCGCCACAAGCGCCCATCGACAAGGCAAGCAGGGGGCTGAGCCGTTCGTGCCCGGTGCGCTGCCGGGTGCTGAAATTGATCACACCTGTTCCAAACTTGCGCAGCGGGTTTGCTGCGCCAGCAGGCAGGGTGTTCGCGGCCTGCTGTTCGTCGAGCGCAGTCGCCATCCCTGAAAGCCAATCGAAAGCCAGTCTCCTTATCTTGCGTTGCCATGCAGGGCCTGCGCATCAGCGCCCTGCACCGATCAACAATCAAAGGAGACGATCATGATGCTCAAGAAAACCCTGTACGCCGTTGCCACCGCCCTGGCATTGAGCGCCGGCCTGGCCCAGGCCGAACCGGCCAAACCCGAGTGCATCGCCCCGGCCAAGCCGGGCGGCGGTTTCGACCTGACCTGCAAGCTCGCCCAGAGCGCCCTGCAGAACAGCAAGCTGCTCGAAGCGCCGATGCGCGTGACCTACATGCCCGGCGGCATCGGCGCGGTGGCCTACAACACCGTGATCGCCAACCGGCCGGCCGAAGGCGGCACGATCGTCGCCTATTCGGGCGGTTCCTTCCTCAACCTGGCGCTCGGCAAGTTCGGCAAATACTCCGAGGACGACGTCAGGTGGCTGGCCGCCGTCGGCGCCGATTACGGTGCGGTGATCGTCAAGGCCGATTCGCCGTACAGGAACCTCAAGGAACTGATCGAGGCGACGCGCAAGGAACCGGGCAAGGTGGTGTTCGGGGCCGGCGGTTCGGTGGGTAGCCAGGACTGGATGAAGTCGGCACTGATCGCCCGCGAGGCCGGCGTCGATCCGAAGTCGATGCGCTACGTCGCCTTCGAAGGCGGCGGCGAAGCCATCACCGCGCTGATGGGCGGCCACGTGCACGCCTACTCCGGCGATGCCTCGGAAGTGCTCGGTCACCTCAAGGGCGGCCGCATCAAGGTTCTCGCCATCCTTGCCCCGGAACGCCTGAAGGGCGAACTGGCCAACATCCCGACGGCGATCGAGCAGGGCTACAACGTCGAGTGGACGATCACCCGTGGCTTCTACATGGGGCCCAAGGTGTCGGACGCCGACTACAAATGGTGGCTCGCCGCCTTCGAGAAGCTGCAGGGCAGCCCGGAGTTCGACAAGCTGCGCGCCGAGCGCGGGCTGTTCCCGTTCAACCTGACCGGGGAAAAACTGACCGCCAGCGTCAAGCGTGAGGTCGCCCGCTACAAGCTGCTGGCCAAGGAACTCGGTCTCGCCGCCCAGTAATTTCGCTCAACGGCCCCGCTGCGGCGGGGCCTTTCCCGGAGATTGCCATGAGTGAAAGAATCCTCGGCGGCATCCTGCTGTTCGTCAGCGTCATCGGCATCTGGCTGGCGCGCAGCTTTGAAGTGACCATTTCCTACGAACCGGTCGGCCCGCGCGCCTTTCCGATCACCGTCCTGATCCTGCTCGGCATCAGCGCCATCGCCCTGATGTTCGAAAAGAAGAGCGACACGGTCTGGGCGCCGCCCGCCGTGCTGCTGCGCATCGGCGCGCTGTTCCTCGTCGTTCTCGCCTATGCCTGGCTGTTCGACAAGCTCGGTTTCATCCTTGCCACCAGCCTGATGGTGATCCCCGCCGCGCGCTTTTTCGGCGCCAGCTGGCGGCAGGGGATCGTCGGCGGCGTCGGACTCGGTGCCGGCCTGTTCGTCCTCTTCGACCGCCTGCTCGACGTCGCCCTGCCGACCGGGCTGTGGCTCAATTCCTTCCTGGGGTAAATCATGGACAGCACATTCTCCTTGCTGATGCAGGGCTTCGCCGTCGCCGGTACGCCCGAAAACCTGATGATCGCGCTGGTCGGCTGCTTCCTCGGCACCATCGTCGGGCTGCTGCCCGGCCTCGGCCCGATCAACGGCGTCGCCATCCTGCTGCCGATCGCCTTCGCCATGAAACTGCCGCCGGAATCGGCGCTCATCCTGCTGTGCGCGGTCTATGCCGGCTGCGAGTACGGCGGGCGGATTTCCGCCATCCTGATCAACGTGCCCGGCGACGCCGGCGCGGTGATGACCACCATGGACGGCTACCCGATGGCGAAGAAGGGCCTGGCCGGCCCGGCCTTGTCGATTTCGGCGCTGGCCTCGTTCTGCGGCGCTTTGCTCGCCACCATCGGTATCGTCCTGTTCGCGCCGCTGCTCGCCGAGTGGGCGATCGCCTTCGGGCCGGCCGAGTATTTCGTGCTGATGGTGCTGGCCTTGTGCTGCCTCGGCGGTCTGGTCGGCGACTCGTTGCCGAAGGCGGCCATCGCCTGTCTGGTCGGCCTGCTGCTGTCGACCGTCGGCATCGACTCGAACAGCGGCGTCTATCGCTACACCTTCGACGCGCTGCACCTGCAGGACGGCATTCCCTTCATCGTCATCGTCATCGGTCTGTTCGCGGTCAGCGAAGTCATGCTCATGCTGCAGCAGGTGCACGCCGGCATCGAGCCAATCTCGATCAGCGGCCGCCTGATGTTCAACCTGAAGGAGTTCCTGGCGGTGAAGTGGACGCTGCTGCGCTGCTCGCTGGCCGGCTTCTTCATCGGTGTGTTGCCCGGCGCCGGCGCCACCATCGCCTCCGCCATGTGCTACGCCAGCGAACGCCGCATGGCGGGCAAGGACAGCGATTTCGGCAAGGGCGACGTGCGCGGCGTGGCGGCGCCGGAAGCGGCCAACAACGCGTCGGCCAACGGCTCGCTGGTGCCGATGCTGACCCTGGGCGTGCCCGGTTCCGGTACCACGGCGGTGATGATGGGGGCGCTGACGCTCTACAACATCACGCCCGGCCCGACGCTGTTCCAGGATCAACCGGTGATCGTCTGGGGCCTGATCGCCTCGCTGTTCATCGCCAACGTCATGCTGCTGGTCCTCAACATTCCCTTGATCCGCGTCTTCGTCAAGTTCCTGTCGATTCCGAACTGGCTGCTCGTGCCGGGTGTTGCGGCGATCTCGATGGTCGGCGTGTACGCGGTGCATGGCAACACCTTTGACCTGGTGCTGGGCACCGTCATCGGCGGTATCGGCTACCTGCTGCGCGTGATGAACTTCCCGATTGCCCCCTTCATCCTCGGCTTCGTGCTCGGCGACATGATGGAGCAGAACCTGCGCCGCGCCCTGTCGATCAGCAACGGTGAAGTCGGCGTGTTGTTCGGCAGCCCGATCGCCATCGGCCTGTGGGTTGCCGCGATTGCCATGCTGGCCGGTCCGCGCCTGATGAAGATGCGCGAAAAGCGCGCCGCAGTGGCGTTCAGCTAACTACCTTCCATCTCCTTGCTGCGCCGTAGTCCCTGCGCGTGGCGATTTTGCGGGGCACCTTCGGGTGCCCCTTTTTTTTGCGCTGGCGCTCAGCCGCCGGCGAGCGGCAGTTCCACCTCGACGCACAGGCCGCGCCCGTCGTCGCCGTCGCGCAAGCTGATGTTGCCGCCGTGGGCAAGGCAGATTTCGCGCACGATGGCGAGGCCGAGGCCGCTGCCGTCCACGTCGCCGTGGCCGAGGATGCGGTAGAAACGGTGGAAGACGTTCTCGCGCTCGGCCTCGGGGATGCCGGGCCCCTGGTCGCTGACGCTGATCAGGGCTTTCCCCTTCCAGCTCGCCACCGCCGCCGTGACCTGGGATTCGGGTGGGCTGTAGCGGATCGCGTTGTCGATCAGGTTGGCGACCATTTCGCGCAGCATCGGCGCGTTGCCGTTTTCGAGCACGGCAGGCTGCGGCCAGGCCTCGAAAGCCAGGTCGATGCCCTTGTTCAGCGCCAGCGGCACCAGTTCCATGGCGACGTCCCGGACCAGGGCGTTGAGATCGACCGGCGCGCGTTCGTCCATCATGCCGTTGACCGCTTCGGCGCGCGACATCGCCAGCATCTGGTTGGCCAGCCGGCGGGTGGCGCGGATGCTGTGCAGCAGGCTGGCGAAGGTGCGCAGCATTTCCTCCGGATCGCTCTGGCGCAGGCCGTACTCGGCCTGGGTGGTGAGCACCGCGAGCGGCGTCCGGATCTGGTGGGCGGCGTCGGCGAGGAAGCGCTTGCGGGCGGCGAGCATCGCCGACAGGCGTTCGGTGTGGTGATTGATGGCGTCGATCAGCGGGCCGACTTCGCTCGGCACGTTGTTGGCGGGCACCGGCGTGAGGTCCTCGTCGCCGCGCTGGCGGATGGTATCGCGCAGCTCGAGCAGCGGCCGGAAGGCGCTGCCCAGCGCGAAGACGATGAGCAGGGCGCCGACGCCGAGGAGCAGCAGTTGCCGGCGCAGGCTGTCGATGAACAGGTCGCGTGCCAGCCGGGTGCGCGAACCGGTGGTTTCGGCGAAGACGATGGTCGCCGCGTCGCCGCCTTGCAGGGCGGGGTCGTAGAGGCGTTTGCGCATGGCGCCGAGGCGGATTTCCTCGTTGCGATAGCTGCTGTTGACGATCAGCACTTCGCCGCTTTCGCTCAGCCCGGCCGGCGGCGCCAGTTCGGGGTAGCCGGTGAGCAGGGCGCCGGAGGGCGCGATCACCGCGTAATAGATCCTCTCCTGCGCCTTGTCCTCGAACATCTCGAAAGCCGAGTAGGGGATGTTGACCTGGATTTCGCCAGCCGCCGAATGGGTCTGCTCGGCGACCGCCTTGATCGACGCCGTCAGCGAACGGTCGTAGGCGCGGTTGACCGCTTCCAGCGCGCCGCGGTAGGACAGCCAGGCATTGACCGCGAGCATGACGAAGAGCGGCGGCAGCAGCCACCAGACGATCCGGCGGCGCAGGCTGTAACGCGGACCGGGCCGGGCTTCACCAGGCATCGGGGAGTGACCGCGGCAGGCACAACAAGCTCAGGCCTCGGCAAGCAGGTAGCCGAGGCCGCGCAGGGTGTTGATCACCACCCCCGAGCCTTCGAGTTTCTTGCGCAGGCGCGAGACGTAGATCTCGATCGCCTCGACGCGGGCGTCGGTGTCGAAATCGAAGACCTTCTCGAACAGCGCTTCGCGCGCCACCGGACGGCCGCTGCGCGAGAGCAGCACTTCGAGCACCGCCAGTTCGCGCGGGGTGAGCGCCAGGGCCTGCTCGCCGATGCTGGCCAGGCGCGTCGTGGTGTCGAATTCGAGCTGGCCGATGCGCACCTTGGGCACGAGGTTGCCGCTGCGCCGCAGCAAGGCCTTGATCCGCGCTTCCAGTTCGCTCAGGTCGAAGGGTTTGGTCAGGTAATCGTCGGCGCCGGTGTTGAGTCCGCGTACCCGCTCCTCGGTGGCGCCGCGCGCGGTCAGCAGCAGCACCGGGGTGGGCACGCCCTTCTCGCGCTGGCGCAGGCGGCGCAGGACTTCCAGCCCGTCGAGGCCGGGCAGCGAGAGGTCGAGGATGACCAGATCGTAATGTTCGGTGAGCAGCGCTTGATCGGCGTGGTCGCCGCGGTCGAGTACGTCGAGCACGTAGCCGGCGTGGCGCAGCGCCTTGCTGACCCACTGGGAGAGTTCGGCGTGATCTTCGACCAGGAGCAGACGCATGGGTGAAAGTAAATCGAAAGCTTGGACGGGGATTATCATCTTGAACAATAAAAAACACCATGGCGCTGCCCGGGTGTCACTGGAGGAAGACGGATGAATCGGAGAACATGCCTGCTGGCCATCGCTCTTGGCGCATGCGTCGCCATGGCGCAGGCGGAGGTTCTCCCCGAGGGCCTGGAGGTGGACCTGCCCGAAGACCGGGTCGTGATCTACGCGGCGACCGACCAGAACATCGTGCAGCCGCTGATCGACGATTTCGAGCAGCGCCACCCCGGGGTCAAGGTCGAATACCACGACATGCACTCCAATCTGCTCTACCAGCGCGTGATCGACGAGGCGCGCCGGGGCAGCAAGGCCGACGTGGTCTGGAGTTCGGCCATGGACCTGCAGGTCAAGCTGGTCAACGACGGCTATGCCCAGCCGTACCGCTCGCCGGAAACGGCGGCGCTGCCGAGCTGGGCGGTGTGGAAGAACGAGGCCTTCGGCACCACCTACGAACCGGCCGTGTTCGTTTATCACAAGCCGGCGTTGCGCCGTGACGAGCTGCCGCTCACCCATGCAGCGCTGATCGAACTGCTCAAACGCAATCCGGAGCGCTTCAGGCGACGGCTGGCAACCTACGATCCGGCGCTTTCCGGCGTCGGCCTGATGCTCCATACCCAGGACGCGCAATCCAACCCGATCGTCTTCTGGAACCTGGCCCAGGCGCTCGGCGACCAGGGCCTGCGCGTCCATGCCACCTCCAGGGAAATGCTCGACGGCATCGCCAGCGGCGCGACCCTGATCGGCTACAACGTGCTCGGCTCCTACGCGCTGACCCGGGCCAGGAGTGACTCCAGAATAGGTGTCATCTGGCCGCAGGATTACACGCTGGTGCTCAGCCGGGTCGCCTTCATCACCCGCGACGCCCGCCATCCCAATGCCGCCCGCCTGTGGCTCGACCACCTGCTGTCGCGCCACGGGCAGCAGATCCTGGCCCGCAACGCCGGCCTGTTCGCCGTCCGCGAGGACCTTTCCGCCGACACCGCGAGCAGCCTGCGCAGCCGGCTCGGCGCCGCCTTCCGGCCGATCCTGATCGGTTCCGGACTGCTCACCTATCTCGACCAGGCCAAGCGCCGCGATTTCCTGCGCCAGTGGGATGCCGCCGTCAAGCCCCGCTGATTCCGCCTGTTTCCAGTCCCCGTTTCGCCTCTTCCGGTTTTCCCGTATGCGCCACCCTGTTGTCCGTTTCGTCCTGCCCACCCTGGGGCTGGCCCTGCTTGCCGCCTTGCTTGCCCAGTCCATCGGCCTGCCCTTGCCGTGGATGATCGGCCCGCTGTTCGCGGTGGCCGGCGCGCGCATGGCCGGCCTGCGCCTGCAGCCGCTGGCCGGCGGGCGCCAGGCCGGGCAATGGGCGATCGGCACCGCGCTCGGGCTGTATTTTTCGCCGGCGGTGCTCGGCCAACTGGCCGAACATGCGCTGCTGCTGGCCGCCGCGGCGCTGGCTTCGCTCGCCCTGGGCGGCGTCTGCGCGCTGCTCACCCTGCGCCTGGCGCGGGTCGATGCGGCGACCGCCTTCTTCGCCTCGCTGCCCGGTGGCGCGTCGGAAATGGCCAACCTGGCCGAACGTTGGGGCGGGGCGGTGGACCGTATCGCCGCCGCCCACGCCTTGCGCATCATGTTGCTGGTGTCGCTGGTACCGCTCGGGCTGACGCTCTCCGGCGCCCACGGCAGCGACATCTACATTCCCCAGTCGCACCGCTTCGACCTGGCTCGCCTGCCGCTGCTGATCGCCGCCAGCCTGGCCGGGGTCGGCGTGTTGCGCCTGCTGCGCATCGCCAATGCCTGGGTGCTTGGGCCCCTGCTCGGGGTCGGTGTGCTCAGTGCCCTGACCGTTCCCTTGTCCGCCCTGCCGGGCTGGGCGGTCAACGGCGGGCAGTTGCTGATCGGCTGTTCGCTCGGCAGCCGCTTCTCGCGCGAGTTCTTTCGCGCCGCGCCGCGCTTCATCGGGACCACGGCGCTGAGCGCGCTGCTGTCGATCCTGCTCGGCCTGCTGCTGTCCTTGTTGCTGGCGCATTTTTCCGGGGTGCCGCTGGCGACGCTGGTGCTCGCTACAGCACCCGGCGGCGTCGCCGAGATGTGCATCACCGCCAAGGTGCTGCAACTCGGCGTACCGCTGGTGACCGCCGCCCACGTGCTGCGGGTGGTGGTGCTCACCCTGGGCGCCCAGTTCGCCTTCGGGCTGTTCCGCCGGCGCTTTGCGCCTTGACGGCGCTGTAAAAATTGGCATTTTGGCCCGTGAGCCGTATAGCACTATTGTGCGGGACAATAAGGGGCGTTGGGGTTATACGACATGGGAGCTGCCAGATGAATCAGGAAGAACTCAAGGCCGTTTTTGATAAACAGGCTTCTGGCTATGAGGAACAGCAAAAGAAACTCGCGCCAATTCACGAAGGTCTCTACTTTCAACTTGAATGGATATTTTCAGAATTGCCACAAGCTGCCCGCATACTTTGTGTCGGATTAGGCGCTGGCGCAGAGCTTTCCTATTTGGCCAGAAGATTCCCGAACTGGAGATTTACCGCTGTTGAACCATCTGGTGCAATGCTTGATGTATGCCGACAAAGAGCTAGAAGAGAAGGATTTGTTTCGCGCTGTGATTTTTATGAAGGCTACGTGGAGTCCCTTCCAGACATTGAGCTTCATGATGCAGCGACTTGTTTCATGGTTTCTCAGTTCATACTCGACCCTCTGGAGCGATCGAAGTTCTTTCGTGGCATTTCGGAGAGGTTGCAGCCCAATGGAATATTGGTCAGTGCCGATCTGTCATCGACGGTGGGTTCGATTGAATATAAAGCACTGCTTAAAGCATGGGTAAATATGCTGCACGCCGCAAACGTTCCTGCTGATGCCATGGATAAAGTACATTCGGCGTGGGAAAAAGATGTGGCAATTCTTCCACCCGACGATGTAAAAACAATCATTAAGCGCGGCGGCTTCGATTCCCCGGTTCAGTTTTATCAGGCAGGTTTTGTTCATGCCTGGTTCTCCGTTCGGTCGAGTTTGCCGTCCTCCCGGAAAGCAGAGGGCAGTGATTGAGCGCTTCAGATGTATGAAATGTAAATAGAGCGCAGAGAAAAACTGCGCCATGGTTTTTACAGCGTCAATGTGCTTCCCCCGCCGCCGGCGCGATGACGCGCGGCCGGCCGCCCTGGTCGAGGGCGACGAAGACGAAGGTGGCGTCGGTGACCTTGACCTGTTCCTCACCGTCGCGTGAGCGCCGCCAGGCTTCGACCTGGATCGACATCGAGGTTCGGCCGATGCGGGTGATTTCGGCGTGCAGGCTGACTTCGTCGCCGATATAGACCGGCTGCAGGAAGGTGATGCGGTCGACCGAGACGGTGGCGCAGCGGCCACGCGCGCGGCGCGCGGCGACGTTGCCGGCGGCGAGGTCCATCTGGGCCATCAGCCAGCCGCCGAAAATGTCGCCGGCCGGGTTGGCGTCGCCGGGCATGGCGATGGTGCGGATCGCGGGTTCGCCGCGCGGGGTGGGTACGGGTTCTTTCATCGGGGATTCCTGGGGTGGTGGTGCGGCGGACGGGTTTGCCGGGATCGGGAATCCAGGCCTTGAGCAAGGCCCGCAGCATGTCGTAGCGGACCTTGCCGTTGTTGCCCCGGAGCGCGATCAGAACTTGTGACGCAGGCCGGCCATGATCACCGAGACGTTGTCGCCGGCATTCGGCGTGATGTTGAAGCCGTAGTTGGCGATCCCGTCGTTGCTGATCCGCGTGTAGGCGGTGTACAGCGTGGTCCGCTTGGACAGGTTGTGCATGTAGTAGATCGAGGCGCCGCTGGCGTCCTCGGTGTTGGCTTCGCCGCTTTCCTTGCGCTTGCCGTAGGAAATCGCCAGGGTGCCCGGCTTGCTCACCGGAATCTCGGCGCCGACGCTGTAACTGCGCGCCTTGCCCTTGCCCTGGGTGCCGCCTTCGCGGTCCTGGGTGTACAGCGCGTAGAGTTTGACCACGCCGAAATCGTAGGCGGCGCCCAGGCCGTGCGTGGTGGCGGTGCCGCCGGTATTGTTGGAAATGTAGCGCTGGGTCGTGGCCGAGGCCGACAGCGGGCCGCCCTTGTACATGCCGGTCAGGCCGTAGCCGCGGCCGGCGCGGCGCAGGTCGCTGTCGTTGGTGGCGTTCTCGGCGCCGGTCCAGTAGCCGGCGTCGACCGAGAAACCGGCCATTTCGGGCGAGCGGTACTTGATCATGTTGTCGAAACGGACCTGGTAGCCGCGCGCGACCGAGCCGCTCTTGCGATGCAGCATGCCGGCCGAGCGGTCGGAGCTGCCGGTGGCTTCGTACGGGTCGATGGCGACGAAGGCCGGCGAGTACTGGCGACCGAAGGTGACGCGACCGAACGATCCTTCCAGGCCGAGATAGGATTGCCGGGTAAATCCGGTGGATGTGCCGGTATCGATGGCGACCGCCGATTCGAGCATGAAAATGGCTTTCAGACCATTGCCCATGTCTTCGCTGCCCTTGAAGCCGAGGCGCGAACCGTTCAGTTCGCTGGTATCCATCGCGTTGCGCTTCAGACCGTTGGCGCGCTCCTGCGCCAGATTGACATCGAGCAGGCCGAAGATGGTGACGTTCGATTGCGCTTGCGCAAGGATAGGGAAAAGACAGGCGGCAGCCAGTGTGGCGAGTTTCTTCGTGTGTTGCATCGTATTCCTCCTTTTTTGCTGTGGATGTCGCGGCAGCAAGCCAGTCGCCGCCGGACCTGGTGGATTAAACGCAAGCTGCCTTTCGAAGTGCTTTCGCTCGCCGCCGGTGAGGTGTTGCATATGGGAGCAACTGCTCCAGGCTTGAACAGTTCGCCCGTGCTATTGCCGGGCAGTCCCGGCCGGCTGGGCTTTTGCGGATTGGCACGCCACTTGCAATCTCACTCCCCATAACAGCCCGCAGGGCGAGTGGAGTGAGACATGAATCCAATGACAGGCCTGGCCGCCATCTTCCTGGCGGCGCTGCTGACTGTCCGGCCCGCCTTGGCCGGGCAGGAAGACGTCGACCCGCTGGGGTCGGCGCGCTGGGGCGACATGCGCTACCTGTTTCCGGAACGGGCGACGCTGCGCTTCGACCCGCGGGTCCGCGTGCTGGCGCCGGCAGTCGCCGAGAACCCGCTGCAGGTGCCGGTCACCGTGGACGCCAGCGAACTCGGCCCGGTCAGCGAGGTGATGGTGTTCGCCGACTTCAACCCGATCGTCGAGGTGCTGCGTTTCTACCCGCAGGCGGCGCCGGCCTGGCTGGGCTTTCGCATCAAGCTGCAGCAGTCGTCGCCGGTGCGGGCGGCGGCGCGTACCGCCGACGGCGTCTGGCATGTCGGCGGCGCCTGGGTGACGACGGTCGGCGGCGGCTGCACCGCGCCTTCGGCCAAGGCCGCGGCACCGGACTGGCAGGCGCGCCTCAACCAGGTCAGCGGCCGGCAGTGGGAGAGCGGCGCGCAGGCCGGCCGGGTCCGGCTGCGCATCGAGCATCCGATGGACACCGGGCTGGTCGCCGGGATTCCCGCCTTCCACCTCGAACAGGTCGAGCTGCTGGCCGCCGGCCGTTCGCTGATGCGCCTGCAATTGCACGAGCCGGTCAGCGAGAACCCGGTGTTCACCCTCAAGCGCGGCACCGCCGACGGGCCGGTCGAGGTGCGCGGCCACGACAACAACGGCAATGCCTTCCAGGCGAGGATAGCACCATGAAGCGCTGGCTGCCCCTGGCTTTCCTGGGCGTCGCGCTGGCTGCCGCCGGCGCCGATTTCGACTATCGCCTGAGCGCCGAGCGCGTCGCCGACGACGTCCATGTCTTCGTCGGCAAGACCGAGGATTTCACCCCGGCCAACGGCGGCAATATCGTCAACACCGGCTTCATCGTCGCTCCCGGCGGCATCGTCGTCATCGACAGCGGCCCGTCGCGCCGCTACGGTGAGCAGATGCGGCGGGCGATTGCCGCGGTGGATGGGCGGCCGCTGGCGCTGGTCATCAACACCCACCATCACCCCGACCATTTCCTTGGCAACCAGGCTTTTGCAGACACGCCGCTGGCGGCGCTGCCCGCCACCATCGAGGGCATCGCCAGCGACGGCAATGCTTTTGCCGAGAACCTCTACCGCCTGACCGGCGACTGGATGGCGGGGACCGAGGTGCTCGTGCCCAAACAGGCGCTGGCCGGCGGCCGTCAGGAGATCGCCGGGCGCCGCCTGCGCCTGCTGGCGCTCGACGGTCACACCGGCGCCGACCTGGCGATCTACGACGAGGCGAGCGGCGTGTTGTTCACCGGCGACCTCGGCTTCTTCGGCCGGGCGCCGACCACGCCGCACGCCGACGTGAGCCGCTGGCTGGCGGCGCTCGACACGCTGGAGGCGATCACCCGCGAGCCCGGTTTCCGCGCCGTCGTCCCCGGGCACGGCCCGGTGGCGCGCGACGCGGCGCCGCTACGGCAGACCCGTGCCTGGCTGAACTGGTTGCAGATGGCGCTGCGCCGCTCGGCGGAAGGCGGGCTGGACATGAACGAGACGATGGCCCAGCCGCTGCCCGCCGAGTTCGCCGGCCTGCCGGTGGCGGCAAGCGAATACCGGCGCTCGGTCGGCCACCTGTTCCCGGCCGTCGAACGGGAGGCGCTCGGTGCGCCGCGCTGAAATGCCGCGGCCGACGCGCCGGCTGGGGGTGCTGATGCTGCTCTCGGCGCTGCTGCATGGTGGCGTTTTCCTGCTCATCGCGGGCAGCCGGCCGGCCTCGCCGCAGCCGCTACCGCAGATCATCGCCACGCTGCGCCTGGCGCCGCCGTCGAACAACGTGGCGTCGCCGGCCAGCGCGCCGGCGACGCCGCTCCCGCAGGTCCGGCGCTTGCCGGCGGCCGCGGCGAACCCCCCGGTTCCGCGGCTGCCGGCGAGCGCCAGGCCGGCCAACGACGCGTCGCCGGCAACGCGCCCGGCCGCCGTGTCGGTGTCCGGCGTCAGCAGCGACACGGCGCCGGGGCCGGCGCTTGCCGCCCCCGCCGTCGCCGCGGCCGAGGCAACGCCCGGCAGCGTGCCGCCAGCCGCCGCGTCGGCGCCGGCGGCGGCAGCGCTGGCCGCTTACCGCCAGCAACTGAGCGCACTGTTCGCGCAGCAGCGCAGCTACCCGCGGCTGGCGGCGATGCGCGGTTGGGAGGGCGAGGTCCGTCTGCGCCTGCGCGTCGCCCGGCGCGGCAACCTGGTCGCCGTCGACGTCGAGCGCTCGAGCGGCTTCGATGTCCTCGACCAGCACGCCCGCGCGCTGCTCGCTTCCATCGGCGACCTGCCGCCGCCGCCGGGCGACGGCGGCGAAATCCAGGTCGTCGTGCCGATCAATTACAAACTCGATAGAACCACCTGAGGAAGCCCCGATGTCCCGCCGTCTCACGCTCTCACCGCTTGCCCTGGCGCTCGCCGCCGCCTTCGCCCCGGCCGCTGCCGCCGAATCCGTGGTCGAACTGCCGGCCGTCGAGGTGGTCGGCAATTCGCCGCTCGCCGGCATCGGCATCCCGCGCCTGCAGGTGCCGGCCAACGTGCAGGTGGTCGGCGAGCGTGATCTGGCGCAATCGGCGGCGCTCAACCTGCCGGGGCTGATGGGCCGCCAGCTGGCTGGCGTGACGATCAACGAGGTGCAGGGCAACCCCTTCCAGCAGGACGTCAATTACCGCGGCTTCACCGCCTCGCCGCTGCTCGGCACCGCCCAGGGGCTGTCGGTCTATCTCGACGGCGTGCGCGTCAACGAGCCCTTCGGCGACACCGTGAATTGGGACCTGCTGCCGCAGGCGGCGCTCGCCGGCATGGAAGTGGCGCCCGGCTCCAACCCGCTGTTCGGCCTCAACACCCTGGGCGGCGCGCTCGCCCTGCGCACGCGCAACGGTTTCGACCATCCGGGAACGACGCTGGAGGCGATGGCCGGCAGCTTCGGCCGGCGCACGCTGGCCTTCGCTTCCGGCGGCCAGCGCGACAGCCTGGGCTGGTACGTCGCCGGCGACGGCTTCGCCGAGGACGGCTGGCGCGATTTCTCCAAATCCGATGCCGGCCGTTTCTTCGCCAAGCTGTCCCGGCGCAGCGCCGCCGGCGAACTCGACTTCAGCCTGCTGCGCGCGCGCACCAAAATGACCGGCAACGGCCTGCTGCCGCTGTCGATGTACGAAGCCGACCGGGCGCAGGTGTTCACCCACCCCGACGAGACGCGCAACGATCTTCTCCATCTCGCCCTGGCCGGGCGCCTCTGGCTGAACGGCGAGCAGAGCCTGTCGGGCAACGTCTACCACCGGCGCAACACGACGCGGACGCTGAACGGCGACGCCAACGACGAGTTCGAGGACAGTCCCTTCGATGGCGTTTCCGACGAAGAATCCGGTGCCAACAACCGGACCCGCACCCGGCAGCGCGGCGAGGGGCTGGCGCTGCAGTGGAACCTGAACGGCGAGCGCCACCAGATGACGGTCGGCACGTCGTGGGACCGCGCCCGCATCCGTTTCCGCCAGACGCAGCAGCTTGGCGTGATCGATCCGACGCGCGGCGTCGGTGACCTCGAAGACGAGGAAGTCGAGAACGCGATCCGCGGTACCACCGAGACCGTCAGTCTTTTCGTCACCGACACCGTCGCTCTCAGCCCGGTCCTTCACCTGACCGCGTCGGCGCGTTACAACGCCAGCCACGTCACCACTTTCGACCAGCTCAACCGCGTCGCCCCCAACCTCGACGGCGATCATCGCTACCGCAAGCTCAACCCGGCGCTCGGCCTGACCTGGCAGGTGGCGCCGGCGCTCAACGCCTACGCCGGCTTCAGCCAGGGCAACCGGGTGCCGACGCCGATCGAGCTGGGCTGCGCCGACCCGGCCAATCCCTGCACGCTGCCCAACGCGATGGCCGCCGACCCCTATCTCAAGCAGGTCGTCGCCCGCACCCTGGAAGCCGGGCTGCGCGGCAAGCTGGCCGGCGGCATCGGCTGGAATGCCGGCGTCTTCCGCACCGTCGCCGACGACGACATCCTGTTCGTCGGCACCTCGACCAGCGCCGGTTACTTCACCAACTTCGGCCGCACCCGGCGCCAGGGCGTCGAACTCGGCATCGACGGCCGGCACGGCAAGCTCGACTGGTTCGCCAGCTACAGCTGGCTGCACGCCACCTTCGGCTCGGCAGCCTGCCTGCTCGCCGAGAACAACAGCTCGCGCGGCACTGCTGCCGCCTGCACGGCGAACGGCCAGGACGACGAAATCCTGGTCCAGAAGGGCGACCGCCTGCCCGGCCTGCCGGCGCACAGCCTCAAGCTCGGCCTGAGCTGGCAGGCCGCCGACTGGCTGCGCCTGGGCGGCGATCTGCAGGCCTTCTCCGGGCAGTACGCGCGCGGCAACGAGAACAACGCGCACCGCGCCGGCAGCGCTACCGACGTCTTCGGCAACACCCGCGTCTTCAGCGGCAGCGGCCGCTTGCCCGGCTACGCCATCCTCAACCTCAACGCCGAGGCCCGCCTGGGCGGCGGCTGGGAGGTCTTCGCGCGGGTCGACAACGTCTTCGACAAACGCTATGCGACGGCCGCCGCGCTGGCCGAAAACCCGTTTGCCGCCAACGGCGCCTTCCAGGTCGATAGCGCCGACTGGCGGCGCGAGACCTTCGTCGCGCCGGGTGCGCCACGCGCCGGCTGGCTCGGCGTGCGCTACCGCTTCGCCGGGGTGTGAGCGCGATGCGCCCGCTACGCCTGCACACCCGCATCAGCCTGGTCCTCACCGGCTTGGCCGGCAGCCTCTGCGCGGTCCTCGTCGGCCTCTGGCTGCACGGCGCACGGCAGGGCATCCACGAGGAAATCGAGGCCGCCAACCGGGTTTCCGGGCAGTGGCTGGCGGCCCTCGTCGAGCACCTGCCGGCGAACGCCGTCGAGCTGCAGGCGGCGCTCGCGCCGCTCGGCCGCATCCGCGCCAACGAACTGCAACTGCTCGATGCCGGCGGGCGCCTGCATTACCGCTCGCCGCCGCCGACCTACAAGGCCGGGCGGCAGGCGCCGGACTGGTTCGCCGAACTGTTGCGGCCGCAGATCGCGCCGCGCGTGCTGGCGGTCGGCGAGTTGCGCCTGGTCCTGGTGCCCGACGCGTCGCGCGCGGTGATCGATGCCTGGGACGAGCTGTGCGCCGTCGCCGGCTGGGCGCTCGGCCTGCTCGGGCTGCTCTTCGTCGTTGTCCGCCGCGCGCTGGACCGCGCCTTGCAGCCGCTGGACGAGGTGATGCGGGCGCTGCAGCGGATCGGTTACGGGCGCTTCGACCTGCGTCTGCCGGTCTTCCCGGTGCCCGAACTGGCCAGCCTGTCGAATGCCTTCAACGGCATGGCCGACCGCCTGCGGGCGGCGGTCGACGACAACGTCCGCCTGGAAACCGAGCGTGAACTGGCGCAACGCCTGCAGGCCCGGCTTGAGGAGGAGCGGCGGCAGATCGCCCGCGAGCTGCACGACGAGATGGCGCAGGGCATCACCGCCGTGCGCGCGCTGGCCGGCGCCGTCGTCCAGCGCACGGCGGAACAGCCGGCGCTGCAGGCGCCGGCGCAGCACATCCTGGCAGTGACCGGCGAACTGCAGGACGGCGTCCGCCGCATCCTGCACCGTCTGCGGCCGCTGCCCGGCGGCGAGCTGGCGGCGCGGCTGAACGACTATTGCGCCAGTTGGCGGCGCCAGCACGAGACGGTGGCGCTGCAACTGCGCGTCGCGCTTGCCGGCCACGAGCCGGACGATGCGCTGGCCGCGGCGGCGCTGCGCATCGTCCAGGAAGGGCTGACCAACGTTGCCCGGCACGCCGCCGCCAGCGAGGTCGAGCTGAGCGTCAGCGGCGGCGACGGCGTCCTGCGTATCGCGCTGCTCGACAACGGGCGCGGCGCCGGCGGGCGCTCCGCCGCCGCCGGCTGCGGCCTCGGCCTGACCGGCATGGGCGAGCGGGTGGCCGGCCTCGGCGGCAGCCTGCATTTCTTCACCCCGGCCGGCGGCGGCTTCGGCCTGGTCGCGACGCTGCCGCTTTTTTCCCTGGAGGAAGCATGAACCCATCCCTGAAAAACGTCCGCGTCGTGCTCGCCGACGATCACTCGGTGGTCCGCCTCGGTTTCCGGCTCTTGCTCGAAGGGGCCGGGGCGCTGGTGGTCGGCGAGGCGGCCGACGGCGAAGGCGCGCTGCGCCTGCACGCCGAAATGGCGCCCGACCTGCTGGTGATGGATGTGTCGATGCCGGGCGGCGGCGGCCTGCTCGCCCTCGAACGCCTGCGCGCCCGCGACGCGGCGGCGCGCATCCTGATGCTCTCGGCGCATCACGACGAGATCGTGCCGGTGCGCGCGCTACGCCTGGGCGCCAACGGCTACCTGTGCAAGCGGGCGGCGCCGGCCGAGTTCCTGCGCGCCGTCGCCCAGGTGGCGGCCGGGCGCCGCTACCTCGATCCCGAGCTGGCGCAGCAGGTGGCGCTGGCCCAGCTCTCCGGCGCCGCGCAGCCGCTGGAAACGCTGACCGAGAAGGAACTGGCGGTCTTCCTCAAACTCGCCGCCGGGCAGACGGTCAACGACGTGGCCGGCGACTTCCACGTCAGCCCGAGCACGGTCGGCACCCACCTCTACCACATCAAGCAGAAGCTGAACCTGCGCAACCCGGCGGAGATCACGCTGCTGGCGGTGCGCAACGGGCTGATCGAAGCCTGAGACGGGGGCGAATCATGATTTTCATGAGGCCGCGCTGGCGAACTCCGGGACGGCAGGCCGGCGGCGGCTGGGAATAATGAACCGGAGACGGGCCGCCACGGTCCGCCCAACCATAAACCAGGAGAGAGACTGATGAACTGCCGCCCAACCCCCATCGCCGCCTGCCTGGCGCTCGCCTTCGCCGTGCCGGCGTCCGCCGAAGACGCCGTGCGGCTCGACCCGCTGGTCATCACCGGCAGCCGCGTCGAGCAGAATACTTTCGATCTGCCGGCGGCGATCGACGTCGTCGATGTGGCGAGCGTCGGGGCGACGCAAGCCCGGGTCAATGCGTCGGAAGCGCTGGCCGGGGTACCGGGGATCGTCGTCCAGAACCGCCAGAACTACGCCCAGGACCTGCAGATTTCGTCGCGCGGCTTCGGCGCCCGTACCGCCTTCGGGGTGCGCGGCATCCGTCTGGTCGCCGACGGCATCCCGGCGTCGATGCCGGACGGGCAGGGGCAGGCGGCGACCTTCAACCTCGACCGCGCCGAGCGCATCGAGGTCATGCGCGGTCCCTTGTCGGCGATCTACGGCAACGCGGCGGGTGGCGTCATCCAGTTGTTCACGCCGGACGGCAAAGGCCGGCCGAGCGTCGAGGGGCGCTTCAGCGCCGGCAGCGACAATAGCTGGAAGAGCGATCTGTCGAGTCAGGGCGAGGTCGGTGGCGTCTCCTACGTGGTCGATACCTCGCGCTTCGTTTCCGACGGCTATCGCGACCACAGCGAAGTCCGGCGCGATCAGTCGCTGGTCAAGCTGGGCGTCTCGCCGAGCCCGGACGGCCGGCTGACTTTCGTCGCCAGCAGTTTCCGCCAGGTGGCCGACGATCCGCTCGGCCTCGACTGGGCGAGCGCCCGCAGCAAGCCGAGCAGCGTCGTGCCGGCGGCGCTCGCCTACGACACGCGCAAGCGGATCAGCCAGCAGCAGGGCGGCCTCAACTACGAGCACCGCTTCGGCGACGACAGCCTGCAGTTGGCGGCCTACGCCGGGCAGCGTTCGGTGATCCAGTACCAGTCGATTCCCTCTTTCGTCCAGGCCAACCCGCGTCATTCCGGCGGCGTCATCGATTTCGAACGCAACTTCGCCGGCGCTTCGGCGCGCTGGATCGCCCGCCGCAAGGTGGCCGGCGGCGGCCTGACGACGACGTTCGGCGCCGACTACGAGCGCTCGGTGGACGACCGCCAGGGCTTCGAGAATTTCGTCGGCGCGACGCTTGGCGTCAAGGGCGCCTTGCGCCGTGACGAAACCGACCGCGTCGCGGCGAGCGGCGTCTACGTGCAGAGCCAGTGGCAGGGCGAGCGCTGGAACTTCAGCGGCGGCCTGCGCCACAGCCGCGTCGCCTTCAAGGTCAGCGACCACTACATCGTCGGCGTCAACGGCGACGACAGCGGTTCGGTCGATTACCGGAAGACGACGCCGACGCTGGCTGCGATGTACGCGCTGACCCCGGCGGTCAATCTCTACGCCAGCGTCGCCCGCGGCTTCGAGACGCCGTCACTGAACGAGCTGTTCTATTCCGGCCCGGGCGCGACCTTCAGCTTCGACCTCAAGCCGGCCACCAGCACCCACCTCGAAGCCGGCATCAAGGCCATGCTCGGCGACAACGCGCGGCTCGACGTCGCGCTGTTCGAAGTGCGCACCAAGGACGAACTGGTCGTTGCCGCTTCCTCTGGCGGCCGTACCAGCTACATCAACGCCAGCCGGACGCTGCGCCGCGGCGTCGAGGCTTCTCTCGACGCCCGCTGGGCCGGCGGCTTCTCCGGCCGGCTCGCCTATACCGGCCTGCGCGCCGAGTTCGACAAGGCCTATACCGGTAGCAGCGGCGTCGTCGATGCCGGCAACCGGCTGCCCGGCGTGCCGTCCTCGCAACTGTTCGGCGAACTGGCCTGGAAACACGCGGCGAGCGGTTTCCAGGCGGCGATCGAAGGCGTGGCGCGCAGCCGGGTCTATGTCGACGACCGGAACGCGGCGCGCTCGGCGCCCGGCTATGCGATTGCCAACCTGCGCTTCGCCGTCGAGCGCAACTACGGCGCCTTCTCGGTCGGCAGCTTCCTGCGCATCGACAACCTGTTCGACCGCGAGTACATCGGTTCGGTGGTGGTCGGCGACGGCAACGGCCGCTACTACGAACCGGCCCCCGGCCGCGCCTGGCTGGCCGGGGTGAGCCTGAAGCACCAGTTCTGAGCGCGGTTCAGACGACGCCCTGGGCGAGCATCGCGTCGGCGACCTTGACGAAGCCGGCGACGTTGGCGCCATCGACGTAGCTGATCTTGCCTTCGGCATTGCGGCCGTAGCGCAGGCAGGTGTCGTGGATGTCGACCATGATCTGGTGCAGCCGGGTGTCGACTTCCTCGCGCGGCCAGGAGAGGCGCATCGCGTTCTGGCTCATTTCCAGGCCCGAGGTGGCAACGCCGCCGGCGTTGCTCGCCTTGCCCGGGGCGTAAAGCACGTCGCTCGCTTCGAACAGCTTCACCGCTGCTGCCGTCGACGGCATGTTGGCGCCTTCGGCGACGCAGATCGCGCCGTTGGCGAGCAGGGTACGGGCGTCGTCGGCGTCGAGTTCGTTCTGCGTCGCGCAGGGCAGGGCGACGTCGACCGGCACCCGCCACGGCTTCTCGCCAGGCAGGAAACTGGCGCCGACGCGCGCAGCGTAGTCGCTGACCCGGCCGTACAGATGGTTCTTCACCTCCATCAGTTCGGCGAGTTTTTCGGCGCTGAAGCCGTCCTCGTCGACCACCGTGCCGCTCGAATCGGAGACGGTAACGACGCGGGCGCCGAGCGCCATCGCCTTCTCGACCGCATACTGGGCGACGTTGCCGGCGCCGGAAACGCTGACGCGCAGCCCGTCGAAACTGCGGCCGCGCTGCTTGAGCATTTCCTCGGCGAAATAGACGGTGCCGTAACCGGTCGCTTCCGGGCGGATCAGCGAACCGCCGAAGCTCAGGCCCTTGCCGGTGAACACGCAGTCGGCGCGGTTCGAGAGCTTCTTCATCATGCCCGCCATGAAGCCGACCTCACGGCCGCCGACGCCGATGTCGCCGGCCGGCACGTCGGTGTCGCTGCCGATGTGGCGGAACAGTTCGCTGACGAAGGCCTGGCAGAAGCGCATCACCTCACTCGGGCTGCGGCCCTTCGGGTCGAAATCGGAGCCGCCCTTGCCGCCACCCATCGGCAGCGTCGTCAACGCATTCTTGAAAGTCTGCTCGAAGGCGAGGAACTTGAGGATCGACAGGTTGACCGAGGGGTGGAAGCGGATGCCGCCCTTGTAGGGGCCGATCGCCGACGAATGCTGGATGCGGTAGCCGCGATTGACGCGCACCTCGCCGTGATCGTCCACCCAGGAGACGCGGAAGGTGAGTACCCGCTCCGGCTCGACCAGGCGGTCGAGCAGGCCGTGTTCGGCGTAGCGGGGGTGGTCCTCGATGAACGGCCAGAGGCTCTCGATGACCTCGGCGACCGCCTGGTGAAACTCGGGTTGCCCGGGGTTTCGTGCGGCAACATGTTGATTGAATTCTGCGAATGACTTGTAGCGCACGCGGCGGGCTCCCTTTGTTCTTGTTGATCAGTGTGCTGCGGTCGAGGCCGGCTGGATGACCTCGACCACGGTCAGCCGGCGGCTGCTGCCGCCGGGGAAGTCCCAGTCGATTTCATGGCCGACGCCGAGGCCGATCAGCGCGGCGCCGACCGGGGCGAAAACGGAGACCTTGCTGGCCGCCGGGTCGGCCTCGTCGGGATAGACGATCTCGACCTGGCGGCTGTTGCCGGTCTCCTGTTCGGTATAGCGGACGCGCGACCCCATCGTGACGATGTCGGCTGGTATTGATTCGTCGGGGATAACAATGGCGCGCTCAAGCTCGTCGCGCAGATCGTCGGGCGGCTGGATTGCCATCAGGCGAACGAAGTCGCTCTCCCTGATGATCAGGTTGTTCTGCTGCATTTATATGAATTTTCTGGTGATTTTTGTTGATCGGTTTTTTGTGTCGCGGGATTGCGGATGGTAAAAGGAAGTCCGGGGCTTGATAAGCCGGCGACTTTGCACAAGACTGTTTCCTTTTTAATAACAATTGGAGCGCGTGTGCACGACATCAACGACATGCTGCTGTTCGCCCAGGTGGTCAAGGCGCGCAGTTTTTCCGGGGCGGCGTCGCGCCTGGGGATTTCCAAGTCGCGCGTCAGCAAGTCGGTGGCGCGGCTCGAGGCGGCGCTCGGCGTTCGCCTGCTGCAACGCAGTACGCGCCGGCTCAGCCTGACCGAGGTCGGCGAGGCTTACTTCGAGCATTGCGACCGCATCGTCGACGAAATGGCGCAGGCCGAGAACACGATCGGCAGCCTGCACCGCGAGCCGCGCGGCAAGCTGCGCTTCAGCGCGCCGGTCGCCTTCAGCACGCTGCACGTGGCACCGGCGCTGGCCGATTTCATGCTGCAGTACCCGGAGCTGTCGGTGGACATGACGATCAGCGACCGCCTGGTCAATCTGGTGGACGAGGGCTACGACCTGGCGCTGCGCATCGCCCCGGTGCCCGGCGACAATCTGGTCGCCCGGCGGCTGGCGCCGATCCGTCGCAAGATCTGCGGCAGCCCGGCCTACCTGGCGCGCTGGGGGGTACCGGAAAAGCCGGAGGACCTGGCCGGGCACAACTGTCTCGACTACACCTACCTGACGACGCAGGGCTTCTGGCATCTGCGCGGTCCGGCCGGCGACATCTCGGTGCCGGTGGCGGGCAAGCTGCGCATCAACGACGACGAGGCGCTATCGCAGGCGGTGCTGGGCGGGCTGGGGTTGGCCTTGCTGCCGACCTTCATCGTCGGCAGCGAGCTGCAGGCCGGGCGTCTGGTCGAGGTGCTACCCGGCTACGTGCCAGTCGAGCGCTTCATTTACGCGGTGCATCTGCCGAACCGGCACCTGCCGCTGAAGGTGCGCGCCTTCATCGATTTCCTGCAGCAGCGCTTCGGCGACGAGCCGGAATGGGATCGCCCGGCATCGCCGGGCAGTGCGCGCCGCTGGCTCGGGCTGAGCCGTTAGGCTCAGCAGCGGTGGTTCATCAGCGCCTTCAGGCCGCTGACGTTGAGGATGCGGATGTGCTTCTGCTGGACCGCGATGTAGCCTTCTTCCTGGAATTTGGAGAAGGCGCGCGACACGGTTTCCAGCTTAAGGCCGAGGTAGCTGCCGATTTCCTCGCGCGTCATGCGCAGGTAGAACTCGGCGTGCGAGAAGCCGCGCGCCGTGAAGCGCTGCGACAGGTTGAGCAGGAAGGCGGCCAGCCGCTCTTCGGCGCGCATCGTGCCGAGCAGCATCATGACGCCGTGGTCGCGGACGATTTCGCGGCTCATCACCTTGTGGAAGTGATGCTGAAGGTTGTGGATCTCGCGCGACAGGCTTTCCAGGCGGTTGAACGGGATCGCGCAGATCTCGCTGTCTTCCAGCGCGATGGCGTTGCAGGTGTGGTGTTCGGTGCTGATGCCGTCGAGGCCGAGCAGTTCGCCGGCCATCTGGAAGCCGGTGACCTGGTCGCGGCCGTCCTCGAGCAGGACGTCGGTCTTGAAGAAGCCGCTGCGGATCGCGTAGATCGAGTCGAAGGACTCGCCGGCGCGGTACAGGTGATCGCCGCGCTTGATCCGGCGGCGGGTCGAAATCAGGTCGTCGAGACGCTCCAGTTCATCGAGACTGAGACCGAAGGGAAGGCAGAGTTCCCGCAGGTTGCAGTTGGAACAAGCCGTCTTGATGACGGTCAGCGAAATCTCCTGATTCAGCGGGATTGGGCTGGGCATTGGCAACCTGCGTTGGCTTGATCCATGTCAACCGGAAATGCGATCCATCCCCACATAATCGGGCCAAAACTTGGCGCCATGTTCAATGAATTTCGCAACTGAAAACCTCGTCTTCGACCCACAGATCATTCGCCGTTTCGACGTAAACGGCCCCCGCTACACCTCGTATCCCACTGCCGACCGCTTCGTCGAGGCTTTCGACGCCGAGGCTGCCGCTCTCTGGCTCAGCAAGCGCAACATCGGCGGGATCAGCCGACCGCTCTCATTATACTTCCACATCCCTTTCTGCAACACCATCTGTTATTACTGCGCCTGCAACAAGATCATCACCAAGGATCACGGGCGCAGCGCCAAGTACCTGAAATACCTGGGCAAGGAGCTGGCGCTGCAGAGCGCCGCGCTGGAAGGCAGCGAAGGCGAGCATGAGGTGATCCAGCTGCACTGGGGCGGCGGCACGCCGACTTTCCTGTCGCACGACGAAATGCGCCAGTTGATGGCGGAAACCCGACGGCACTTCAAGCTGCTCGACGGCGGCGAGTATTCGATCGAAGTCGACCCGCGCAAGGTCGATACGGCCACCGTGGCGCTGCTCGGCGAACTGGGTTTCAACCGGATGAGCGTCGGCGTCCAGGATTTCGACGAGCGCGTGCAGGTTGCGGTCAACCGCGTGCAGACCGAGGAAGAAACGGCCAATGTGATCAGCGCGGCACGCGCCAACGGTTTCAAATCGGTGTCGATCGACCTCATCTACGGTCTGCCCTTCCAGAGCGTGATGGGTTTCAACCGGACGCTGGAACGCGTCCTGGCGATGGACCCGGACCGCCTGTCGATCTACAACTACGCGCACCTGCCGGGGCTGTTCAAGCCGCAGCGGCGGATTGCCGACGCCGACCTGCCGAATGCCGACACCAAGCTGCAGATCCTGGCGCTGGCGATCAAGAAGCTGACCGATGCCGGTTACGTCTTCATCGGCATGGACCATTTCGCCAAGCCCGACGACGAGCTGGCGGTGGCGCAGCGCCAGGGGCGCCTGCACCGCAACTTCCAGGGTTATTCGACCTACGCCGACTGCGACATGCTGTCCTTCGGCATCTCGTCGATCAGCAAGGTCGGTCCGACCTACTACCAGAACGTCAAGACGCTCGACGAGTACTACGACCGGCTCGACGCGCCGATGCTGCCGGTGGTGCGCGGCATCGAGCTGACCGCCGACGACATCCTGCGGCGTTCGATCATCCAGGCGCTGATGTGCCATTTCGAGCTGTCGATCGAAAGCATCGAGAGTTCGCACCTGATCGACTTCCACAAGTATTTCGCGGCCGAGATCGAGGATCTGCGCGAGATGGAACGCGGCGGTCTGCTCAAGATCGAACGCGACTGGATCACCGTGCTGCCGCCGGGGCGCATGCTGGTCCGTGTCATCGCCATGGCCTTCGACCGCTACCTGCGCGCCGACCGGCAGCGGACGCGTTACTCCAAGGTGATCTGAGCGGCGTGTCAGGAAGGCCCGGGGCGGGTTACACTGCGGGCTTTCCTGTCGCAAGCCTTGCCCCATGCCTGATTCCGGCTTCCTGGCGCTGTTTCTCGTTGGTCTGCTCGGTGGTGCGCACTGCGTCGGCATGTGCGGCGGCATCGTCGGCGCACTGGCGATGGGTAGTCCGGCCCGCTGGTCGATGCATCTTGCCTACAACGGCGGTCGCATCCTCTCCTATGCCATTGCCGGGGCAATTGCCGGGGCGCTCGGTGCCGCCGGACTGGGACTCGAAGGACAGGTGCCGGCGCGGCTGATCCTCTTCCTCTTCGCCAACCTGATGCTGGTCGCGCTCGGCCTCTACCTGATCGGCGTCACCCGGGCGCTGGCCTTCACCGAACGGCTCGGCCAGTCGCTGTGGCGGCGGCTGCAGCCGCTGACCCGGCGTTTCCTGCCGGCGACGCGGGTTGGCCAGGCGTTTCCGCTCGGTATGCTGTGGGGTTGGTTGCCCTGCGGCCTGGTCTATAGCGCGTTGGCCAGTGCCTTGGCGGCCGGTTCGGCGCAGCGCGGCGCGCTGCTGATGCTGGCCTTCGGTGCCGGCACCCTGCCCAATCTGCTGCTCGCCGGCATCTTGCTGGCGCGGCTCAATGAATTCGTGCGGCGGCCGATGGTGCGCTGGACTTCCGGGCTGCTGGTGCTCGGTTTCGGCGTCTATGGCCTGCTGAGTTTGCCCTATCTGCTGGAAGCGAGCTGAGATGGAAAAGCAATCCGCCGAGCAGGTCGTCGAATTCGCGATTGGCGGCATGACCTGCGCCGCCTGTTCGACGCGCCTGGAAAAGGTGCTCAACCGGCAACCCGGGATGCAGGCCAACGTCAATCTCGCCGCCGAGCGTGCGCGCGTGCGCCTGAGCGGGGTCGGTGCCGAGGCGGTGATCGCCGCGGTGGCCAAGGCCGGCTTCAGTGCTGCCGTGGTCGATGCCGGGACGCGCGAGCGGGAAAAGGCCGAGAAACTGCGCACTTACCAGCGTGAGAGTCGGCGCTTCTGGATCGCTGTCGCGCTCAGTCTGCCGCTGGTCGGCCAGATGCTGTTCATGTTCGGCGAGCACGGCATGCACAACGAACTGCCGCGCTGGCTGCAGTTCGCGCTGGCGACGCCGGTGCAGTTCTGGATCGGCTGGCGTTTCTACGATGGCGCCTGGAAGGCGCTGCGCGGCGGCGGGGCCAACATGGACGTGCTGGTCGCGCTCGGCACCAGCATGGCCTGGGGTTTCTCGACCGTCGTGACTTTCCTCGGCCTGAGCGAGCAGCATGTTTATTTCGAGGGCGGGGCGGCGGTGATCACCCTGGTCCTGCTCGGCAAGCTGCTCGAGGCGCGGGCCAAGGCGCGCACCTCGGAGGCGATCGAGTCGCTGATCCGCCTGCGCCCGAAGACGGCGCGTGTCGAACGCGACGGCCAGTGGATCGAACTGCCGGTCGACGCGCTGATGCCGGGCGATGTCTTCCTGGTCCGCCCGGGCGAGAGCGTACCGGTCGACGGCGAGGTGATCGACGGCGAGTCGAGCGTCGATGAAGCGATGCTGACCGGCGAGAGCATGCCGGTCGGCAAGCGCAGCGGCGACAAGGTTTTCGCGGCCACCGCCAACGGTAGCGGCAGTCTGCGTTGCCGCGCCACCGGCGTCGGCGAGCAGACGCTGCTCGCCGGCATCATCCGCCTGGTCGGCGAGGCGCAGGGCTCGAAGGCGCCGGTACAGCGCCTGGCCGACCGAATTTCCGGGATCTTCGTGCCGGTGGTGTGCAGCATCGCGCTGGTCACCTTCATCGGCTGGTGGTGGCAGGGGGGCGATTTCGCGACGGCGCTGGTCAATGCCGTCGCCGTCCTGGTCATCGCCTGTCCGTGCGCGCTCGGCCTGGCGACGCCGACGGCGATCATGGTCGGCACCGGGCAGGGGGCGCGGGCCGGCATTCTGGTGCGCAATGCCGAGGCGCTCGAACGGGCCGAGAAGATCGCCGTGCTGGCGCTCGACAAGACCGGGACGCTGACCGCCGGCCAGCCGCAGGTGACCGACCTGCTGCCTTTCGGCATCGGCCGCGAGGAAGCCTTGCAACTGGCGGCGGCGCTCGAACATCACTCGGAACACCCGTTGGCGCGGGCGGTGATCGCCGCCGCCGACGGTCTCGAACTGCCGGCGGTGAGCGGTTTTGCGGCGACGGCCGGGCACGGCGTCGGCGGCGAGATCGGCGGCCGCCGTCTGCGTCTCGGGGCGCCCGACTGGCTCGGACTGGCCGGCGACGGCGCGGTCGCGGCGCTGCAGGGCGCCGGCAAGACGGTGATCGCACTGGCCGAGATCGACGGCGATGAAAAAGTCACGCATCTCCTGGCCTTGATCGCCATCGCCGATGCGCTGCGCCCGACCTCGCGCGAGGCGGTGGCCCGCCTGCGCCAGCGCGGCATCCGGGTGGTCATGCTGACCGGCGACAATCCGGCGACGGCGGCGGCGATCGCCGCCCAGGCCGGGATCGACGAATTCCGCGCCGGCATCCTGCCGGGCGACAAGGCGGCCGCGGTGAACGCGCTGAAGGCGGACGGCGGGCTGGTGGCGATGGTCGGCGACGGCATCAACGATGCCCCGGCGCTGGCCGCGGCCGACGTCAGTTTCGCGATCGGCGCAGGCTCTGACGCGGCGATCGAGGCGGCCGACCTGACGCTGATCCGCAACGACCTGCTTGGCGTCGCCGACGCCATCGCACTTTCCGCGGCAACGCTGGGCAAGATCCGGCAGAACCTGTTCTTTGCCTTCATCTACAACGTTCTAGGCATCCCGCTGGCGGCTTTCGGCTTCCTCAGCCCGGTGGTGGCGGGGGCGGCGATGGCGATGAGTTCGGTGTCGGTGGTTTCCAATTCGCTGCTGCTGCGGCGCTGGCGACCGGAAGCCGGTCGGCGGCGTTGACGGTGATGGTCAAGCGGGAAACCGACCTCTTTCGCGCGACGATGGATGCGGCGCAGGTCGGCATCTTCGTCATGGCGCGGGGGCGCTTCCTCTACGTCAATCCTTACATGCGCAGCTTGTTCGGCTACGCCGAGGCGGATTTCATCGAGCGCCTCGGGCCCTATGATCTGGTCGTTGCCGAGCAGCACGAAAGGATCGCCGAACAACTGGCCAGGCGACCGGGCGGCGGCGCTGTCGAAACCACCGAGTTCACCGGTCGGCGCCAGGACGGCTCGCTGTTCACCATGTCGGTGCTCGGCATGCCTTCGCGCTTCGATGGCAGGGTGGTCGCCGTCGGCACCGTCATCGACATCAGCGACCGCAAGCAGGCCGAACAGCGCATCCGCGAGCTGGCCGATTTCGACGCCCTGACCGGCCTGCCCAACCGCCGCCTGCTGCACGACCGGATCGAGCAGATGCTTGCCGCCGCCGAGCGCGACAAGCACGGCGCGGCGCTGCTCTTTCTCGACATCGACCATTTCAAGCGGGTCAACGACTCGCTCGGCCACAGCGTCGGTGACGACCTGCTGTGTGCGCTGGCGCAGCGCTACGTCAAGGTGGTGCGGCGGATCGACACACTGGCCCGCCTCGGCGGTGACGAGTTCATCATCCTGCTGCCCGAGGTGAATGCAGCGGCGGCGGCCGACGTCGCCCGTCGGCTGCTGGAGATCGCCGCCTCGCCGTTTTCGGTCGGCGGCCACGCGCTGACCGTCACCTCGTCGATCGGCATCGCCCTCTATCCGCAGGACGGCAAGGACATCGACACCCTGCTCAAGAATGCAGACACGGCGATGTACAAGGCCAAGGAACTGGGACGCAACACCTTCCAGTTCTATTCCTCGGAAATGAACATGGCGACGCTCGAGCGCCTGATGATGGAAAGCAACCTGCGCCAGGCCTTGACCGAGGAGCAGTTCGTTCTTCACTACCAGCCGCTGGTCAGTCTGCAGAACGGAGAGATCGTCGGCGTCGAGGCGCTGATCCGCTGGTTGCATCCGACCCTGGGCACGATCATGCCCGACCGCTTCATCGCTGTTGCCGAGGATAGCGGGATGATCAACCCGATCGGCGACTGGGTCCTGTTCGAAGCCTGTCGTCAGGCCCAGGCCTGGATAGACGAAGGTCTGCAACTGCGGACGATGGCGGTCAATGTGGCGCCGGTGCAGTTCCGCCAGGCTGGTTTCGTCGAGATGGTCGCCGGTGCGCTGAGCGCCACCGGGTTGGTCGCCGATTGTCTGGAACTCGAACTGACCGAGCGCACCGTGATGCACGATGCCGAATTCACCCTTGGCACCCTGTCGGCGTTGAAGCGCATGGGTGTCAGTCTGTCGCTCGACGATTTCGGTACCGGCTATTCCTCGCTTGCCTACCTGAAGCGTTTCCCGGTCGGCAAGCTGAAGATCGACCGTTCCTTCGTCATGGACCTGGAAAGCGACGCCGACGACCAGGCGATCGCTTCGACCATCGTCAGCATGGGACGCAGCCTGCGCTTGACGGTACTGGCCGAAGGCGTGGAAACTGCCGAGCAACTGGCTTTGCTGCGCAAGATGGGTTGCGGCATGGTGCAGGGCTTTCACTACAGCCGACCGCTGGCCGCCGCCGAGATGACCGAATTGCTGCGCCGCCAGCCTTTTCTCCACAGGGACTGAAACATGGAAAACACCGAAATCCGGATCGGCGGCATGAGCTGCCAGGGCTGCGTCAAGAACATCACCGGCGTCCTCGGCGGCCTGCCCGGCGTCGCCTCGGCCGAGGTCTCGCTGGAAGCGGCGCAGGCGCGCGTCGTCTACGATCCGCAGCAAATCAGCCGGGCCGAACTGCTTGGCGCGATCGAAGACGCTGGTTTCGACGCCGAATAATTCCGCCGATGACGGCGCCATCGGAGACCGACTGTCTGTTGCTTGCCCGGGCCTTGCCCGTGGCCGACCTGCCGGTGATTGACGGCCTTGTTGATCCGGCCCGCCTGCCGGCGCTGTTGCGCTGTTTCACCGGGGTCTATGAGGCCGAGTACGCCCCGCCGTCCGAACTGCTGGCGCGCCATGGCGAGCCCCCCGCGATCAGGGCGGCGATCATGGCGCACGCTGCCGGCACCGGCAGCGAGCCGTTGCTCCTCGTGCGCTTCTCGCACGCCCGCCTTGCCGATCTGCTGGCCATCCTCCTGCAGCAGGGGTTTGCCGGGTTTTCCCCGGTTTGTCGCCTGTCCTGATTCCTGGAATTCCTGTGCATGCTGTTTTACGACTCTGTTACCACTTGTAACTGAACTGCAAATGCGATAGATTTGCATCCGCGATTAAGCAAGCCAGCCTGAAGCCAGCCAGCTTTTCCCCAACCTTTTGCCGTTGGGACGTCCTGGCCGCTTCCTCCTGCAGGCAGCTCTCGTCCGGACTTCCCGCTGCGGCATCGATCCAGGATACGAGAGTGAAAAGAAAAGCTCAGAAAATCAAGCTGCCGGCCAGTTTCCGGACCTTGCCCCAGACCCGTTCGGTGAAGAAGACCAGCATTGCGCTGGGAATTTCGACGACGATGCTGGCGCCGGTCGTGGCGTTTGCCGCCGAACCGGCGAGCGAAGCCGAAATGGCGCCGGTGACCGTCGTCGAACGCGTCATCGACCACAACCCCTATGCCGAACCGGATGCCCCGTACAAGGCGCGCGTCTCCGGCGACGAGCGGCGCAAGCGGCCGTTGGCCGAGACGCCGGCCAACATCAGCGTGCTGACCAAGACGCAGATCGAGGATTCGGGCTACACCGATCTGCGCGACATCCTCGATGCGCAACCGGGGATCACGCTCGGTACCGGCGAGAACGGCAACGCCTTCGGCGATCGCTACATCATCCGTGGCCAGGAAGCGCGCAGCGATGTCTTCGTCGATGGTCTGCGCGACCCTGGCATGACCATCCGCGAGAGCTTCGCCGTCGAACAGGTGGAAATCTCCAAGGGGCCGAGCTCCAGCTTTGCCGGTCGCGGCACCGCTGGCGGCGCGATCAACTCGATCACCAAGCAGGCGACTACCGACTACGACTTCACCAAGCTGTCGGTCGGCCTGGGTACCGACGACCATCGTCGCGTCACCGTCGATACCAACTACGCGTTGACCGACAACGTCGCCGTCCGCGCCAACCTGCTTTACGGTTACGAGGAAGTTCCCGACCGCAGCCCGGCCGATCGTGAGCGCAAGGGCGTCGCGCTGTCCACGCTGATCAAGCCGAACGAGCGTTTCGACATCCTGCTCGACTACTACGGCTTCCGCGGCGAGGACCGCCCCGACCTCGGCGCCTACCTCTACGGCGCCTTGCCCAACCGCAAGCCGTTCAAGGGCGCGCCGGTCTATGCGCAGGACGAGGACTTCCTGAAATCCGAGGTCGACACCTTCACTGCCCGGCTGAAGTACCGCTTCAACGACAATGTCCGCCTGACCAACGCGACGCGCTGGGGCAAGTCGGAAAACGGCTATGTCGCCACCGGCGCCAGCTATGCCAGCGACAGCAGCCTCAACCTGTCCACCCATCAGGGCTGGCAGGAAGTCGATTACTTCGCCAACCAGACCAACCTCTTCGTCGATACCGTGATCGGTGGCATGAAGCACGAGTGGAACCTCGGCCTCGAATATACCGACCATTCGGTGCTCAACGGCGTCTATCTGATGGATGGGGCGACCCGCGTCAACAACGTTCCGTTCAGCGCCGTCGACGGTGGCGTGTCCCGTGCCAACATCCGCAAGGGCGACTGGGACATCGACTGGAACGTCAAGACGGTTTCCGCGTCGCTGATGGATACGGTCGATCTGACCGAGAAATGGACGGCTTTCGCCGGTGTCCGCTACGACCACTTCAAGTACGACATGAAGGCGTTCTGGAACCACGACAGCAGCAATGCGACGCCCAACGTGCTCGGCAACTTCAAGTATTCCGACTCGCTATGGAACGGCCATCTCGGGCTGACCTACAAGTTCCGTTCGGACGCCAACGTCTATCTGACCTATTCGACGGCCAGCGACGTCAACGGCGGTGAGTCCGACGTCGGTACCGGCAGCGGCTATGGCGGCGTCGTCGTGCTGCCCAACGGGACGAGCAACGGCTATATCGGCGCCTCGCCGGAAAAGACCGAGAACATCGAACTGGGCACCAAGTGGAACCTGCTCGGCGGCAAGCTGCTGGCCACCGCGTCGCTGTTCCAGATCACCAAGTCCGACGTCATGGAAGGCGCCGACTACGCGACGGTCGGTACCTTCAACACTGGCGAGAACCGCGTGCGTGGCATCGAGTTCGGTCTGGCCGGCAACCTGACCGACAAGCTGAGCGCCTTTGCCGGCGTCACCTTCATGGACTCGGAAGTGACCAAGTCGGCAAATCCGGAGAACAAGGGCAAGACCTTGAGCAACTTCGCCGACAAGACGGCGTCGGCGCAGTTGCGTTACCAGGCGACGCCGAAATTCGCCTTCGGGACGGCGGTCAAGTACGAGAGCAAGAAGTACGCGGGGCAGCCCGACACTGCGGCCGGCTACGTCACGGCGGCGCAGGTCGCCGCCGGCAGCCAGCCGGCGTCGAACCTCGGCGCCTACACCCAGCCGATTCCGGCCTACACGGTGTGGGACCTGTTCGCAGAATACCGGGTGACCAAGGCGGCCAAGCTGCGCCTGAACGTCGGCAACGTCTTCGACAAGGATTACTACCTTGCCGGCTACCGTTCGGGCTCCTTCCTCTACAAGGGCGATGCCCGCAACGCCAGGCTGACGCTCAATTACGAGTTCTAAACCTGGGCAAAAGGAAACGGGCGAATCCTCCGGGTTCGCCCGTTGGCATGCAATGCAAGAAAACCGACCGCCACTGACCGCCATTCCCGCCGAGATTCGTTGCGCACAGGATTACGAAGCGATCGCCGGGCATTTCCTGGCCGCCGACCGCCTCGCCTACATCGCCGGCGGCTGCGGGCAGGAGACGACGCTGGCGGCGAATCGCGCCGTTTTCGCTGACCTCCGGATCTGGCCGCGCCTGCTGCGCGATGTCGGCCAGGGGCATACGGCGCTGGAGCTGTTCGGTCGCCGCCTGGCGCATCCGATTCTGCTGGCACCGCTCGCCTACCAGACGCTGGCTCATCCGCGAGGTGAAATCGACGTCGCGCGCGGCGCCGCGGCGAGCGATAGCGGCTTCGTGTTGAGCACGCTGGCCGGGCGGACACTGGAAGAGGTGGCGGCGCAGGCCGGCGAAGAGCGCTGGTTCCAGTTGTATTTTCAGGCCGAGCGCCGGCATACGCTCGACCTCGTCCGGCGTGCCGAGGCCGCCGGCTACCGGGTGCTGGTGGTGACGCTGGACACGGCGATCAAGCTGCCCAGCCTGCGCGCCCAGCGCGCCGGCTTCACGCTGCCGGCGGCGGTGGTCGCTGCCAATCTGGCGGATTACCCGGAAGTGGCGCCGCCCGTCCTCACGCGCGGACAGAGCCGGGTATTCCAGGGCGTGATGGCGCAGGCGCCGGGCTGGGCGGACCTCGACTGGCTGCTTGGCGAGACGCGTCTGTCGGTGGTGGTCAAGGGCGTCCTGCATCCGGAAGACGCTCGCCAACTGAAGGCGCGTGGCGTTGCCGGGCTGATCGTCTCCAATCATGGCGGTCGCTCGCTCGACGGTGCGCCGGCCAGCCTCGCCGCGCTGCCGGCGATCCGCGCCGCCGTCGGCGACGCTTATCCGCTGCTGCTCGACAGCGGCATCCGCAGCGGCGGCGATGTGTTCAAGGCGCTGGCGTCGGGTGCCGACGCGGTGCTGGTCGGCCGCTTGCAGACCTACGCGCTGGCGGTTGCCGGGGCGCTCGGCGTTGCCCACCTGCTGCGCTTGCTGCGCGAGGAACTCGAAGTGTGCATGGCGCAGGCAGGCTGCGCGACGCTGGCCGACATCGGTGCAGCGATGATTTTCAAGGAAAGGGAAACGAGATGTTGATTCCGATCGAAGGCGTCCTGAGCAAGGACGAAGTCAGGCAGTTCCGCGAGTCGCTCGCTGTCGCGCCATGGGAAGACGGCCTGAAGACGGCCGGCACCCTGGCCCGCGCCGTCAAGCGCAACCAGCAACTGGCCGACGGCTCGCCGCTGGCGGTCGAGTTGGGCAACCGCATCCTCAGGCGACTCGGCAACAACCCGCTGTTCATCTCGGCGGCCTTGCCGGCGCGCATCTATCCGCCCAAGTTCAACCGCTACGCCGACGGTGGCACCTATGGCGCGCATGTCGATAGTGCGGTGATGCAGGTGCCGGGCACGTCGATTTCGGTGCGCAGCGATCTCTCGGCCACCCTGTTCCTCGCCGAGCCCGACGAGTACGACGGCGGCGAACTGGAAATCGAGGGGCCCTTCGGCATCCAGGCGGCCAAGCTGGCGGCCGGCGACCTCGTCCTCTATCCGTCGAGCAGCCTGCACCGCGTGACGCCGGTGACGCGCGGCGCGCGCATCGCGTCGTTCATGTGGATCCAGAGCATGGTGCAGAACGACAGTTCGCGCACGCTGCTCTTCGATCTCGACCAGGCGATCCAGGGCATGAGCGGCGTCGTGCCACCCGATGACGACCGCCTGCTCAAGCTGACCGCCGTCTATCACAACCTGCTGCGGCAGTGGGCCAAGCCCTGATTTCAAGGAGACACGCGTGCTCAAACGACTGCTGCCCATCCTCGCCGCCCTGCTCGGCGCCGGCCTCGCCCAGGCCGAAGAGAAGGTTCTCAACCTCTATTCGGCGCGCCACTACCAGGCCGACGAAGCGCTCTACGACAACTTCACCAAGCAGACCGGCATCCGTATCAACCGCATCGAAGGCAAGGCGCACGAGCTGATCGAGCGCATCCGCAACGAGGGGGTGAACAGTCCGGCCGACGTCTTCATCACTGTCGACGCGGCCAGCCTGGCGGTGGCCGACGCCTGGGGCATCTTCGCGCCGGTCAAGTCGGCGGTGCTGGAAAGCCGGATTCCCGCCCACTTGCGTTCGGAAACCTGGTTTTCCTTCTCGACGCGGGCGCGCTTGATCATCTACAACAAGCGCAAGTTCAAGGCGGAAGACGTGCCGAGCTACGAAGCGCTGGCCGATCCGAAGCTGCAGGGACAGTATTGCAGCACGCCGGGCGGCCACGTCTACAACCTGACCCTGGTCGCTTCGCAGATCGCCCATCGCGGCGAAGCGGCGAGCGAGGCCTGGGCGCGCGGCCTGGTCGCCAACCTGGCGCGCAATCCGCGCGGCGGCGATACCGACCAGATCAAGTCGGTGGCCAGCGGCGAATGCGGCGTCGCCGTCTCCAACAGCTACTACCTGGTGCGGATGATGGCCTCCGAGCGGGTCGAGGACCGCAACCTGATGAAGCGCGTCGGCATCGTCTGGCCGAACCAGGACAGCTACGGCACCCACATCAACGTTTCCGGCGGCGGCATGGTGAAGACCACGAAACACCGCGAGGCGGCGCTGCGCTTCCTCGAATACCTGGCGAGCGACGAGGCGCAGCGCTATTTCGCCAACGGCAACAACGAATGGCCGGCGGTGCCGACAGTCAGGGTGGCCAACGAGGAACTCGCCGAGCTGGGCAGCTTCAAGGTCGACACGACGCCGCTGCAGAACATCGCCAGGCAACTGCCGGCCGCCCAGAAACTGCTCGACCGCGTCGGCTACCGCTGAAGAAGGGCGCTTCGGGCAACAAAAACGGGAACCCGCGGGTTCCCGTTTTTTTTGGGCCGGTGTCCGTTTCAGGCGGCCATCAGGGCCACCTTGCCCGGTTTGCCGCCCTTGTCCTGGGCTTCCTTCAGGCATTCGTGGGCGCATGAGGCGCAGCGGCCGCAGTCGCGGGTGACGCCCAGCTCACGGCGCAGGTCTTTCAGGGTGCGCGCGCCGTCGGCGGCAGCCTGGCGAATCTGGCGATCGGTGACGGCATGGCAGACACAGATGTACATCAAAGGCACCTTGAAAGGTAATGCGAACAATTCCTATTGTATGCAGTTGAGAACGAATGTCAATACTCGTTTTTGCCTTGTGGCAAGCGCGACAAACTTCTCCTTGCGGGAAGGTTATATGCAAATACGGTGCCAGTGGCGGTCAACAAAAAAAGCCGCGGACCGGCCGCGGCTTGCTGACGAGTGGGGCGTGAATCAGCCTTCGCCCGGTTCCATGTGCGCCTGCAGGTAGTTCGGCAGGGTCACGTCAGTGATCAGCGATTGCTGGGTTTCCAGCCAGTCGATCGCCTTTTCGCAGTGTTCGAGCAGGTCTTCGAGCAATTCGCGGCTGACGTAGTCCTGGGCTTCCTCGCACAGGGCGATCGCCTCGATCAGCAGCGGGCGCTGGATGGTTTGCTCGTACTTGAGGTCGCCGGCCAGGCACTCGACGACATTCTCGCCGATCAGCAGCTTGCCGAGGTTCTGCAGGTTGGGCAGGCCTTCGAGGAAGAGGATGCGCTCGATCAACTCGTCGGCTTCCTTCATGACGCGGATCGACTGCTTGTACTGGTAGTCGTTGAGCTTTTCCAGACCCCAGTTGCGGAACATCCGGGCGTGCAGGAAATACTGGTTGATCGAGGTCAGCTCGTTCTTGAGGACCTTGTTGAGGATTTCGATGACCTTCTTGTCGCCTTTCATGTCGCGCTCCTCAGGCCGGGCTGCCCGAGCCCATCTGGCTCTGCAGGTAGTTGGGCAGGCCGACCAGGTCGATCAGGCGCAACTGCTTTTCGAGGAAGTAGGCGTGGTCGACTTCGGTGTCTTCCAGCTGCGCCGCCAGCATGTCGCGGGAAACGTAGTCCTGGGCCTTCTCGCAGGCGGCGATCGCCTTCTTGAGGTCGCCATCGACCTTGTACTCGACGTCAAGGTCGGCCTTCAGCATGTCGGGAACGTTTTTGCCGATTTTCAGTGCGTCGCGCTTCGACAGGTCCGGCTTGCCTTCGAGGAAGAGGATACGCTGGATCAGCGCGCGGGCGTGCTGGCGTTCGTGGTCGGATTCGTGGATCGACTTCTCGGCCAGTTCGTTGAGACCCATGTCGGCGTACATCTCGCCGTGGATCAGGTACTGGTCGACGGCAGTCAGTTCGCCGGCCAGCAGGTCGTTCAGGATGTCGATGATTTTCTTGTCGCCCTTCATGGCATTTCTCCGCAAGTTATGAAATGGCTGGCTGGCATGGCGCGGCTGGCTTGCCGTGTGCCGGATTGTAAAGCTGCGACCGCGGAAGAGTTGCTTTGTTCAAAAAAAATGCTGCGTTTTCAACGAATTACGAACAATTCGCATTTGTTTTATTGGTGTGGCGCTTGGCGCACCGATCTTCAATCCCGGGCAGGTTTGATTTTGCGGAGCAGGCGCCGTCGACGAATGGCGGTGATTTCGCAGGAGAAGTCATCCGTGACGGGGTTGATTTGCGGATGGGAATTGTTATCATTAATAAACCTTGCGCTTGGTAAGGTCTTGTCCAATCTTCAGGAGATTCAAGCATGGCCAGAATTGGTATCTTTTTCGGCAGCACCAGCGGCAAGACCCGCAAGGTGGCAAAGATGATCAAGAAACGCTTCGACGACGCGACGATGGCCGATCCGGTCAACGTTAACCGCGCGTCAGCCGACGATCTCGCCGCCTACGATTTCCTCATCCTCGGCACGCCGACCATGGGACAGGGGCAGTTGCCGGGGCTCAGCGCCGATTGCGATGAAGAGAGCTGGGAAGAGGCCTTGCCGCGCTTTGCCGGCATCGATTTCACGGGCAAGACGGTGGCCATTTTCGGGCTCGGCGACCAGGTGAGCTATGCCAACGAGTTTCTCGACGCAATGATCGAGATCTACGATTTCGTCACCGAGCGCGGCGCTCGTGTCGTCGGCTCATGGCCGACCGAAGGCTACGAGTTCAATACCTCGCAGGCCGTGCTCGACGGGCGTTTTGTCGGCTTGGCACTCGATCTCGACAACCAGTCCGAGCAGACCACGGCTCGCGTCGAGTCCTGGTTGCAACAGATCGCACCCGATTTCGGGCTAGCGCTATGAAGCAGGGGAAAAGCATGGAACTGACGGCGGAGCAGCTGGTGGCACGCACCATGTACCTGTTGTCGCGCGCGGCGACCGTGGGCGTCTGTGCCGGGCGGGTGCGCGCCCTGATCCAGCATCTCGAATGCGTTGCCAGCGACGAGACACTGGATCCGGCAATCCGCTCGACCTCGCGCGATCTGATCGCCGACTGGCGGGCGGCGCAGGTCGAGCAGTTCGGCGAGGCGGCGCTGGCACAGCACGTCACGCACTGAGCCGGCATCGCCTGGCTTATCTGATGACCCAGATGTGGCGGGCGATGCCGTGTTCGAGCGCGAGTTCGATCTCGTCGGCGAGGATGACGGTCATCGGCTTCTGCTGCAGCACGCGCAACGGCCGCGATTCGGCAAGGCCGTAGGCGGTCAGTTGCTCGCGCAGTTGCGGGTCGATTTCGTCGCCCAGTGCCGCCAGGCGGACTTCGCTGCCGGGCGGGATGAAGGCGAGCGGGAGGCGGGCGTCGTGGGGAGGGCTCATGATCGGGTCACCAGAGGGCGCGCAGCGCAAAATTGCACAGGCCGCCGACGAAGAAGGCGAAGGGGACGATGATGGCGACCATCGCTGCCGCGACGCGGATGCCCTGTTCCTTGACCATCATCAGCAGGCTGGCGAAGCAGGGGATGAACAGGGTGATGGTGATCATGCCGACGATGGCCTGGATCGGCGACAACTGGTCGGCCATGACGAACAGGCCGGTGGCGCCGAAGTCGCGGCGCAGGAAGCCCATCACGAAGGCGGCCGAGGCTTCCTTGGGCAGGCCCAGCCAGCCGGTGACCAGCGGTTCGCCGGCTTCGACGATGGCGGGCAGGATGCCGAAGCGGTCGAGCGTGAACATCAGGAAAGTGCCGATCAGGAACAGCGGGATGACCTCGATCAGGTACCACTTGAGGCGGCCGCCGGTCTTCTTGAGGACGTTGCCGGCGATCGGCAGGCGCATCGGCGGCAGTTCGGTGACCAGCGGAATGCGCCGGCCGGGAATCAGGCGGGCGGCGAGGAAGCCGGAGAGCAGCAGGACGCCGACCAGGGCGAGCGCCCAGATCAGCACGGCAACGAAGGAGAATCCGCCGAGCATGCCGAGGACGACGCCGAGTTGTGCCGAACAGGGAATCGCCAGCGCGAGCAGGAAGATGGTGATCATCCGCTCGCGCGGCGAATGCAGGATGCGCGTGGTCAGCGTTGCCATCGTCACGCAGCCGAGGCCGAGGACCATCGGCAGCACCGCACGGCCGTTGAGGCCGATGGTGGCGAACAGGCGGTTGGCGATCACCGTCAGGCGCGGCAGGTAGCCGGAATCTTCGAGCACGCCGAAGGCGATGAAGAAGGTGGTGACGATGGGCAGGATCAGGGCCAGGGCGTAGGTCATGCCCATCGTCCACAGGCCGTACTGGCCGACCAGCAGGTCGCTGACCCAGGTGCCGCCGAAGGCCTGTTCGACCAGCCGGGCGAAGGCCGGGTTGAGGATGCCCTCGAACAGCGTTTCCTCGAACAGGCCGACCAGCGTGGTCGCGCCGAAGACGCCGACGAACTGATAGACCGCGAAGAGCACGCCGAGCAGGATGGGGATGCCCCACAGCGGATGGACGACGGCCTGGCCGACGCGTTGCGAGAGGAGCGGCGAACTTTTCACCGCCCGTCGGGTGACCATTTCCGCCAGCGCGTCGGCCGCCACCGTGCGTTCGCGGCTGAGCAGCGTGGGCAGATCGCCGTCGGCGCTGGCGTGCGCCGCCTGGCGCAGCCCTTCGAGGCGAACGTACTCGGCGCCTGCGTTTTCACGCAGCCAGCGGTCGACCTCGTCATCGTCGCCGAGAAAGAGGATCGCCAGCCCGCGCGCGGCGATGCGTGGATGCGGCGCGCATTCGGCGATCGCGGCGGCAACTGCGGCGATTTCCGCTTCCAGCGCCGGGTCGTAATGGAGCAGCGGGTCGGCCGGTGCGGCGCGGGCGATGTTGCCGGTCAGTTCGCCGATGCCTTCGCCGCCGGTGGCGACGGTGGCCAGCACCGGGATCGCCAGTTCCTCGGCGAGCGCTTCGACATCGACGGTGACGCCGCGTGCGGTGGCCTCGTCGTGCATGTTGAGCGCCAGCACCATCGGCAGGCCGAGTTCGGCGAGCAGTGCGGTCAACGTCAAGGTGCGGCGCAAATTCTTGGCGTCGCCGACCTGGACCAGACAACGGCAGGGTTCTTCGAGCAGCGCGCGCACCGTTGCCCGTTCATCGTCGCTGCGCGACGGCAGCGCCAGCACGCCCGGGGTGTCGAGCAACTGCGCCTGACTGTCGAAGCGGGCGGCGGCACGGGTGACTTCGACGGTCGTGCCGGGGTAGTTCGAAACGTTGACGTAGGCGCCGGTCAGGCGGTGGAAAAGGACGGATTTGCCGACGTTGGGGTGGCCGACCAGGAGGACGGCGTGGGCGCTGGATGAATTCATGCGCGCGATTTTACGCTGTCACCGCTTTTTACGCGCGTCCTGGGGCGGCCGGAGTCGGGCGCTCCCGGTCTATTCTCCCTTGCCGATCGCCCAGACCAGTTCCGCCTGACCCAGGTGGCGGCGCAGCGCAGCATTGACCCGTTCCCGGGTGAGCGCGGCAATGCCCGCGTCGCGCGCGGCTTCCCAGGCGCCGTCGCGGCCGGTCAGTTGCGCGTGGAGCAGGCGCAGGCTGTAGCTGCCTTCGGACTGGAGCGATTGGCGTCTTTGCTCCAGCCAGTTGCGGATGCCCGCGTCGACTTCGGCTGTGGAGAAACCTTCCGCCAGCGCTCGGGCCAGTTCCTCGCGGAGAATGTCGCGGGCTTTTTCGGCCTGCTCGCTGGCGACGCTGGCCTCGATCGTCAGGCCGGCGCGGGCGTCGAAAGCGCTGGCGGAGAGCGAGGCGCTGACGCTGTAGGCGAGTCCTTCCTGTTCGCGCAGGCGAACGCGCAAGCGGCTGGCCGCGTCGCCGCCGAGCAGACGCACGGCCAGTGCCAGGGGGAGGTAGTCGTCGGCGTCGTCGCGCAGCGGCAGCATGGCCCGGCCGGTAATGTCGGCATTGGGAAAGCGGGGCAAGGCGACGACGATGTCGCGGGTGTCGATCCGCTCCGGGGCGGTCGGGCTGGCGATCCTCTCGTAGGGGACTGTGGCTTTCGGCAAGGACTGCAGGGCTTGCCAGAAACCGCGTACCTCGTCTTCGCCGAGGTCGCCGACCACGCCGATGCGCAGGTTCGAGCGACCGCCGAAATCGCTGCTGCAGCGGCGCACGTCGTCGAGGGTCACGGCCTGCAATTCACGCTTTTGCTCGTCCAGCGGGCGGGGGCGGGCGGGGTGTCGGGCGGGGTAGTTGTCGAAGCGCAGGGCAAGCTGCTTGGCCGCCAGCGCGGCGGGCTGCCGCGCGGCCGTTTCGAGCCTGGCGATCGCCGCCGCCTTGTCGCGTTCGAAGGCAGCTGCCGGCAGGTTGGGCGCGCGGCGCACGGTCAGCAGCAGTTCGAGCGCCGGGGCGAGGTTTTCCGGCGGCGCCTGCAGGCTGATCCAGCCCAGGCTATGGCTGACCCGGGCCTGCAGGATTTCGAGCCGGCGACGCAGTTCGGCGCGGTCGATGCCGCCGCCCCCCTCGGCCAATAGACTGCTGGCGAACTGGCAGGCGGTCAGGCGGTCGCGCAAGGCGTCGACATTGCCGAAGTCGTTGGCAATGGTCAGCCAGGCCATGCCGTCCTGGGTCCGCCGGGAAATCAGCGATGCCGTCGCCGACGGATCGTCGAGCGGGATTTTCTGGATGGCGGCGGCGAGTGCTGCGGTCGACTGCGGCAAGGGGTCGATTTTCAGCGTCGGTGCCGGCCAGTCGCGCTCGCCGATCAGTCGTTGTGGGTCTTCCGGCGCCGGCGGCGCCGGCATGCGCGCCGGCTGACCATGGTGGAGCAGGACTTCGGCCGGGGCGACGCCGGCGATCCAGTGGCGCAGCGCGGCGTTGATTTCGTCCTGGGTCAGCTCACTGATGATGTCTTGCTCGACGAAGGACAGGCGCCAGTCGCCGGCGACCTCGGCGGCCGAGAGCCGGTTGGCGGTGGCTTCCGGCGCCAGGCGGGCACGCGCCAGACGGCGCAGGTGCGCGCTCCGCACGCGTTGCAGTTGGGCGGCGTCGATCCCGTCGCGGGCGAATTTCCCGACGGCTTCGCGCAGCGCGGCGGCCAGGCTGGCCGCGTCGGCATCCTTGCCATGCGCCGCGTTGGCGACCAGCAGGGCGTACTCGGGGCGCGCCTGCACGGCGCAGGCGACACCGAGCGCCAGCTTCTGCTCATCGACCAGGCTGCGCCGCAGGCTGCCCCAGCTATCGGCGCACAGGGCCGGCAGGGCCAGCCCGACGGCGAGCGTCTGGCGGTCGCTGCTGCCGGGCAGCAACCAGGCCGCAGCAGCCACGGTGCTGCCGCTTTCCCGGTAGATTTCGGCGCGCTGCTGCAGACGGTCGGGGTCTTCGCGCGTCCAGGTGGTCGGCGGCGGAGCGGCCGGGTTTTTTGCCTCGGCGAACAGTTGACCGCTGAGTTCGAGAACGCGGGCGGCGTCGAACTTTCCGGTCACGATCAGGGCGGCGTTGTCGGGCCGGTAGTGGCGGCGGTGGAAGGCTTGCAATGCGCTGAAGGGGGCGTTTTCGATGTCGCTGCGGGCGCCGATCGTCGGCCGTCCATAGCCGTGCCAGAAGAAGCTCTGGCGCTGCAGGGCGCGGGAAATCAGGCTGGCGGGATCGTTGTCGTGGCGTTCGAGTTCGTTGCGGACGACGGTCATTTCGCTGGCCAGGTCGGCGGCGCTGAAAGTCGGGCGCAGGAAGCGGTCGGCTTCGATGCGGATCGCCTCGTCGATCTTGTCGGGGTCGGCGCGCACGGTCGCGAAGAAATTGGTGCGATCGGTATTGGTCGTGCCGTTCCAGGTCGCGCCAAGTGCCGTCAGTTCGCGCTTGAGGTCGGGGCGCCGGCCGGCGCCCTTGAACAGCATGTGTTCGAGCAGATGCGCCATGCCGGTCTCGCCGTAGCCCTCGTGCTTGCTGCCGGTCTTGACCAGCAGTTCGATGCGTGTCGTCGCGGCGTCGGGAAAGGGCGCCAGGATCAGGCGGAAACCGTTGGCGAGCCGGTACGAGGAAAAGCCGCCGGCACTGGCTTCGGGCTGCCAGGGCGTGGCGGCGGCGAGCGCCGGCAACAGGGCGAGGGTGAGGAAAACAAGGCGGCGCATCATAGGGTCTTCAGGAAAGCCTCGAGCGCCTGCAATTCGCGTTCGTCGAGATTCAGGGTTTTGATCAGTGTCGAGGTGACCGGGAAACGCGGGTCGCTGGCTTGAGCCGCGTTGGCCGGCTTGGGGTGGAACATGCCGTTGTTGTACATGTTGATGATACCGCGCAGCGAACGGAACAGGCCGTTGTGCATCCACGGGCCGCTGCGCGAGATGTTGCGCAGTGTCGGCGTGCGGAACTTGCCGACATCCTCGATGCGGCCGGTCACGTTGTAGCGGCCGAGATCCTCGTACTTGCGGCCGAAATAGCTCAGGCCGAGGTTGTGGAACTCGTTGTCGTTCAGCGCCGGGCCGTTGTGGCAGGTCATGCAGCGAGCCTTGGTGCGGAACAGGTGAAGGCCGAGCAGTTGCTGGTCGTCGAAGGCTGTGCTGTCGCCTGCGAGGAAGGTATCGAAGGCGGTGCGCGCCGGAACGAGCGTCCGTTGATAGGCGGCGAGGGCGGTCTGGATGCGTGCCAGCGTCACCTCGCGGTCGCCCCAGGCGGCCGTGAATTCCTCCGCGTAGCCGGGAATCGCCGCCAGTCTGGCCGGCAGTTCCTTGAGGTCCATCGCCATCTCGGCCGGGTCGGCGATCGGACCGAGCGCCTGGTCTTCCAGCGTCGGCGCGCGGCCGTCCCAGAACAGGTGGTTTGCGCTGGCGACCCCGACCAGTGCCGGTGCATTGCGCCGTCCTTTACGCCCTGCGTGGCCCGGCGTCACCGCCAGGGTGTCGGCGTAGGCATGTTCCGGGCGATGGCAGGAGGCGCAGGCGATCTTGCCGGAAGCGGAAAGCGCCGGGTCGAAGAACAGCCGGATGCCCAGCTTGAGCAGCGGGTAGGGGACGGTGGATGGCAGGTCCGGGGTTGTCGCCGGGGCCATTTCGCGCCAGCGCACCTGGCCTTCGACGGTCGGCGCCGGCCACTGGGCGAGCGGTCTGGCGTAGGCCTGGCGCAGGCAGGCCGGAGTGCTGTCGTCCGAAATCTGCGAGCAGTCATCGGCGGCCTGCAGCAGAAGGGGAAATACGGCGAAGAGGAGGGGAAGCAGGGGTTTCATGGCATCTCTTGGCAAAGGACGCCGGAGACAGGCTCCGGCGTCGGCGGTATGGCCTCAGGCGTCAGAAGCGGTAACCGACTTCGAGCCAGAACTGGCGGCCGACTTCGTACGTCTTGAAGCCGCTGGCGGAAACATTGCTGATTTCGGCGACCGAAGCCTTGTCGAAGACATTGAACACGTCGAGGTTGACGAAGAAGGCCTGCTGGCGGGTGGTCGGGAATTCCCAGCCGAGGCGGATATCCCAGGTCAGGGCGTGGTTGAACTTGCGTTTCTCCCAGACGGCGATCTGTTCGCCCTGGTGATAGACCCCGGAGCTGCTGGCCGAAGCCGTCTGCGCCACCCGGCTGTAGGCCGCCCGGTAGCGCAGGAAGTTGGTCCACGTCAGCTGCCATTGGGGGATGCGGGTGACGCTGGAGAGGCGCAGGCTCCACGGACGATTGTAGTTGTCGGCCGGTCGCGAGGCGTAGCGGATGACCTTGCCGTCATACTGGATGTAGGGGTTGGTGATGTAGAAGTCGGTTTCCGAACTGATGTAATCCGGTGCGTTGCGTTTGCTGTCGCGCCAGTCGAGAACCAGCTGGCCGGTAGTCTGGGTGCCGAACCAGTTCAGGGTGTCGAGCGGGGAAACCGTCAGCGTGACGATGTCGGTATCGCTCTTGCCACCGTTGGTGTAGGTGGTATAGCTGTCCGACAGCGTCGGGTCGGTCGAGGGCTGGTCGAGGGTCGTGCCGCTGACTTCGAGCACCTGGTCGCGTCCCTTGCGGTTGACATATTTCAGGTTAAACGTGAAGCGCTGCCAGCGCTGCTCGATGCCGAGCATCAGTTCGTCGTCGTAGGGGATGTCCAGCTCGCTGAACTTGACCAGGTTGGTGGCCTGGGTGCCGACCGTCCAGTCACTGTTTACCGTGTTCCGGACTTCGCCGTTGTAGCGCAACTGGTTACGCCCCTCGCGCAGGCGCCAGCTGGTGATGTTGCGGCCGTAGTAACGGTTGGCGCCGGCATGCAGTACCGTGTTGCGGTTGCCGAAGAGATCGTACTGGGCGGCCAGGCGGGGCGACCAGGTGGTCTTGTTCATGTAGTTGTCGCTATCGACGCGCAAGCCGGGGCGCAAGGTGAATCTACCGGCTTCGATCTCGTCCTGTATCCAGGCGCCCCACTGCGTGGTCGTGAAGTCGAAATCGCCGGTCGTGAAGCGGGTGCGCCGGCTGAGCAACTGCCCCGGCCAGTTGCCGTTTTCGGTCGTGCCCATGGCGCAGGCGTCGACCGTGACGCCGCTGCTGTTGGTGCAGGTCGTTGTCGAGACCGGCGTGGTGTAGGTGCTGTTTTCGGTCAGCCGCTCGTAACGGACATACTGCTGCATGAGCTCCATCCCGGTCTGCAGCCGGTGGCTGGCACCCAGTAGCGAGAACGCGTTCCAGTCTGCATTGACGCGGTATTGCCAGGTTTCCTGCTGCTGTTCGACGTCACCGTAGCCTCCTTCCAGACTGCTGGCGGCAGAGGTTCCCCAGTCCTTGCTGGTCGACCGTCGCCAGGCGTAGTAGTCGTCGAAATCGGAATCGCGCGACTGGTCGAGCCGGCTCCAGGCCAGGTTGTGCTCGACCCGGGCGAGATCGCCGTCCCAGCGCCCCTTGAGGTTGAACTGCAAGCCGCCGGTCTGGGTCTCGAAGGCCGAGTTGGCGATGTTGCCGCGCCAGTAGGTGTTGTTTTCCGGCGCATAGGTCAGGCCGGATTCGATTTGCAGCCGGCTGACCGGTTTCCAGAAAGCCTTGACGAAATAGTTGTCGATCGAGCGTTCCTGGTCGCGCTTCTGCAGGCCCATCGCCGCGACATTGTTCGACGAGTAGAAGCTGGTCGGGATGGTCGAGCGTTTCTGGCTGAAGTTGGCGAGCAGCCCGAAGTTGTCCGTCAAATGCCCTTCCAGGGTGCCGCGCAGGATCGTCTTGTCGAATTCCGGCTGGTCGAAGTGGGACGAGGAGTTCTCGAAGTTTTCCGCCTGTTGTGGGTCGATGTGGTACTTGGTCCACGCGGAACGGGTGGTCTGGTAGGAAATCTTGCCGTGTACTTCCTTGCTCGGCTTGCGCGTGCTGGCCTCGATCACACCGCCGTTGAAACGGCCGTAGGCGGCGGGAACGTTACTGTCGTAGACGACGATGCTGTCGAGCAGGTCGGTGTCCAGGGCCAGCCCCTGGCTTTGTCCGGGAACGTCGGAGAGCGAGTTGATGCGGCTCTCGGTGCGCTCGCCCGGGTCGATGTCGTTGTTGATGTTGGCGCCATCGACGATGAAGGCGTTCTGGTAGTACTTGGCACCGTTGATGCTGATGTCGGCCGGCGAGATTTCGCCCGGCGTCTTGCTGCTCATTTGCGTGTTGCTGAACTGGACGTTGGGGTGGAGCTTGAGCAGGCTGGTGATGTCGCCGTTGCCGGCCGGCATGGCCTCGATCGTCCGGCGCTTGATGGCGGTCGTGCCCATGGGGTCGCGTTGATCCACGACGATCACGGGCGAGAGCCGGGTTTCGCTGCGATTGCCGCCGCCGGACTCCTTGGGCAGTTCGACCAGGAGGTAGCCCGACGCGGTGCGGGCAATGCCGTAGCCGGTGTCGTGCAGCAGGATGGCGAAGCCGGCATCGATCGCGTAGCTGCCGTGCAGGCCCTGGCTGCGCAGTCCCTTCAGCTTGTCGGCATCGATCACCAGGGCAACCCCGGCCTGCAGGGCAAAACGGTTGAGCGCGGTGTCGAGCGGTCCGGCCGGGATGTCGTAATGACGTGTGGCCTGTGCGTGCGCCAGCGATGGCATGACCACGCTCAGGCTGCCGGCAAGGGCCAGGTGGGTGATGAAGATCAGCGGCTTGAGGCGGGTGCGCAGGCGGCCGGACGGGGCGGTACGGGGCAGGTCCATGGTTGGCGAGTTCCTTTCAGATTGGCGAGCCCTGACGGGCAGGGACGAGCACCGGAACTGGCTGGAGCATGTATTGCGAAAACTGCCTGGCTACCCAATCTCGTCTTTCATGAGCATTGACGGGCGAAAACGGAAAAGCGGAACCGCCGCAGCGGAAAATCAGCGCACTTCGGCGCGGTCGACCGTGACGAAGTAGGGAGAAAAGCGCCGGATGCGCAAGGCGGGGAAGTTGTTGGCCAGCAATTGCAGCGCCCGGTCGGTGTCGTTCAGCGGCAGGACGGCGGAGACGTGCAGGCCGGCGACCGCCTCCCGGTCGTAGCGGATCAGGCCGGAGCGGTTGCGGGCGAGTTGCTCGAGGACTTCGTCCAGCGGGCGGTCGCGGACCACCAGCTGCCGCTGGCGCCAGGCATCTTCCAGCAGCGGGCCATCGATGCTGGCCAGCCTTGCCCCGCCATCTGCCGCAAAGCGCAGGCTTTGCCCGGCTTCGACGACGATGGGCCGGTCGCCGCCGACGACGCTGACCGCGACGCGTGATTCGAGCATTTCGAGCACGGTTTCGTCGGCGTAGTGGTTGACCAGGAAACGCGTGCCGAGGGCACGGATGCTGCCGTGGGGCGTGGCAACGATGAAGGGGCGGCCGTCGTGGGCCACGTCGACCAGAATCTGGCCACGCAGGAGGGTGACGGTGCGGGTTTTCGCATCGAATTGCAGGTCGACCGCAGCGCTGCCGCCCAGGGCCAGGCGGCTGCCATCGGCGAGCGTCGTGCTCTGCCATTCGCCGCTGCCGGTGTGCAGGTCAGCCAGCAGGCTGCTTGCCGGTGTCGTCTGCAATGCCAGCCAGCCGGGCAGCAGCAGGGCGGCGAGCAAGGCAAGGCGGGCGGCAAGGCGGCGAGCGGGGCGGGGCGTACTTTGGCGGGCGGCAAGAATGGCCTGGCGGGCGGGCGAGCGGCTTCCATCCTGGCGGAAAGCGGCGAGTTGGCCGACCAGCTTTTCGAGCCGGGCAGCGGCTTCCGCGTGGCGGGGATCGGCTGCCTTCCAGGCGAGGAAGCTTTGCTCGGCCTGCCGTCTTTCTTCGGCATCGTCGCTGCTCAGCCGGACGATCCACGCGGCCGCCTGTTCGCTTGCCGTCGTGCAGGGTGAGGGTTTCATGCGGCGGACTGAAGGTCGCAGGCGAGCAGGCACTGGACCAGATACTTGCGGACCATGCGTGGGCTGACGTCGAGCCGGCAGGCCACCTCGGCATGCGTCATGCCGTCGAGGTAGTGCAGCAGGAAAGCCTCGCCAGCCCGCACCGGCACACGGTCGAGGGCGTTGGCAATCTGCATCAGGGCCTGAACCGCGATCAGGGTTTCCTCGGGCGAGGGAAAGCTGTGCCGGGTGTCGGCCACCGCCGAAAGCTCGGCCAGGTAGGCCTGCTCAAGCGCTTTTCTCCGCGCCCGGTCGATGATCAGCCGGTTGGCGGTTGTGGTCAGGTAGGCGCGCGGCTCGCAGATCGCCGGCAAGGCGTCGCGGGCGCCGAGAATGCGCAGGAAGGTGTCCTGCGCGAGATCGGCAGCCTGCTCCGGACAGCCCAGTTTGCGTCGCAGCCAGCCGGACAGCCAGCCATGATGGCTGGCGTACAGGTCGTGCAACGGGTCGGGGCTGGCGGTGCAGCTCACTGCGGGGCGATCCATTCGAAGATTTCGATCGTGTCCGGCCGGCATTTGCTGCATCCGCCGCCACAGGCGGTGCCGCCCGGCAACTGACGGACGCGGCCCTTGCGGCGCAGCAGTTCGAGCATGCCGCGCAACGCTTCCGGTGCGGTGTCGAGCGATTCGGCCAGGTCGCGCAGGCTGGCGCGGTGTTGCTCGCGCAACACCTGTTCGACCCGGGACAGAATCGTCGCCATCTCAGGCCTCCTGCGGCTGGGCGGCGGCCAGGCGGTCCGCCTTGTGGCCCTGCTGGCGCAGGAACCAGATGAAAGCGGCGGCCATGGCCAGGACGGCGGCGATCCAGCCTGCCGAGACGGCCGGGGCGCGGCTGAAGATGCTCAACTGGTAGGCGATGGTCGCCATGCCGTAGGCGAGGCCGGTGGTCCAGGCGCCGACGAAGAGGGTCCAGCGCGTGCCGCTTTCGTGGTGGACCGCGGCAATGGCGGCGGTGCAGGGGAAGTAGAGCAGGATGAAGAGCAGGTAGGCGAAGGCGCCGCCGGCGCCGTCGAAGCGGCTGGCCATGGCGCCGAAGGTGCCGGTGTGAACTTCGTTTTCCTCGGCGACGGCGGTCGTGTCGCTGAGGTCGCCGACCGCGATGCCGAGCGGATCGGCCCAGGTGCCGAGGGCGTCGGCGAGATTGACGGGGATGGTGGCGAAGGCAGCAGCGATGGCCTCGCCAAGCGCGAACGGCGCTTCCTCTGCGGGGGCATCGCCGGCTGCCGCTGCATCGCTTGCGGCGAGTGCGGTGTAGGCGGCGTCGAGGGTGCCGACGACCGCTTCCTTGGCCAGCACGCCGGTGAAGATGCCGACGGCGGCCGGCCAGTTGTCGGCGTTCAGGCCGAAGGGCGAGAAGGCCGGCGAGATCGTGCGGCCGATTTCGGCGAGCACCGACTTGTCGCTGTCCTCGTTGCCGTAGCTGCCGTCGGTGCCCAGCGCGTTGAGGAAGTTCAGCACCAGCACCATCGGCACGATGATGCGGCCGGCGCGGACGATGAAGCCCTTGAGGCGGTCCCAGGTGTGCAGCAGGATGCCCTTGACGGTCGGCAGGTGATAGGGCGGCAGTTCCATGATGAAAGGCGTCGCTTCGCCCTTGAGCAGGGTCTTCTTGAGCATCAGTCCGGTCAGCACGGCGACCGCGATGCCGGTCAGATAGAGGGCGAAAACGACGTTCTGCGCGTTGCTCGGGAAGAAGGCGGCGGCGAACAGGACATAGACCGGCAGGCGGGCGCCGCAGGACATGAAGGGCGCCATGGCGATGGTCATCAGGCGGTCGCGGCGGTTTTCCAGGGTGCGGGTGGCCATGATCGCCGGCACGTTGCAGCCGAAACCGACGATCAGCGGCACGAAGGATTTGCCGGGCAGCCCGACCCAGCGCATGAAGCGGTCCATGACGAAGGCGGCGCGCGCCATGTAGCCGGAACCTTCGAGCAGCGACAGGAAAAGGTAGAGGAAGCCGATCACCGGGATGAAGGTGGCGACCGTCTGGATGCCGCCGCCGATGCCTTTGGCGAGCAGCACGGTGAGCCAGGCCGGGGTGCCGACGGCGCTGAGCCATGCGCCAAAACCGTCGACCAGCAGCGCGCCGGTGAATTGATCGAAGAAATCGATGAAGGCGCCGCCGATGTTGATGGTGAACATGAACATCAGGTACATCATCAGCAGGAAGATCGGGATGCCGAGCACGCGGTTGAGGACGACGCGGTCGATGCGGTCGGTGAGGTCGCGGCTGACCTTGCCGGTGACGCGCACGCAGCCGTTGGCAATGCGATTGGCGCTGCCGTAGCGGGCATCGGCGAGCAGGATGTCGAGGTCGTCGCCAAACGCGGTGGCGGCCTCGCGCGCCGTCGCGGCGAGCGCCGGGCCGGCTTGCTGGCGGGCGAGATCATCGCCTTCGAGCAGGCGGGCGGCGAGCCAGCGCGGCGTCATGCGGGAATCGGCCATTTCGGTGGCGATGCGTTGCGCCAGGCGCTCGATCGCCGTTTCCAGCGCGCTGTCGTAGGTGACCAGCCCGTGGCTGAAGGACGGCGTGTCGGCAGCCTTGACGATCGCCGTCTTCAGCGCGTCGATCCCGGTGCCGGCCGAGGCGACCACCGGCACCACCGGGAAACCGAGCTGGCGGGCGAGGGCGTCGGCATCGACCTGCATGCCCTTGTCGGCGGCAACGTCGGTCATGTTCAGCACGAGCAGCAATGGCAGGCCCATTTCGGCCAGTTGCGTGGTCAGGTAGAGGTTACGTTCGAGGTTCGAGGCATCGACGATGTTGATCACCAGATCGGCCTCGCCGGTATGGACGAAATCGCGCGCAACGCGCTCGTCGAGCGAAACTTCACGGTCGACGACGTCCAGCGAGTAAGTTCCGGGCAGGTCGATGACTTCGACCTGGCGACCGCCGTGACGGTATTCGCCGCTCTTCTTCTCGACGGTGACCCCCGGCCAGTTGCCGACCCGTTGCTTGGCACCGGTCAGGGCGTTGAACAGCGTCGTCTTGCCGCAGTTCGGATTGCCGACCAGGGCGATGGTGATTTCCGGTTTCATCCCAGTTTCTCCACATTCAGTCCGGCCGCTTCTTCCTTGCGCAGCGAAAGCTGGCAGCCACGCACCTTGAGTTCGACCGGGTCGCCCATCGGCGCCACCCGCGTGATGCTGATCTCGACGCCGGGCGTCAGCCCCATGCTGAGCAGCTTGCGGCGGTAGGCACCGCCGGCTTCGCCGTAACCGATCACCCTGGCGTGATCGCCGATCTGGAGTTCGCCCAGTGTTGTCATTTTCCTGCTCCCTGTTTGTCTGTCAGGCCCCGACCAGCGGGGCGACCATGATCTTGTGCGCCATGCCGCAGCCCAGCGCGAAACGCGTTTCGCCGCGCGTCACCACGACGCCGCCGCCTTCGTGTTGGCGGACCAGCAGTTCGGCGCCGATGTTGAGCCCCATCTCGGTCAGGCGGCGGTCCAGTCCCGCGCCGCCTTTCAGGGAAACCACCTGGACCCGCAGGCCGGGGTTGGCCATGCTGAGCGGAAAGGACTTGGCATGCATGCGTTTCTCCTCGAATTGAATGGTGGTGTCAGAATTCCCAGGCCACGCCGACCTGGCCGAAGTTGCGTTCGCTGCCCCGGCCGACGGCGCCGGAGACCTTGAGCCCGTCAACGATCTCGTAGCGCAGGCCGATCGCCTTGTCCGGGCGGGCGTGTTCCTCGCCGAAGATTTCCATCGTCAGCTGCAGTCGGTCGAGCAGCGGATATTCGTAGCCGATCCCCCAGGTGCCGAGGGTTTCCGATTCGCCCTGGGCGCGGGTGCGGGCGCTGCCCAGATTGAGGTGCAGGACCCGGCCACCTTCCCAACGGTAGGAAGCGAGGCCGCTGACCGACCAGCTACGCTCGGTGAATTTCTCCGGCGTCTCGCGGTCGTGGATGCGGGTACGGCCGACATCGACGCGCGCACCGAGCGACCAGCCGGTGTCGTTCTGGTAGGGCACCCACTTGGCGCCGAAGCCGACGCCGCGCGCCCGGCTGTCCGGGTCGGTGGCATGATCGGTGGCACGGGCGAGGCCGATTTCCATTTCCAGATGCTCGATGAAACTGAAGCCGAACAGCGCTTCGGCGCTGCGTTCGCGGTCGTCCTTGCCGAGCACGCCTTCGATCTTCATGTCGCCCTTGGCGAGGGTGCCGGCGTCATCGACGTTCATCGGTCCTTCGGCATGCGCCGGGGCAGTGATCAGGAATGCGGAGGCAGCTAGGAGAGTGAACCTGGCTGGGCTTTTTAGTAAAGCTTGGCTGGGGGTCTTCATGGTGGATTTCCGATGTTTTCGGCTAAGTGGGGAAGCGAGGGTTAGGGGTTGGATATTCCGGGTTGGGTGACGAAGCCGATCTTGCCGAGGCCGGCGCGGCGCGCTGCGCTCATGGTTTCGGCAACGCTTTCGTAGCGGCTGTCGCGGTCGGCCTTGAGGTGCAGTTCGACGTTCGCGTCCTGGGCGACGGCCTCGCGGAAGCGGCTTTCCAGCGCCGTTGGTTCAATCGCCTCGCTGCCGATGAAGATGCGGTTGTCGGCGGTGATCGAGACCTGCAGGGTCATCGGTTTTTCCGGCGTCGGCGTGCTTGAGGCGCGTGGCAGATCGACCTTGACCGAATGGGTCATCAGCGGCGCGGTGATCATGAAGATGATCAGCAGCACCAGCATCACGTCGACCAGCGGCGTCATGTTGATCTCGGCGGTCGGCATCTGGCTGCCGGTACCGTTGAAGCTGCCCATTGCCATGTCATGCCCCTTCCGTTGCGGCGCGGGCGCGCATCGGGTGGATCTGGGCGCTGTTGGCGACCAGCGGCTTGCCGACCGTGAAGAAGGCATGCAGATCATGGGCGAAGGCGTCGAGGTCGGCAAGGATGACGCGATTGACGCGGGTGAAGGTGTTGTAGGCAAAAACGGCCGGCAGCGCGACGGCGAGGCCGGCGGCGGTCATGATCAGTGCCTCGCCGACCGGGCCGGCGATCTTTTCCAGCGCCGCCTGGCCGCTCATGCCGATCGCCACCAGCGCATGGTAGATGCCCCAGACGGTGCCGAAGAGGCCGACGAAAGGCGCGGTGGCACCGGTCGTGGCGAGGAAGGTGAGGCCGTTTTCCATGCTCGCCTGGGTGGTCGACAACTGCTGGCGCAGCGCGCGTTCCATCTGCTCGGCGGGGTCGAAGCGGGACGACAGGCGGCCGCTCATGCCTTCGCAATCCCGGTTGCAGCAATTGGCCTGGGTGGCGAGTTGGGCGTAGGGACTGTCCGCGCCCGCCTCGCGCAGCTTGTCAATGCCGTCGTTGACGGTCGGCGCGGCCCAGAAGGCGCTGACGGCGCGGGCCGCCTTGCGCATGCGCCACCAGTCCCAGGCCTTGGCCAGGATCAGGTACCAGCTGGCCACCGACATGACGACGATCAGTACCGCGACCGAATGCGATACGACATCGCCCTGGGACCATAGATGGGCGAGGCCAAAGGCGTTTTCCTGAACGGTTTCCTGCATGCTTATTGCTCCAGTTTGAAGATGATGGGGACCAGGACCCAGCTCTGAACGGCGACATCGCCGCGTTTGGCCGGTATGAATTTCCAGTTGCGCACGGTTTTCAGCGCCGATTCGTCGAGGCGGTTGCTGCCCGATGAGGTGCGGACCTCGACCGAATCGGCAGTGCCTTGCGGATTGACGGAGACGCGCAGGATTACCTTGCCTTCCTCGCCCATGCGCCGGGCCAAAGGCGGATAGGGGGGCGGTGGGTTGCGCAGGTAATCGGCATCAAAGCGGGCCTGGCTGACCGCCGGCGCGGCGGGGGCGGGAGGCGTCGGTTCGACGGGCAGCGGCGGGGCGACCGGTGCCAACTCGGCCGGAGCCTGGCTGCTTGTGGTTTCGAGGACGGGAGCCGGTGTTTTTGGCGTTGGTAACGGTTTTTGCCGGACCGGCTCGGGTTTGGCCACCGGCAGCGGTTTGGCTTGTGGTTCGGCTTCGATCTGCGGCGCCGGCAGCAAATCGACGACCAAGGGCATTTCCATGATCTGCGGGGCGATGGTTTTTGCTGCCAGGACTGCTAGCAGGATGCCGGCATGCAGACCAATGACGACAGTCAGTAAACCGCTGCGCCGGGCCGTCGAGGGATGATGAAGTGTGTAGCTCATGGCGATGTTCAGGAAGGTCCCGCGCTCGCCCAAAAAAACCCTTGGCTTGCTGGCATCTGGCGCGCTGGCTGTGGGAACGGTTTTTACAACGGAGAGAAACTTATTTGGTCAGGATCAGCTTGTTTTCACGGGTGACGCGCAGCAGGTAGCGCTGGCCCGCGTGTTCGATTTCGACGGTGTTCGCCCCGCGCAGGATTTCCCCGCTTTCGAGCCGGAGAATGTTGCTGTTGTTCGGCACGGGGTTCGCTGGCGGTGTGGTCTTGGGTGGGCTGTTCATTTTGGTGTTGCGCGTTCCGAAGGCGATGAGCGGATTTTATCGAAATGGGAACGATTGTCAATAACATTCGTTTCTGCGTTTTCTCAGTTTTCCATCGCCTCGTCGAGTCCCCGGCCGAAACTGCTGACGCCGCTGTTGCGCACGAACACGCAGCGTTTGCCGGTGCGCTTGCATTGTTCCTTGACCCGCCAGTAAGCGTTGTGACTGATGCAGCCAGCCTGGCAGATGACGAGGTCGGCGGCGGTCAGGGCGCCATCGATGCGGTGCAGGCTTTCTTCCAGCCCGCCGTCGTGGTGGATGAAGCGGCCGCCGGACTGTTCGACCAGATGACGGTAGGCCTCCACCATGCCGGCACGGCCGCCGACGCAGAGCACGCATTTGCCGGACAGGCGTTCGCCGGTCTGCTCGGGACGCATTCCTCCTTCTTCAGGTGCTTCGTCGTGTCGGCTCAACTGGGCAATCATTTCTTCGGCGGTCTGCAGTTGTTCCCGCAGGCGCCGAAGTTCGGTCTCCTGGCTTGCGGCTTCTGCCGCCAGCGCCTGGTTGCGCGCTTCGGCATCGGCGGCGCGCCGCAGCAGGGATTGCCTTTCCCGAAGTTCCGGCAGGCTGTTGCGTAATTCCTCGTACTGGCCGGTCAATTGGGCGAAACGGGCGGCGCTGCCGGCCAGTTCGGCGCGCAGCTCGACGATGCGCTGGGCGAGCGATTGCGTTTCGGCCGACCGCTCGGCGCGCAATGCTTCGTTCTCTTGGCGGGCTTTTTCCAGTTGGCGGCGCAATTCGCTGATTTCGTCACGCTGCTGTTTCAGCGTTCTCAGGTCGGCCCGGTTACCGCTGCCTATCTGGTGCTGGATCATGTGGATGTCGGCGTAGACCTCATGTTCCAGCGTCGCATCGCAGGCCGGATGGCTCAGTGTTGCCCACAGGGCGGCCGGGATGCCGTTGCCGGCGGCGACTTCGGCACGCCACAGCGCGTCCAGCGCGGCGTTGTCGCGGGCTGCCGAGAATTTCCGGACGGTCAGCGGATAGCGTTTTTCCAGCTGTTTGTGCAGCAGTTCGGCAACCGTCGAGCGTGATTCGCAGGCGCCGACCGCGGTCGTGTGCAGCACGAAATCGCTGGTGTCGCGGGGAAAGTCCAGGACCTTCTTCAACAGGCCGCGCAATTCGGCGACTTCGAAACAGGTGCCGATTACCGGACAGTGGCATTTGTGTGAGAGCTCCCAGAGTTTCCGGCGGCGAGTCGATGCCGGAGCGGAAATATCCTTTGCCGGCACCGGTTTGATGGCCATAGGGCTGGCGCTGAAACTGCCGCCGACGACGTGATACGGGAAGGTGCTCATGTTCTGCCTCCGGGGGTATCCGCAATGCTTCGAGACTTGCGGGGTTTCTGGATCGATGAAGGGAAACCCTGTGCTGTTGCGTAGCGCGGCCTCCGGATCAGCGGGCTGACGCTACTGCGCAGGTGATGTTGGCCAGAATGGCGAGCGACGTTATGAGGTGCTGACTTCATCTTTGGCGTGCGGGCAGGGCCGGCCGTCGAGACGGCACTGATCGCGCTCGTCGCGCCACTGCTGATCGAGGCTCAGGCAGCCGGTGCGGCAAAGCAGTTCGCTGGCTTCATGGTGGCCGAGCTGCTGACGCAGGGCGGCGTTTTCCTCCTCGCAGCGGCGCAGTTCGGCGTGCAGTCGCCGGTTGCCGGCTTCGAGGTCGGCGATGCGTTGCTGTAGTTCCGTGATCAGCCGCGTGCAGCGTTGCTGGATCCGGCCGAGGTGGCGCAGCAGTGTGACATTTTCGCCAGCGGCCGCGGTGCAGGCCGGTGGCGGGCCAGGCTGACCGATGACGAAGAGTTCGCGCAGTTGCATGTCAGCGGCCGGTCATGTTGCCGGGAACAACCCAGCGGTCGAAATCTTCGCCGCTCACGTAGCCGAGGGCGAGTGCTGCGGCGCGCAGGGTGCTGCCTTCGCGATGTGCCTTCTTGGCGATTTCCGCCGCCTTGTCGTAGCCGATGTGCGGGTTGAGCGCGGTGACCAGCATCAGCGAGCGTTCGAGGTGTTCGCCGATGCGTTGCCGGTCGGGGACGATTCCGGCGGCGCAATGGCGGTCGAAACTGTCCATGCCGTCGGCGAGCAGGCGGATGCTCTGCAGCAGGTTGTGGATGATCAGTGGCCGGAAGACGTTGAGCTGGAAGTTGCCGGAGGCGCCGCCGAAGTTGATGGCGACGTCGTTGCCGAAAACCTGGGCGGCGAGCATGGTCAGCGCCTCGCTCTGGGTCGGATTCACCTTGCCGGGCATGATCGATGAGCCGGGTTCGTTTTCCGGGATGCGCAGTTCGCCGATGCCGCAGCGCGGGCCGCTGGCCAGCCAGCGCACGTCGTTGGCGATCTTCATCAGGCTGGCGGCCAGCCCCTTGAGGCTGCCGTGGGCGTGGACAATGGCGTCGACGCTGGCCAGCGCCTCGAACTTGCTCGGCGCACTGACGAAGGGGTGGCCGGTATGGCGAGCCAGTTCGGCGGCGACCCGCTGGGCGTAGCCGGGCGGCGCGTTGAGGCCGGTGCCGACGGCGGTGCCGCCGATCGCCAGTTCGTGCAGGTGCGGCAGGTTGGCGCGGATGTGCCGCTCGGCGTGTTCGAGTTGGGCGACCCAGCCGGAAATTTCCTGGCCCAGCGTCAGCGGCGTCGCATCTTGCAGGTGGGTGCGGCCGATCTTGACGAGGTCGGCGAAGTCGCGTGCCTTGCCGGCCAGGGTTTCGCGCAGGCGGGAAAGGGTGGGCAGCAGTTGGCGAACGATGCCGTCGACGGCGGCGACGTGCATCGCGGTCGGGTAGACGTCGTTGCTCGACTGGCTGAGATTGACGTCGTCGTTGGGGGGGATCAGGCGCTTCTCGCCGCGCGGGCCGCCGAGCAGTTCGCTGGCGCGGTTGGCGATGACCTCGTTGAGGTTCATGTTGGTTTGCGTGCCGGAGCCGGTCTGCCAGACGACCAGTGGGAATTCCTCGTCGTGGCGGCCGGCGATGATTTCGTCGGCGGCGACGACGATGGCGCCGGCCTTGTCGGCAGCGAGCCGGCCGAGGGCCTGGTTGCTCAGGGCGCAGGCGCGCTTGACCTGGGCCAGGGCGCGGATCAGCTCCACTGGCTGACGCTCGCCGGAAATAGCGAAATTCTGCAGCGAACGCTGGGTCTGGGCGCCCCACAGGCGTTCGGCGGGGACCGCGATGGGGCCGAAGCTGTCATGTTCGATGCGTGTTGTCATGGGAGTCTCGAGGCGGGGCGGCGGGAAAAAAAAGCCTGGCTGGCAGCGAGCTGGCTTGGCCTAAGTAAGCGAGAGATGATCAACCGGGGCATGCCTGCTGAGGAGTCAGGCATGGGACATTCCGGTTGCGCTCAATATACCCGGCTGGTCTTTCCATGTAAATAGGAATTGTTACTATTTGACGACCGGCGCTATGGCAAGGGCGGGCTGCCGTCAGCGGGTTTCTTCGGCGTTTCTGTTGGCCAGACCGGCGTCCGTGGTCGACGACGCCGGCCGGGTCAGCACCACGCCCAGCACGGTGCCGAGGGCAGCGCCGATGCCGATACTGATCGCCGGGTTGCCGATCGCGTCACCGAAGCTGACGCCGGCTGCGATGCCGGCGCAAACGCCAAGTGCCAAGCGGGTGTTGCGGCGGTAGTCGGGACCTGGCTGCATGCGTCGTATCCGGGATGGTGAATGGGCCGGCGCGAGGCCGGTCGGTGTTTTGGCATGGTAATGAGAATGGTTCGCCAAATCAAGCGCAGGCGCAACGCCTGTTCAGGCGCTGCGCAGGGCGTTGAGCAGAATGGCGATGGTGCTGCCGTTGTGGGCGATGCTGGCGGCAACCGGGCTCAGTTGGCCAAAGGCGGCAGCGGCCAGGATGGCGCTGTTGGTGCCGACAGTGAGCCGGAAATTGGCGTCGATGCGGCGCATCGTTGCCTGGGCGATGGCGCGGGCGTCGGCGACGCGACAGATACCGTCCTCGAGCAGGACGATGTCCGAGGTCAGGCGGGCGAGATCGGCGCCGCGTTGCATGGCGATGCCGACTTCGGCGCCAGCCAGCGCCGGGGCGTCGTTGATGCCGTCGCCGACGAAGGCGATGCGTCGACCGTCGGCCTTCATGCCGGCGACGATGGCGGCTTTCTGTTGCGGCAGCAGTTCGGCGTGGCATTCGTCGATGCCGAGCCGGCGGGCGATTTCTTCGGCACGCCGGCGGTGGTCGCCGGTCAGCATGACCAGATGGCGGACGCCCATGTCGCGCAGGCGCTGCAAGGTTGCCCGGCTTTCCGGACGCAGTTCGTCCTTGAGCGCGATGACGCCGAGCAGGCGGCCGCCATAGCCGATGTAGAGCAGCGTCTTGCCCTGCCGGTAGAGCTTGTCGAGTACCGTCTGGTGGTCGCTGACCGGGATGCCCTCGTCCTCGACGACGAAGTGGCGTGAGCCGACGACGATACGTTTGCCGTCGACGACGCTGGCGACCCCGTGGGCGGCGATGAACTCGACTTCCTTGTGGTCGAAATGCTGGCCGCGATGACGGCGGGCGGCCTCGACGACGGCCAGTGCCAACGGGTGGAAGTAATGTTCCTCGACTGAGGCGGCGAGGTCGATCAGGTCTTCCGGGCTGTATTGCGGATCGAAGGCGATCGAATCGGTGACCGCCAGCTTGCCGGTGGTCAGCGTGCCGGTCTTGTCGAAGACGAAGGTGTCGACCGCGAGCAGTCTTTCGAGCACGTCGCCACCCTTGAACAGGATGCCTTGTTTGCCCGAGCGGTACATCGCCGATTTGAAGGCGACCGGCGTCGCCAGCTTGAGGGCGCAGGAATAGTCGGCCTGCAGGACGGCGGCGGCGCGTTGCCAGTCGCCGCTGACCAGCCAGGCGCTACCGGCCAGGCCAAGCACGGCGGGAACCAGGCGATCGGCGAGGCGCGCGGCCTTGAGCTGCGAGTCGCTCTTGGCGGCGAGCGATTGCTCGACGTAGTCGGCGATGCGCGCCGAGGCGGTGTTGCGGCCGACGTGTTCGGCGTAGACGCGCAGCCGCCCTTCCTCGACGACGGTGCCGGAGAGCACGCTATCGCCGCGACGGCGCAGCACGGGTTCGCTTTCGCCGGTCATCGCTGCTTCGTTGAGCAGCGCCTCGCCGCCAAGAACGGTGCCATCGACGGGAACGGTGGCGCCGGCGGCGACGATGATGGTCATGCCGACCGCGACCTCACCCGCCGCGAGCTGTCTTTCCTGACCGTCGATTTCGACCCAGACCTGAGCGGTGTCCGGATGCAGAAGTTTCTTCAGCAGGTCGTCCGAGCGGCGGGCGATCGACTGCTCGAGGTAGTCGCCGAGCGCCAGCATGAAGATGGTCGCGTTGGCCGCCGTGTAATCGCGGCGGGCGGCCGAAATGGCGACTGCCAGTGCCTCCAGGACGTGCGAATTGATGCCTTCCCGGCGCAGGTCGGCGACGGCGCCGGCAAACAACGGCAGCGCTGCAACCAAGGTGGTGGGCATCTGCAGGCCGGCCGGCAGCAGTGGGTGGGCAGCGAGCAGGGTGGCGCCGCCCAAGACTTCACCCAGCCCTTCGCCCTTGCCGGGAACGGCTGCCAGACGCGGCGCGTTGCCGGCGATGTCCAGCCCGCGTAGCCCCCGGCTCAGGGCGGTTTCATCGGTCGCCGCCGGGTCGTAATCGATGACCAGCGAGCGGGCCGCCCGATTGACCCGCGCCTGCTGCACGCCGGACAGGTTCAGCGCCGCGCGGGCCAGTCCGCGGGCGTCGAAGCTCGTGCCGGCGCGATAGACGAAGCGGATTCTGCCGGGCAGGCGATGCGCCACCCGGAAGTCGATGGCCGGGGTCATGCGCTCTTGCGGGCCTCGGCTTCGACTTCGGCCCGGATGTCGGCCATCTGTTCCTTGATTTCCTCGACGCCGCCAGCGACACCGGCATAGAGCTTCATCGCCGTCCTGGCCAGTTTGCCGCGCATCTTCTCGTCGCCCAGGACATATACCGCGGCTGCGCCGATCAGTGCGCCGAGGATGAACTGTTCGCTCTGGCGTGAACCGAGCATGCCCTGCAGGCCGTGCAGCAGTCCGGGTTGCGCGCCGGGCTGGGCGCCGAACAGGCCGTTCAACGCATTCGGATCAAATGCCGGTGGCGGGCCGGCGTCCATGCCGCCGTACATGCCCTGGCCGATACCGCCACCCATGCCCGGGTTCATCCCAGCCATGCCGGGCTGGCCCCAGTTGGCGTATTGCGCGGCCTGACGCCGTTTATCCTTCTTCTTGCCCATTTCCGATCTCCTTGGATGGCTGATCCTGTAATAAATTTTCGATGGCGACGACAGCGGCGGTGGCGAGCGCGATGCGTCCCAGGCCAAGGGCGGTCTGTCCGTTCCGCAAGTCGCGGGCGGCGGCTGCGCCGCCGGCAAGCGCGCAGCCGCCCTGAAGGGCGAGACGCAGGGTGCGCCGGTCAAGGTTCAGGCCGCCGCCGCGCTGCTGCACCGCGCCGAGCATGCCGCCGGTGACGAAGCCGCGGACGAACTCGTTGCCGCCGCCGGGCACGAGCGCATTGCGTTGGCTCATGCCGTTTCGTCCCCGGTGGTCGTTTTCCGGCGCGGCGCGGCTTTTGTCGCCGTTTTGCGGCGGCGCGGCGGCTTCGCCTCGGGGGGCGCGGCGACTTCCGCCGGAGTGGCGGCGGTTTCCGGCGGGAGCGGGGCATCCGTTGCGCTCAGACGTTCGCGCATCGCGGCGGTGGAGCTTTCGAGCCGCGCGAGTCCGCTGACGCTCGCCTTGCGCAAGCTGTCCCTGGCGTTGTCGAGGGCGGCGCGGGTTTTCTGGTTGCGCATCATCTTGATCGCGACGGCGCCGGTGACGAGTCCGGCGGCAAAAGGCAACAGCGGCAGCATGGTCAGTCCTCCTGGGGGGAAATGCGGGGAGTCTGCTTGCGCAGATAGTGAACGGCGGCGCCGCCAGCGACGATTCCCGCCAGCAGTGCCGGGTGGGCGTTGCGCACCAGCGGGCCGACGATGCCGAAGGCACCGTGCTGGCGGGTGAGCAGGGAGAGACCGCTTTCGACGATGCCGGTCAACGGGCCGTGGCGGACATAGGCCTGGCTGGCCGGGACGCCTTGCGCGGCGTGGTAGCTCTCGCGCGCGATGGCGCTCTGCAGGGCGCGCTGGAAAGCCGGTAGATGGTTTTCCAGCGAGGCCGACTGCAGGTTGAGGAAGACCCGTTGGACATCGGCCGGCGGCTGGATCGACAGGAGGTGCTGGTAGAGCTGCACATTGGCGATCTCGGCCGCGATCCCTTGCTGGAGATTGGCGCGCCAGGTGGGGGCGACGACGGTTTCGAGCGGAAAGGGATCCTGTGGGCGGGGGATGCCGTAACGTTCGCAGAGTCGGCCGAGTGCGGCGATGTGCTGTTCCTCGGCGGCGACGATGTTCGAGAAAGGCGGCAGATTACCGTAGGCCTCGATGACATGCCGATAGTAGGCGCGAGCCGCGTATTCGTCGTACATGGCGATGCGGATCGCCTGGTGCAGCAGCGGGAAGGGCGCCGCCGGCTGCAGGGTGCGGCTGCGCAGGATCGCCTCGTCATAGTTGGCCATGACAGACCTCCTCGTACTTGTCTTCGATGATGCCGAGCAGCGCCTGCGCGGCCGGGGTGTTGGCGCCGGCCAGCAGGTCGTGCCAGGCGCGGTCGGGAATCACCGCGTTGTCGTATGCGACGGTGCAGGAGCGCGCCAGCTTGTTCAGACGGATCTCGCGCACGCCGCGAATCGCTCCCAGCGCGTCGCCCAGCCCTTCCTCGCCGAAGGCTCGGACGGCGGGCTCGTCGAGGATCGCCGCGTCGATCTTGAAGCGGATGCGACCGGGAATCTGATGGGCGATACGCAGGTAAGGCGCAGCGATCCGCACGGCCTCGACGGGCGGCAGGGACGATGATGGAATGGGGGTGCCAGCAAAATTTCCAGCCATGGATTTCTCTTGTGGAAACGATTGGCTGGCTACCGCGGGGCGGCTGGCTGGCTGGTGAGAGGGATGCCTCGGTTGCACCTTAGCAGGTCTGCGCTCCAGCAGCTTGACATAAATCAAGGGCTGCAGTGCTGGATTCGGGCGCCGGTGCGGGTGTCAGCAGCGGTTGCGGAAATGTCTGGGCGATTCGCCGAAATGGCGCCGAAAGGCGGTCGAGAAGTTGGCTTGGCTCGCGTAGCCAGCGATTTCGGCGGCCAGCGCGACGCTGACGCCATCGCGTCGCAGGGCGCTCGCTGCCCGCTCCAGGCGGCGCTGACGTAGATAGTCGAAGATGGTGCTGGCGAAGGCCTGGCGGAAATGCTGTTGCAAGGTGGTGGCGTTGCAGCCCATCTGCTGGGCTATTCCGTTCATGTCGAGGTGGTCGGCGGCGCCGCTGTCGAGCAGACGACGCAGACGGCAAATGCGCCGGTAGTGCGTCGGTGCGAGTCCGTGATCGCTGGTGTGGTCGCGCGCCAGGAGTTGCGTAAACGCATCGCCGACGATGTCCAGGCAGCGGCCTTCCATGGCTAGGCGCTCGAGCGGATCTTCGGCGTCGCCGGGGCGCAGCAGTTGCTCGACGGCGCCGAGCGTGCGTTGCGACGGTTGCCAGGCGAGCTGATTCAGGTGGCGGGCCGGCAATCGCCCGTTCAGGCCGGCTTCGTCGATCCAGGCAGGCGACAAGGTGATCACCACCATGCGCTCCCGGGTTCCGGCGGTGCTGCTGCGCGTGAACCGGACCGCTCGTGTCAGCGTCAGCACGGTGGCCACGGGGCGGGCCGACTCACCGTCGCCGGCGTCGAGATCGAGGAGCTGGCCGTCCAGCTTGACCCGGGCATTGCCTTCCAGCTTGACGATGACTTTCGTGCCGGCGGGCATCAGTGCAAAGGCCGTGTTCAGGTTGCACAGATGGAGGATGTCGGTGCATTGCAGGCCTAGTCCGCCGCGCAGCCCGGCCTGGAAAAAGACGCCAGCGAGCAGTTCGGCGCGCGGTGGCTTGTAGGGAATGTCGAAGCCTTCGCCAATGCGTCGGAAGAGGTAGTCGGCGTCGATCACCGGGGAGGGGGTTTTCTTTACAGCAAACATTTTCCTTGCTCTGGCAAAAGTTCGGGTGACGATCCTTTGCAATACTACGGCCATTTGTTGCAAATGGTAACGAGTCGCAACAGCAATATCAATGAACGTATCGAGAAATCTCATGAAAACCCGCGTTGACCGCATGCATCGCAAGTCCTTGTTCCTGGCCGTCCTGGCGGCCTTCCCTCCGCTTGCCGTGGCCCAGGTGCCAGCCGACGGCGATGCCAAAATGCTCGGCTCGGTGACGGTCAATGCCTACCAGGCCACCAAGCAGACTTCCGGTGCGACCAAGACCGAAACTCCGCTAGCCGAGACAGCCCAGTCGGTGTCGGTGATCGCCAGGGAGGAAATGGATGCGCGCGGCGTCCGCAATCTCAATGACGCGATGCGCTACGTTGCCGGTGTGGCACTGGAAAGCACCGGCATCGACAATCGCGTCGATGATTTCAGTATCCGTGGTTTCGATGCCGGCAGCTGGGGCAACAACGTCACCATCGACGGCATGCGGGCGCCGCAGGGCAGCCAGTGGAACCGGACCATGATCGACAGCTGGAACCTCGAGCGGATCGAGGTGCTCAAGGGGCCGGCGGCGGTGATGTACGGCCAGGTTGCGCCGGGCGGCATGGTCAACCAGGTCAGCAAGATGCCGAATCGGGAGCGCGAGCGTGTTCTGCGCCTGGGCGTCGATGGGCACGGCCAGTACAACGCCGCCTTCGATCTCGGCGGCGGTTCCGACGATGATCGGCATCTCTTCCGCCTGGTCGGCCTGGTCCGCCAGGGCGACACCCAGATCGAGCATACCGAGGAAGACCATTCCTTCATCGCGCCCAGTTATACCTTCCAGCTTTCCGACGCGACGCGGCTGACCCTGCTCGGCCTTTACCAGCGCGATCATGGCGGATCGACCTACCAGTTCCTGCCGATGGCCGGCACGCTGGTGCCGACCCAGTACGGGCGGATGAAGAACAGCACCTTCATCGGTGAACCGGACTGGAATACCTACAACCGGACGATCTGGACCGCCGGCTACCAGTTCGAGCACGCCTTCAACGAGCGCTGGAAATTCAGCCAGAGCGCACGTCTGACCGACGTCCAGTCGCTGTTCCGCACCGTCGTCACCAACGGCGCCCTGAATGCCGACGGACGTACGCAGAACCGCCGCGCGGTCTGGGGTGACGGCGATTCGCGCGGTTATACCGTCGATACCCGGCTGACCGGCAAGTTCGCGACCGGTCCGCTCGAGCACACCCTGCTGACCGGCATCGACTGGCAGAAGGCCGACTGGACTGGCGCCCGCGCCGCGATGAACAACCCGGGAGCGATCGACATCTTCAATCCGGTGTACAGTCACTTCACGCCGGTGACCACCAGCATCACCTACCTCGGCGGTGTTAACCGGCAGACCGGTGTCTACCTGCAGGATCAGATTGCCGTCGACAAGTGGCGCTTGACGCTGGGCGGACGCTACGACTGGGCCAAGGATGACACCTGGACGCAGGCGTACACGGTGGCGACCGACACCTGGGGGAGCCGCTCGCCGACCCAGGTCGACAGCGAGGCCTTCACCCGCAACGCCGGCCTGCTCTATGTCGCCGACAACGGCTTGGCGCCCTACGTCAGTTTTGCCGAATCCTTCCAGCCGTCGGGCAACAATGCCGATCTGAATGCCGCCAGAAAGGCCTTCGACCCGGTCACCGGCGAACAATGGGAAATCGGCGTGAAGTACCAGCCGAAGGGTATCGACGGACTGGTCACGCTATCCGTCTACGACCTGCGCCAGCAGAACATCCTGCTCGACGATACCGGCAACGCGACCTGTGGCCCGGCCGGTAGCAGCCAGTGCAAGATTCAGGGGGGAGAAAGCCAGGTTCGCGGCGTCGAACTGGAAGGTCGCGTCACGCTGACCCGGGGCTTCAGCGTCATCGGCGCGCTGTCCTGGATGGACTCCGAAGTCATCCGCGGCACGGCGGCCCTGCGCGGCAAGGAACTGGCCCGGGTGCCGGACAAGACCGCTTCGCTGTGGGCCGACTATACCTTCCACAACGCCGCGCTGGCCGGCCTCAGCCTGGCCGCCGGGGTGCGCTACAACGGCAGGAGCTACGGCGACAGCGCCAATGCCTACCGGATTCCCTCGTTCACCTTGTGGGACGCGGCGATCCGCTACGTCATCGGCCGCGACAGCAAGCTGCCGGTACAACTCGCGCTCAACGTCAGCAACCTGACCGACAAGCAGTACATCTCGACCTGCGGTACCGTCGCTTCCTGCTACTACGGTACCGGCCGCACCGTGAACGCGACGGCGACCTTCAGTTGGTGACCTACCGTTTCCTGCTCGCTCTGCTGGGTGGCCTGCTGCTGATGCAGCAGCCCGTCGTCGCCCAGCCGAACCTGGCCCAGCGTACCGGCACCACCGTGGCCGAGACCGGCGTTGCCGGCTATCGTTTTGCCACGCTGCGCCTGTCGTCGGCCGATGGCGAGCGGCATTACCGCCTGCGGGTCGCGCTGCCGACCGGGGCGGCACCGGTCAGCGGTCATCCGGTGGCCTGGCTGCTCGACGGCAACGCCGCCCTGATGGATGTCGGCGCAGCCACGCTGGTCGAACTGGCACGCCGGCCCGCCGCGCCGGTGATCGTCTTCGTCGCCCACGACAACGATCTGCGCATCGACGGCGCTGCCCGCGCCTTCGACTACACGCCGCGCCGGCCGGGCGGAGACGAGGCCCAGCGCGATCCGCTGGGCAGCCGCCGCAACGGCGGCGCCGACGCCTTTCTCGAGCTGATCACGAGGCAGGCGATGCCGCAGGTCGCCGCGCTGGCGCCGGTCGATCCGGCGCGCCAGGCCTTGTGGGGGCATTCCTACGGTGGCGTCTTCGTCCTCCATGTCCTGTTTACCCGGCCGCAAGCTTTTGCCGAATACGGGGCCGCCGATCCTTCGCTATGGTGGGGCGATGGCCAGTTGTCGCGCGAGGAAGCCGCGGCTGCTCGCTGGTCCGCCAAGACCCGGTTGCGGCTGTGGCTGGGCGCCGGGGCGGGGGAGCGGAAGCTGGCGGCCGGTCGCGATGCCGGTAGCGTCGAAATCATGCAACGGGCGCGCCACAGCGTGCCGCCGGACGCGGCTCCGGCGCTGGCCGCAAGGCTGCGTCAACGCGGGCTGGCCGTCGAGCTTCTGGATTTGCCGGGGTTGTCGCACGGGCAGACCCTGGGTGCCTCGCTGCCGCCTTTCCTGTTCGGGCTGTCGGAAGGCGAATGATGATCTCTTGCCGTTTCAAGGATGACAATCGATGAATCCCTGGTTGTACACGCTCGCAGCGCTGGCCGGCATCGTCGGCGCTTGGCTGCTCTACCTCGCCGTGCCGCAGCAGCAATGGCTGGCCGCCCCGCGCCGGCCGGCGCGGGGCCTTGCCTGGTCCGGGGCGGCGCTGGCGCTCCTCGCGCTGCTCCTGTTGCTGACGATGATGGGCGCGATGGCGGCGGTCGCCACCTGGCTCAGCCTGTTGATGCTGGTCGGCACGCTGGCGCCTTTTCTCGGGGCGTGGCGGGCGCATCGGCGGCGGAGGCCGGCATGACGACGCAGCGTAGCCATCGACTCGACAGCGCCGACTGGTTCGGCAAGACCTGTGCCGGCCTGGTGCTGGGGTTTTCGCTGGCGGTCGCCGTCAGCGGACTGTGCGCCTGGCTGACGCCCGGCGGCATTGCCGGCGGCAATGGCAAGATCCAGTTCGTCATGTGGCTGATGGCGCCGCTATGGGCCGGCGTCCTGTGCTTTGTCTTCCTTTTTCGCGACAGCCGGCGCGCCTGGCTCTGGCTGGGTGGAGCAAACCTGGTCGCCTGCGGTCTGCTGGCCGGTGTTCGCGGACTGCTGGGGTGAGCCGATGAAAATTCGCAACGACGTCATCAAGGTGTACAAGGATGTGCACATCTGGGTCGGCATCCTCAGCGGGCTGATGCTGTTCATCGCCTTCTACGCCGGTGCCATCACGATGTTCGAGAAACCGCTCGAACGCTGGGCAACGCCGCCTTCGTCGCTGGCCGCGCCGCCGCCGCTGGCACGTGCCGAGGTCTTGCTGCAGGCGGTGCTCGCCGAGCATCCGCAGGCGGCGAAGAACTACCTGATCGTCGTCGAGCCGACGGTCGATGCGCCGGCACGGGTGATCTGGCGCGAGCCGGGCAAGAGCCGCCGGCAGTTCACCGAGTTCGGCGCCAGCTTCGCGGACGACGGCAGCCTGCAGGTCGAGAAACTGCGCAAGGCGCCGGTTGCCCAACTGGTCGACACGCTGCACCAGCTAGTCGGCCTGCCTTTTCCCGATGCGCTGGCCCGTCCGATCATGGGCGCGGTGGCGCTGCTCTATGCGGTGGCGCTGGTCTCCGGGCTGATCATCTTCCTGCCGACGCTGGCCAAGGACCTCCTGGCCATGCGCATCGGCCATAACATCAAGCGCTTGTGGATGGACGTGCATAACGCGCTGGGCGTCGTCAGCCTGCCTTTCCATGTCGTCATGGCGCTGACCTGCGTGGTCTTCGCTTTCCACGACGAGTTCTACGACGTGCAGGGGGCTGTGGTCTATGAGCAGGGCGTTCCCTGGCAGCGCGAAACCCCGCCGGGGCCGCCGACGCCGGACGCCAGGCCGCTGCCGGCAGTCGAACTGCTGCGTCTGGCGCATGCCCAGCAGCCCGGTTTCGACGTCTTCAATTTCAGCTTCAAGCAGGCCGGCGGCCAGCTCGAAGCCAGCATCACCGGCCTCGACACGCGCTACGGCACGCGCGCCCGCACCTATGCCAGCACGCACCTGAATCCGTATACCGGTGAAATCGATCCGCACGACCTGCCGGGTCAGATGGACCCCTGGGATACTGCAGTCAACACCTTCTTCATGCTGCATTTCGGCAGCTTCGGCGGCAATCCGGTGCGTTGGCTCTACCTGCTGCTCGGTCTGGCCGGCGCCTTGCTGTTCTATACCGGCAACCTGCTCTGGATCGAATCGCGGCGCCGCAAGCAACGTGCCGACGGCGTGCCCGAGCAGACGCGCTCGGCGCGGGTGCTCGGCAGCCTGACCGTTGGCGTTTCGCTCGGCTGTGTCGTCGGCATTTCGGCGACCCTGGCGGCGACCAAGTGGCTGCCGCAGCGGGTCGATAACCTGGCGGCGTGGCACGAAGGCATCTACTACGCGCTTTTCGTCGCCGCCGTCGCCTGGGCCTTCGTGCGCGGCGCGCCGCGCGCCGCCGTCGAACTGCTCCGCCTGGCGGCCCTGCTCACCTTGCTGATTCCGCTGAGCAGTCTGGCCGGCGTCTGGGGCATCGGCGGCGCCTGGCATCATCCGGGCATCGGCTGCGTCATCGACCTGACGGCGCTCGCCGCGGTCCCGGTCTTCCTGCTGATCGCCGGCCACACCGCACGGCGCATGCGGATCGGCCATGCCGACAGCGTCTGGGCTCAGCCGGCCTCGTCGCAGCCCTTGCCGCCGTCCGGCCGCGGGCCGGCGAGTGCGCTCCAGGAGTAGGCAAGGTAGATGCCCCAGGCGAGCAGCCAGAGGAGACCGGCCAGATTCAGCAGCGTCAGGTAGGCGGCGGCGAAGGCCGCCAGGCCGGCGGCGGCGCGCAGCAGGCCGAGGGCGATCAGCAGCGCGGCGGCGCCGGGCAGCCAGCGGCGGTGATCGAGGCCGTGACCGCTGTGCATGCGGCCGGCGACGGCCATGACGAACAGGATGGCGAGCCCCATGGCGCCGGCCAGCAGCAGGTGGTGGCCGGCACTCTGCCAGTTTTCGCCGGCCAGCCGGCCGCTGCCGATGAGGCCGTAGCCGAGCGCGATCAGCCAATAGACCAGGTAGGGAACGAGCACCCAGCGTTGGCCCAGCGCCCGCCCGACATGCCAGTCGTTGAGCAGGTTGAGCATGGCGGCGGCAGCGGCCAGGGCCAGCCAGCCGCCGGCGGCGTTGCCGGGGAGCAGGAATTCGCCGAGGCTGTAGAGGGCGATGGTGAAGGTCGCCAGGTTGCGGCGGGGCGGTCGCGCCAGGTAGGGGGCGGTGATGCCGCCTTGGCCTTCGAGCACGTCGTTGACCAGGCGCATCGAGATGCGCGACATGGCGACGACGATCAGCATCATCAGCAGGCCGATGGCCAGGCGCAGCCAGGCCATGGCGTCGCCGTCGCGCGCCAGCGCCAGGTAGAAGCCGGCGTGGCTCGCGGTCAACGCGGCGAGTGCGTGAAAAAACGCCAGGTGGCGGCGTTGCGGGTCGCGCCACAGGGGGGCGCCGGTTTTTACCATCAGCAGTCCGAGGAAAGCGAGGTCGCACAGGGCGGCTGGCCAGACGCCGAGCCAGCCGGCCAGCAGGTAGGCGAGGCGACCGCCGGCCCAGAGGAGGAGCAGAATCTGCACGGTTTGCCGGGGGGCCGGCGGGGTGCCGGTGAATTCGACCACGGCGGTGAGCAGGAAGCCAGCCAGCGCCGCGGTGGCGAAGCCGAACAGCATCTCGTGGATGTGCCAGACGACGCTGCCGCCCGGCAACTCGGGCAGCGCCAGCAGACCGGCCAGGTTGCCCAGCCACCAGGCCATGGCGATGCTGGCGTGGGCGGCGGTGAGCAGGAAGAAGGGGCGGCAGGGGCAGAGCCAGAGGGCTGCGCTTGGTCCGGGAAAAGTACGGTTTTTCATGTGGCGGCCAGCGGCGGCAGGGCAAAGGCGGCGCGGATGTCCGGCCAGCGGATGAATTCGGCGGTACGGGCGAAAACCCAGGCGTCGTCGCGTTCGCCGACCGGCGTGGCGACCCGGTGTTGAGCGACGATGCGGCCGGGGCTGCCGCTCATCACCAGGATGCGGTCGGCCAGGCGGAGGGCTTCCATCAGGTCGTGGGTGATCATCAGCACGGCGCTGCCGGCCGCTGCGCGCTCGCGCGCGAGCAATCCGTAGAGTTCGCTTTTTAGGCCGATGTCGAGGGCGGCGAAGGCTTCATCAAGGAGCAGCAGGTCGGGCGAGACGGCAAAGGCGCGGGCCAGCGCGGCGCGGCTCTGCATGCCGCCGGAAAGGGCGGCGGGAAACTTGTCGAGAGCGTCGTCGTCGAGACCCATCCGGTGAGCCAGCTGGCGGGCGCGGGTCTGCCGTTCGGCAATCGGTGTCCGGCGCGCCTTGAGACCGAGGGCGATGTTGTCGAGCGTGCGTTTCCAGGGGAGCAGGCGCGGTTGCTGGAACATCATCGCGGCTTGCCCGAAGCTGCTGTCGATGCGTCCTTCCCAGGGGCTGAGCAGGCCGGCGGCGAGGTTGAGCAGGGTGCTCTTGCCGCAGCCGGAAGGGCCGACCAGGGCGACGGCCTGACCGGCTTGCACGCAGAGGTCGATATCTTCGAGCACGCGCTGGTAGCCGAAGCGGTGGTGCACCGCCGAAATCTTCAGTTGCTTGATGATGCGAACTCCCGCCAGGACTCGACGCGGCGCTTGAGCGGTTCGAGCAGAAGGTATTCGATGGCCAGCAGGGTGCCGACCAGGGCGACGATCCAGGCCATCGAGGCGGCGGTGTCGAGATGGCTGCGCGAGACGGCCAGCGCGGCGCCGATGCCGTCCTCGGTGGACAGCAGTTCGGCCATGACGACGATCTTCCACGACATGCCGAGCGCCGCGATCCACGCCGGGAAGAGATAGGAAACGACGTGCGGCAGATAGACGTCGGTCAGCTTCAGCCAGGGCGAGAGACCGAACATCTGCGCCACTTCCCGCAACTGGCCGTCGAGGGTGCGCGTGCCCTGCATGGCGCCGACGAAGACGATCGGGAAGCAGGCGATGAAGACGGTGAATACCGGCGTTCCGTCACCGGCGCCGAACCAGAGCAGGGCGAGGATCAGCCAGGCGATCGGCGGCATGCCGGCGAGCACGGTGATGATCGGCCGGGCCATCATCGAGGCTGTCATCGAAACGCCGGCGGCCAGGCCGAGCAGGCTGCCGACGCCGAGCGAAAGCGCGAAGCCGGCGAGCGCCCGGCGCGCCGTGACGGCGATTTCCGGCCAGGCGCCGCCGTCGTCGAGGAGGCCGCCGAGGGTAGCGAAGGCGGCCATCGGCGTCGGCAGGATCAACGGCCCGAAGGCCTGGGCGGTCTCTTCCCAGGCGGCGAGGAATAGGCAGAGACTGGCCAGCGAGCCCCAGCCGCGCCACAGGTAATGGCCGCTGGCGGCGAGCGCCTCGACCACTCGCTGCGCCCGTCCAGCCTGGCGGCTCATCGGGCGTAGAAGGCGGGGCCGGGCAGCTTGCCGCCGATCAGCGCCGGGTTGGCGGCGTGCAACTGGCCGAGGAAGAATTCGAGTTCGGCGCGGGCTTCCGCCGTCGGCAGCGAACGCATCTGGCTGACTGCCAGCGAGTCGGCGACGGCTTCCGGGCTCAGCAGGTCGATGCGTTTGGCGACCATCGCGCCGCATTGCAGCGGGTTTTGCTGGCACCAGGCCAGCGACCGGGCGTAGGCGGCAAGCACTGCCGCCTGCAACGCGGGGTCGGCGGCCGCCGCGCCGAGGGCGACGATGCCGGCCTGCGGAATGCGCGTCTCGCGTTTGAACAGGCGTCCCCATTCCTGCTGCAGGTCGACGCTGCGGTGGAGGTCGGGGGCGATCAGGCTGAGCGGGAAGGATTGCGTCTTGCGCAGCGCCATCGACACCGCCGGCTCGGCGAGCAGGGCGTGGTCGACGCGCCGCGTCACCAGCAACTGCATGGCGTCGAGCGGCGAGGCGACGTAACGCAGCTTGAAATCCTTTTTCGCATCCAGGCCCTGCCGGCGCGCCAGCAGTTCGAAGACGATGTCCGGCATGTCGGCGCGGAAGGGCATGGCGATTTCCTTGCCGCGGAAATCAGCCAGCGTCTTCGCCCCGGCGTCGCGCGAGACCATCCACAGCACGCCCCAGGTCGACACGTTGATCAGGCGCAGCGGGACGCCCCGGTTGTGGAGGTTGGCGGCGACATTGGTCGGCATCGCCACGAAATCCGCCTGTTTGCCGAGGGCCATGAGGCGCAACTGGTCCGGGTCTTTCCAGGGGCGGAATTCGACCTTGTCGGCGACCGCCTGCAGGGCGCCGGTCTCGACCATATGGATGAGCGGTGTCGAGACCGAGGCCGGTGGGCCGGACAGCACCAGCAGCGGCAGCTTGCCGGCGGCGGCGGCCGGTCCGGCCAGCCAGCCGGCGAGCGCCAGGGCGGCGACGAGCAGGCGCCGCATCAGAAACTCCCGCGCCAGGCGAGCTGGACGCTGCGGCCCGGCGCCTGGATTTCCTGGTTGGAGAGGCCTTCGGTCAGGTGTTCGTGGTAGGCCTTGTCGGCGATGTTCTTGACGGCCAGGCGCAGGCTCTGGTTTTTCGCGTACTGCCAGGTGGCGCCGAGGTCGGCGGTGACGAAGCCGGCCGTCCGGTTTTCCGCACCGTTGGTGAAGCGGGTGGCCACCCGCTTCTGTTCGTCGACCAGGCGCAGCGTGAAGTCGGCCTTGACGCCGGGTAGCACAGCGCCTTGCCAGCCGAGCGAAATTTCGTCGGCGGGCATCTGGAACAGCGCTTCGTCGAGATCGTCGTTCTCGCCACGGATGCGCGAGTAGCCGGCGTTCAGCCAGTGGCCGGCGGCGACCTGCCAGCGGACGCTGGCTTCGAGGCCCTTGATCGTCGCGCTGCCCAGGTTCACCGTTTTCTTGCAATTCGCCGCGTTGGCCGCGCCGCAGGCGGCGCTGGCGGCGGCACCGCTGAGGATCTGGCCAGTGATGTAGTTGTCGATCCGGTTGTAGAAGGCGGCGACGCGATAGTCGACGCCACGGCTGGCGCCTTTGAGGCCGATTTCGAACTGGTCGGCTTTCTCGGCTTCGACTTCCGGGCTGCCCGCATAGTAATAACCATCGCCGCGCAGGCCGGATTCATAACGCTCGCGCATGCCCGGTGCCCGGAAGGCGCGGGCGTAACTGGCGTAGGGGCGCAGCAGCGGGGCGATTTCGTAGATGGCGCCGAGACTGCCGGAAAGCGCGCTGTCCTTGCCGTCAAGATCGCTCGTGCGGGCGCCGTTGTTCATGCTGGCGGCGTCGGCCTTGACCGTGTCGTAGCGCAGGCCGGCAAGGAGGTTCAGCTTGCCGAAACGCATGTCGTCCTGCAGGTAGGCGCCAAAGGCGCGGATTTCCGCGTCCTGAAAAGGATTGTTGGCGCTCAAGGTGGTGAACGGCGCAGCGCTGGCCATGCTGCGATCCGGGTTGCCGCTCATTTCCCAGGCGTTGATGCCGAACGAGAGCAGGTGTTGCGGATGCACCAGCCAGTCGGCCTTGGCGTCGAGACCGTCGGTGCGGAAGGTGACGCTATTGACGACGATGTCCCGTTGCAGATTGTTGGAATAGGAGCGGATTTCGCGTTCCATGTCCTGGCGGTAGACGCGCAGGTCGAGGTTGAGCGGTCGTTCGCCGTCGCCCTTGCGCTGGTAACCGAGTTCATAGAGACGGCGTTCCTGTTCCGGCGAGTGCACCGTCGTTGTGCCAACCAGCGGACTTTTGTGCGGGCGCGTCGAACCCGGATACCAGACATCCTCGTCCCGGTGCACTTGCGCCGAGACGCGCAACTGCTGCCGGCTGTCGATGCGGAAACGGTACTGGCCGATGAAGGCGTTCGAATCGTAGCCGCTGCGCTCGACCTTGCCGTGGGGCGTGTCGTAATCGTCGATGCGGGCCAGCGAGGCGCCCAGCATCAAGGCATGGTCGCCCTGGCTGGCGTTGAGCACGGCGCTGCCGCGCCAGCCCTGGCTGGCGCTGTCGTAGCTCGTTGCGGCTTCGACGCCGACGCCGGGGGTGAATTTCGCCTGCGGCAGCAGCACGTTGATCGCGCCGCCCAGGGCGCCGGTGCCGTAAAGCGTCGATGCCGCGCCGCGCACGACTTCGACCCGCTCGGCCAGGCCCAGTGTCATGAAGGAGGCGATGGCGCCGGCCGGCTGCGCCGAATTGAGGCGCATGCCATCGACCAGCAGAACGATGCTTTCCTTGCCCAGGCCGCGGATGATCGGGTTCTGTCCTTGCCCGCTGTCGTTGGCGACGGCAATGCCGGGCTCGCCGCGCAGGGCGTCGCCGACATTGGCGGCGCCCCGGCGGGCGATTTCGTCGCGCTCGAGCGAGCTGGTGGCGATTGGCGTCTCCAGGTCGGCAGCGGCATAGCCCTTGGCGCTGACATTGACCGTGGACAGTGTGGTTTCTTCGGCATGGACCGAGGAAAAGGCGAGGGCAAGGGATGCGGCAAGCAGGGTGAGGCGCGGCAGGTTCATGACTGACTCCAGTGGAAGGGCTGGCTGGCGTCGAGCTGGCTTGCCGGAACGAAAACTGCCTGCATTTTATCAGTTGAGAATGGTTCGCAATTTAATTCAAATCAAAAAATCATTTTATTAGTAAGTTCTAATATACTGCCGGTGTGCCGCTCGCTGCGGTCCCGCTTTTTAACCCCTGACAGGACTCCTTCCATGAAAAAATCCCTCATTGCTGCCGCTTTCGCTCTCGCCGCCGGTGTCGCCCAGGCCGAAGGGCAGGCAGTCACCGTGATCGTCAATTCCGCCAGTACGATGAGCCAGGGCGTCGCTCTGGTACTGGCGACCCAGATGCAGGCCCAGGGGGGCCAGGTGCATATCCTGCTGTGCGACAAGGCCGGCGATCTGGCGCTCAAGGGCGCTGGCGGCGAAACCCTCAAGCCGCAGAACGTGACGCCGGCGCAGATGCTCGACGGCGCGATGAAGAAGGGTGCGACCGCTTCGGTTTGCGCGCTCTACCTGCCGAACAGCGGCCATACGCCGGACCAGCTGAAGGATGGCGTCACCGCCGCCAAGCCGGACGCGATGGGCAAGGCGCTGCTCGAACCGCAACGCAAGGTCGTTGTTTTCTAAGCGGCCTCGCTGCATGAAAAATGGCGCTGGCTTCGGTCAGCGCCATTTTTTTCAGAAGCGCCAGTCGTCGTCCGGCTTGAGCTTGCGTGCGCATGCCGGATGGCGGCGAAGCGTTCAGCGTCGATGTGCCAGATCGGCCTGCAACGTCTGCCAGCTCGGGGCGTCCAGGATCACTTTGAGACGGTTGTAGGCGCCAGCCATGATCTCGCTCATCCGGATGCGGATCCTGGCGAGGCGTTCGAGGTCGGCGGCTGACGGCGGATTGCGGTTGTCGTAATCGCTGGCTGCCGCTTGCAGCCTTTCCTGGATCGGTAGCGCTTCGCCCATCAGGGCCAGGAACTGTGGCTGAATCTCGCTGCGTAGTGTCTGGACCTGGGCTTTCTGGTCGTCATTGAGCGTTTGCGCCAGTTCTCCCTGAACCAGGGAGCGTAGCGGGTGGGGAAGTTCCAGCAGGTCCTCGACCGGGTGGTCATGCGCGAAGGCGCTGTGGTTCAGGCTGGCGACGAGGATCAGGGTCAGTAGATGGGTTTTCAATCGCGGGGCTCCGCTTGCTTGACGGTGGGGTATCCGGCGTCCGCCGGCCGATGGCACAGGCAGCGGGCGAGCCGGTCGCGTTCGCCGGCCAGTCGTTCGCATTCGCGATGCGCGGCGCACAGGGTTTTGTCGAGTTGCCAGACGCGCTGTATGGCGGCCATCAGTTGTTGCTCGGCCTCGCGCGCCGCCATCAACTGTTGCCCGAGTTCGATGATGGCCTGACCCGATTCGAGCTGTTCGAGGCGCAGGCGCAGGGCGTCGCGCTCGCTCAGCAGCGCGTTCAGGCGCTCGTCCAGTGCGGCCAGACGGGCGGCGTGCAGGGTCAGCAGACGCTTGCGGCTGCTGCGTGCCTGGCGCAGCGCATGGCGCAGGGCCAGGTTCTCGGCGAGCAGGGGATTGCTCGGTGTGTTGTCCGGCGCCGCCTCGCGTTCGAGGATGGCACGGTTCTTAAGCGGCGCAAGCATGCACTTTCTCCGGATCGCCGAGGCGCAGGCTGGCGCGCTCGCACAGTTGGCGTGTCTCGTCGTCGATCTCCAGATCGCAGAGATGGTCGAGCAGACGGGCGGCATGCAGGGCCGACTGCCGGCAACCGGTTTCTTCATGAATCAGGACCAGACTCAGGGTGGCGGCCCACAGATTGCTGTTCGGCATGGTATTCCTCCTCAGGCTGCGGCGCTGGCGATCATCAGCCAGAGCAGGAGCGCGGCGATGGCGGTATTGATCAACAGACTGTTCATGATGTCACCTCCATAATTGAGAACTGATCTCAATATACCGATTGCCGAAAATTCAGTCAAATAAGAATTGTTTCTATTTGTGCCTACGGAATCGGGTGGAGGGCGCCGGCGTGTGATCGGCGCCCTCCGGTGGAGCAGGCGGGGTCAGCGACCTGCTCCGGCTTGCTCGGGCTTGCTTACTTGGTCAGGATCAGTTTGTCCTGGCGAGTGATGCGCAGGCGGTAATCGGCGCCGCAGTGACGGATGCAGATTTCGTTGCAGTTGCCGAACAGGCTATCGCTGGAAATGCAGCGGGCGCCGCAGACGTCGGTGGCTTCGCGGCTTGAGACGGGCGTCTTGTCGCGATTCAGGTGCAGCGTGCCACGCGGACCAGTGGCCTGAAGGAAGGGAATCCGCAGGGTCTGCTTGTTCTGTTCCATGGGGAGTTCCTTTCAGAGTCTTACATCCGGGTGGCGTAATACTCGACGACGCGCTGCAGGTCGAGCGGGAAGGGGGCGGCGTCGCCGCCGGGCAGATGGCTCAGGCGTGCGGTAGCGGTGGCGCTGTCGAGGGCGATCCATTCCGGGCGTTCCAGCGCCGGGTCTTCCAGCGTGGCGCGGACGAGGTCGATCTTGCTGCCGGCTGCGGTCGGCCCGAAGGCATCGCCGACGCGCAGGCGGATCGAGGGAATAGTGACGCGTTTGCCGTTCAACTGGAAATGGCCGTGGCTGACCAACTGCCGGGCGGCCGGGATGGTCGGCGCGAAGCCGGCGCGGAAGACCAGGTTGTCGAGACGGCGTTCGAGCAGTTCGACCAGCTTGTCGCCGGTGGCGCCGCGGTGCTTCTTGGCATCGGCGACGGTACGGCGCAACTGGCGTTCGGTCAGCCCGTAGTTGTAGCGCAGTTTCTGCTTTTCCATCAGTTGCAGGCCGAATTCCGATTTGCGCGCGGTGACCTTGCGCGCACCGTGCTGTCCGGGTGGCTGGGCTCTTTCCTGCATCGATTTGCGCGACAGGCCGGGCAGGTCGACGCCGAGGGCACGCAGGACTTTGAGGCGGGGGCCGGTATAACGGGACATGAAGCTCTCTCTGGAAATTGTCAGTGGGTTTGGTAGCCGGGTTCGGCCAGGGAATGGAAATCGACGGGAATCGATGCCGGGTGGCAGGAAACCGCTTCCCAACCGCCGAGGACTTCCTGCAGCGTGCTTTTCAGGTAGGGGTTGAGGCCGTCGCTGTCGGCCACGCTGCGCAGATGGGCGCGCAGGGCTTCCGTCTTGTGGAAGGTGGCGCCGCGCAGCGCGGACGAGGACAGCAGATGGATGACGGCAGCCAGCCGGAGTTCGAGGGACATGTCGGCGTTTTCCATGGGGCACTCCAGACGTTTCGGGGAAACTGGCTGGCTTGCGGAAAAGACGCTAGCTGGCTAACAGAATGCGAATTATTCGCAGTTGTCGTTCGTTTGTCAAGCGTTTTATGCCGATCGGCTTCGTCTCGTGTTGGCGGTCGGTCGGCAGCAAGGCGGGGAGTCCGAGCGTGCTCCAGGCGGCGCCGGTCGTCCGTCGCGGCCTTGCCTGGTTCCGGACGCTACACCAGCGAGCCGTCGTTCATTTCGTGAGTGGCGCCGGTTTGATTGCTTTGTTCAGATGCAGTTTGTCATCGTCAAAAAACGACGGGGGCGTCAATGCCCCCGTATCGTCAAAGCCCTGCCAAAACGCTACACCGTTCGTTACCAGAAAAAGACCCTAGCTGAACGGCATTGCGGGGCGCCGCTGCCTTTTGTGGTAGCTACCCTGCGTTCAGCGGTCGGCGAACGGCTTCTTCTTGAATTTCCGTTCGCCGTCGAACTTGCGTTCGCCGCCAGCGCCGGATTTCCGCTCGCCACCGAAGCTGCCGGTTGGGCGACCTTCGTCCTGGCGCAGGTTGATCGGCACGCCGCGGATGCGGGTACGCTTCAGCGCATTGGCAGCTTCGGCGGGCATGCCGGCCGGCAGTTCGACCGTGCTCGATTCTTCGTAAAGGCCGATGCGGCCGATGAAGCGGCTTTCGATGCCAGCTTCGTTGGCAATCGCGCCGACGATGTCGCGCACTTCGACGCCGTGGTCGCGGCCGACATCGATGCGGTAGCGCACCATGTCGCCGGCCGGCGCCGGCCGGGCCGGACGCTCGCTGCGCGGCGGGCGGTCTTCGAAGCGCGGGCGTTCGCCACGCTCTTCGTAACGCGGTCGTTCGCTACGTTCCTCGAAACGCGGCTTGCGCTCGCGATCGGCGAAACTGGCCGGGCGGCGCTCGCTCTGTTCGTCGCGGAACGGGCGCGGCGCCGGGTCTTCGCCAACAATCTGCAGCGGCTTGCCTTCCTGCGCCATCATGGCCAACGCGGCGGCGATTTCCTCGGCGCCGACATCCTGTTCCTCGCACAGTTGCGAGACGATGTTGGCGAAGAAATCGAGACCCTCGGCTTCCAGGACTTCAGCGACCTTGGCCTTGAAGTCGGCGACGCGCTTGTTGGTCACGTCGGCGCGGCTGGGCAGGGTCAGCGGTGCGATCGGCTGCCGGGTGGCACGCTCGATGGTGCGCAGCATGCGGATTTCGCGCGGGGCGACGAAGAGGATCGCGTTGCCGGTGCGGCCGGCGCGGCCGGTACGGCCGATGCGGTGCACGTAGGCTTCGGTGTCGTAGGGAATGTCGTAGTTGATGACGTGGCTGACGCGCGGCACGTCGATGCCGCGGGCGGCAACGTCGGTGGCGATGACGATGTCCAGGGCGCCGGACTTCAACTGGTCGATGACACGTTCGCGCATCTGCTGGTTGAGGTCGCCGTTCAGCGCGGCAGCCGCGTAGCCGCGGGCGTTGAGCTTGTCGGCGAGTTCGACGGTAGCGGTCTTGGTGCGCACGAAGATGATGGCGGCGTCGAAGTCTTCTTCGACTTCGAGGATGCGGGTCAGCGCGTCGAGCTTGTGCATGCCGGAAACCTGCCAGTACACCTGGCGGATGGCGGCGACCGTGGCGGTGGCCGACTTGATCTTGATTTCCTTGGGATCGACCAGGTATTTCTGGGCGACGCGGCGGATCTGTTCCGGCATGGTGGCGGAAAAGAGCGCGGTCTGGTGCTGTTCCGGGGTGCGCTCGAGAATCCATTCGACGTCGTCGATGAAGCCCATGCGCAGCATTTCGTCGGCTTCGTCGAGGACCAGCGTCTTCATCTGGTCGAGATTGAGCGTCTTGCGCTCCAGGTGGTCCATGACCCGGCCCGGCGTGCCGACGATGACGTGGGCGCCGCGCGCCAGTTGCTTCAGCTGGATGGTGTAGCTCTGGCCACCGTAGATCGGCAGCACGTGGAAGCCGGGCAGGTTCTTGGCGTAGCTCTGCAGCGCTTCGGCGACCTGGATCGCCAGTTCGCGCGTCGGCGTCAGGATCAGCGCCTGCGGCTTGGCGACCTTGATGTCGATGGTTTCCATCAAGGGCAGCGCGAAGGCGGCGGTCTTGCCGGTGCCGGTCTGCGCCATGCCGATCATGTCGCGGCCGTCGAGCAGGACGGGAATGCACTGGGCCTGGATGGGGGAGGGGGTTTCGTAACCGATTTCGCTCAGGGTCTTGAGCAGGGATTCGCTCAAGCCGAGTTCGGCAAAGCTGTCGACGGTAGACGTCATGATGCTGTTCCTTTCCGCGCTGCCGGTTCGCGACGGGCAGCGGTATTCGCCCGTATCGCGGGCGGCCTGGGTGACCCCGACGCAGCCATGCCGGGGAATAAATCAATGGGGTGAATCCTGCACAAGAACCTGAAAAACCGGGGGCTGCTCGGAGTTACTGCGGGCGATGCATCAACGCATTGAACTGATTATTCTACCTTTTTTTTGCCAGTGCTGCCAGTTCGGCGGCGCTGAAACCGGCCTGCAGGCGGGCTTTTTCGTTCATCGGCGTGGCCGGGCGCGGTGCCTTGTAGGTATGCAGCAGCTCGCGGTAGGTGGTTTCGGCATCGCTTCCACGCTGCTCGCAGAAGGTCCGGAACCAGCGGTCGCCGAGGCCGACGTGACCGATTTCGTCGCGCAGGATGATGTCGAGGGCGCGGGCGCTTGCCTCGTCGCCGTTCTCGACCAGGCGGCGCTGGATCGGCGGCGTCGCGTCGAGGCCGCGTGCTTCGAGCAGGCGCGGCACCAGCGCCATGCGGGCGAGCGGGTCGTGGGCGGTCTTCTCGGCCATTTCCCAGAGGCCGGCGTGGGCCGGGAAATCGCCGTAATCGTGGCCGTAGCTGGCGAGCCGTTCGCGTAGCAGCGAGAAGTGCTCGGCTTCCTCGGCGGCGACGCCGATCCAGTCGGCGTAATAGGCTTGCGGCAGGCCGCGGAAGCGGGCGGCGTGGTCGAGCGCCAGGTTGATCGCGGTGAATTCGATATGGACGATCGCGTGCAGCAGCCGGGCGCGCCCTTCCGGCGTCGTCGGGCTGCGTTGCGGCACGGCTTTCGGCGGCACGATCTCGGGCCGCGCCGGCCTGCCGCAGCGTAGTTCGAGCGGCGTCTCGTCCCGCCAGTCGAGCCGGCCGGCGCGCCAGTCGGCCGCGATGCCGGTGGTCAGCGCCAGCTTCTCGTCGATTTCCGTGGTCGCCAGTGCCGCAGCCAGGCGCGTAAATAGCGACCCGCTCACGGTGCCGGGTTGGTGTAGCGCAGGTGGATGGCGTCGATCGCTTCGAGCAGTTCACCATGTATCGGCGTCAGCGTCGCCGGTAGTGTCTCCTTGAGCTGGGCCAGCGACGAGGCACCGATGATGGTGCTGGCGACGAACCAGCGCGAGCGGACGAAGCCGAGCGCCAGTTGCGTCGGCGTCAGGGCGTGGCTGCGCGCCAGTTCGACGTAGGCGGCGACCGCCGGGGCGACGTTGGGCTTGGTGTAGCGCTGGCCGAAATTCGGCCATTGCGTGAGGCGGCCCGCTGCAGCCGGGTCGGCCAGATACTTGCCGGTCAGGTGGCCGAAGGCGAGCGGCGAGTAGGCGAGCAGGCCGACCTTTTCGCGATGGCAGGTTTCCGTCATCGCCGTTTCGTGAGTGCGGTTGAGCAGGCTGTAGGCGTTCTGCGTCGACACGATGCGCGGCAGTCCGAACTCGTCGGCGAGCCGGGTGAATTCCATGATGCCCCAGGGGTGTTCGTTCGATACCGCGACATGCCGAACCTTGCCCTCGGCCACCAGTTCGGCCAGCGCTTCGAGCTGGGTGCGGACCGGCGTGCATTCGCGTTCCTTGGCCGGGTCGTACTGCCACTGGCCAAACATCGGCTGGTTGCGCTCCGGCCAGTGCAGTTGATAGATGTCCACGTAATCCGTCTGCAGGCGCTGCAGCGAGCCTTCGATGGCGGCACGGATGTTGGTGCGATCCAGCGCCAGCGGACCACCGCGGATCCAGTCGAGGTTGCGGCTGGGGCCGGCGACCTTGGTGGCGACGATGATCTTCTCCCGCGCCTGCCGCTTCAGCCAGCGGCCGACGATGCCTTCCGAGGCGCCGCAAGTCGAGGCGCGCGGCGGCACGGCGTACATTTCGGCGGTGTCGATGAAATTGACCCCATGTTCCAGCGCGTAGTCGAGCTGGGCGTGGGCGTCGGCCTCGGTGGTCTGCTCGCCGAAGGTCATCGTGCCGAGACAGACGTCGGGAACGGACAGCGAACTGCGCCCGAGCGGGCGGCGATGGAACAGGCTCATGGTCTTGGGCTCCGGTAACGGTGGGTCAGGGGTGATCGGTGAGCACGCCGTAAATCAGGATATGACGCTGCAGCACCGGGTCGTAGCTGGCGGGGACGATGGCCAGCCGATGTGCGTCGGGCGAGGAGCAATGCTGCCGTACCCAGTTGGCGGCAGCTTCCCTGGCCGACGGAAAGTCGTCGAACAAGGCCTGCAGGCTGCTTGTCCTGACGGGCATGAACTCATTGCGCTGGCAGTCGAGCAGGGTGTCGGTATCGAGCATCTGCACCGCGTAGCCGGTTGCAGGGCGGCGCAAGGGAAGGCGCGAAATGTCGAAAGGGTCGCCGAAAGCGTTGTCGGGGAAATGCACTGCTATATATATGTGTGTTTTGAATGTGCGGAGGATGCTCAGGCGGGAATGTCGGGTACCAGCATCTGTTCCAGAAGCAATATGCGGTCCTTGAGCACCAGCTTGCGCTTCTTCAGCCGCCGCACCAGCAATTCATCCGGCGGCGGATTTTCGATCAGATGGGTGATCACCAGATCAAGGTCGCGGTGTTCCACCCGCAACTCGTTGAGCTGCAGCCGGATATCACTGATTTCCTCGTCGCTGAGCGGATGGAGGGACATGGTGTGGCTCCTGACAGCATATGCGCTTTTGCTTAGAATAACCGAACCAAGAACAGGAGGAGAACATAATGCAGCACCACATCATCGTCTCGTTCGGCAAGGGCGAAGAATTCGAATACCGCCTGACAGATGCCGGGGCCGCCGACGAGGCGCGTCAGTGGTTCGACCGTGAATTTGTCGCGCTCGAATGCGACGTCTCGACCCCGACCGGCAAAATTCTGGCAGTCGATCGCATCCTCAGTGTTGCCAAGTACGCCGGCGCCGGCCGTTTCCGCGAGCAGGCTGCCTGGGCCGAACAGTTCGCCCGCAACACGGCGGCCATTCTCGGGCGCGACCTGATCCGGGTCGATGTCGAGCAATACAGTATCGGTTATTGATGAACAAGGCTTTCGTCCGCGAAAGCGAAGGGGATGACGACGAGGAGCTCCAACCAGCCTTGCGCATCCCTCCGGGAACCCGCAACTACATCACGCCGGCCGGGCATGCCCGGCTGAAATCCGAGCTGGAACATCTGGTCAAGCGTGAACGGCCGCATGTCGTCGAAATCGTCGCCTGGGCCGCCTCCAATGGCGACCGTTCGGAGAATGGTGACTATATCTATGGCAAGCGCCGTTTGCGCGAGATCGATAGGCGCATCCGTTTCCTGACCAAACGCCTGGACATTGCGGAGATCGTCGATCCCCTGCGGCAGGGAGATAATGATCAGGTCTTCTTTGGTGCCACCGTTACGGTTGCCGATGCGCAGGGCGCAGAAAATACCTACACCATTGTCGGTATCGACGAGGCTGATGCTTCACTAGGGCGCATCAGTTGGATATCGCCACTGGCACGCGCGTTGATCAAGGCGCGCGAGGGGGATTCAATCCGCTTTCAAAGCCCGGTTGGCATCCGTGAGATCGACATCGTCGAAGTGCGTTACCGAGCCCTGGATTAAGTTTTTTTCCGAAACGTGTTGACGCGCCAAATTTGATGTGTAGAATGCGCACCTTCCTTGCGGTGCCGGGGTTTTCGGCGGAGTGAGGCAAGCGGTGAGGTGAAAGAAATTTTGCTGAAGTGCTTGACGGAAGTGAGAAGTTGCTTCATAATCTCGCTTCTCTGCTGATGACGAAGTGAAAGCGACGGCGCGGCGGGATTGATCTTTAAAAGTTAGGACAACCGATAGGTGTGGGTGTCTTGGTGCGA